>NZ_JAJEPT010000006.1:0-158255 GCF_020686995.1 Blautia fusiformis
CCATCTGTCTGAGCCAGGTACGCATCAGCGTACATGGCGAGTTATGGGGCGCCCTGCACGGCAGAAGACTCAGACGCTTAGTATGACCCGGCGAAACGACCGCACCAGGCACGACCATGCAGCCGCCCCTCCGGCAGTCCGTCCGTCCCTCCCTCCCTCCATCCCCACCCACAAAAAAAAGAGCCCAAAAAAGGCCCAAAAACGAGGAGTGCCCCGGTAGTGGCTTACCGGGGCGATTATTATGAAAAAAATTGTATGTGTAATGATACAGATACACACCATTACAGCGTCTTTCGTAACGTTCTTTCGAACTATCCCTATACTACCAGACAAATATGAACAAACAATGAACATCTCGTAAACAATTAGCGCATTTGCACAATTTTTTTCAAAACACCCTCCCCCAATTTATAAAAACACCACATTCACAAACAAAACCAAAACCCTAAACATTGTACATATTGTACATCTCAACCAAACAAACCAACAACAACCCCAACAAAAGAGCCACAACCCTCACCCTCTAACTCAAACTCCATCTAAAACATCATCAAAAACACCAGCCATCACAAACCATCACCGCCGTGAAAGCATCCCCTTAATAAACTCAATCGCCTTCTCAAAAATATTCTTCACATCAGACTTCGTAACACCCATATCCTTCAAAGTACTATAAGCATCACTCACATACCCCTTGATCTGATCATCACTCATCTCAATCCCACGGAACTTACTGATAATATTAACCAGCGAACTCTTATCATCCTCATTAAGACTCACCCCAAAATGATCCGCAGCCTCATCGATCCCCTGAGAAATCTCATCATCCGTGATCTGGTTAGAATCAAAAAGCCCCTTCACATAAACAATGATATCCCCAACCTTATCCGGATCAGAAGCAAGAGACCCAACCTCATTATCCTTCAGGATCTCCTCCGCCTGACTCATAACAGAACCAGAATCAGACGCCATAACCATCATCGGAGATGTACATGAAATAACACCCGCAATAACCAAAGCTGTAACCTTGTTCAATCTTCTCATAATATTCAACCTCCATACGGGCACCAGCCCTTATCAAAAATTGCCTTTTACTATTTTTAACTATCTTTTACTGCCTTTTTATTACCTCATCATTACCTTTTCGACGCCCCTCAGTATACCACACACCCCCACCCCTCTGTAAACCGTAATTTTCCCCATTCCCACCCACACCATTCAGACTTTATGTCTATTACCAAAAATATATTCACAATATTTTCATATTTTAAACAAACTTTCCTAACATCTCATCAGTAAAATAAAAAATGTAAATTTTTCATTACTTACTTATGTCTGACACCTCAGACATAACCTCCTTTCTATGACAAATATATAGATCCGGACAGGAAACCTCTCCAACATTCCCGTCCGGAAACGCAAAAAGAACCCGGAACAGCTGCCCGGGCTCTTTTTGCGTTTATCATATATTAATTTTTCTCATCATAAATACAGTTGGCAAGCATCGCAAACTGCTCCAGCGTCAGCGCCTCACCCCTGATGTTCAGCGGAAGACCACACCTGTTGAACACATCCTCGATCTCCTCCTTACTCAGGGAAAAATCTCCGGAATTTCTGATCCCGTTCACAAGCGTCTTTCTCCTCTGGTTAAAAGATGCACGGATCAGACGGAACATAAGCCCCTCATCCTTCACATCCACCGGCGGCTTCTCATAACGCGTCAGCTTGATCACCGCACTTCCAACCTTCGGCCGCGGCATAAAACAGTTCGGCGGTACATTCGCAACGATCTCCGGCTTCGCATAATACTGCACAGCCAGGGAAAGAGCACCGTAATCCTTGGTACCGGGACCAACCTGCATACGGTCTGCAACCTCCTTCTGCACCATGACAGTGATCGAATCCACAGGAACATTCTTCTCAAAAAGCCCCATGATGATCGGAGTCGTAATGTAATACGGCAGATTCGCAACCACCTTCACAGGCTTACCGCCGTTTTTCTCATCTGCGATCTTTTTGATATCCGTTTTCAGGATATCGTTATTGATCACGGAAACATTATCCCAGTCCTTCAACGTATCCTTAAGGATCGGGATCAGCGAACTGTCGATCTCCACAGCAGCCACCTCTCTGGCAGCCTCCGCAAGATACTGGGTCATAGTTCCGATACCCGGACCGATCTCCAGTATAAAATCATCCTTCGTGATACCCGAAGACTCAATGATCTTTTCCAGAACATGCTCGTCGATCAGAAAATTCTGACCAAACCTTTTCTGGAAAACAAAATGATACTTTTGAAGGACTTCAATGGTATATTTCGGGTTACCAAGATAAGGTCTGGCCATATTTTTTACCTCTGCTTTTTCTTATTTTCAGCTGAAATCCTTTTCAAAAAGTACCGTGTAGCCATCACGGTCCACACGCTTCTTGGAACGCTTGAACAATCCGCTCTGAGCTCTCTCCATAGCCTTATCCAGCATGGTCTTCACAGTACCGATACACATCGGCTGATCCTCCTTCTGGTTGATCCCGATCAGATTATACAGAGCAAGCATGCCCATCTGGTCGATACGGAATCCATTCTCCATGGTATAGACCTTAGCGAAATTAACAAGTTCATCGTTTGTAAATACAGGAATGTTGATCATGGATGTAAACTTCTTCGCAAGCTTCGGATATCTTGCGATCAGCTTACGCATACCGATCTTTTCATCCTCCAGGATCACGATCATTCCCTTAGTGTTTCCGGTCATAGCTTCCTCAAGCTCATCTGCTGTTTCCTGGGAAAGCTGGTTTGCATCCTCGATAACAAGGAAACCGCCGGCAAGCTTGGATACGATCTCCGGAATATCCTTTCCGTTGAGATCATCCGCAAATATATAGGCAACCTTGGAAGCCTCGATATTCAGCTCTTTACAGATTGCCGGGATCAGACTTGAGATCAGTCTCGTCTTACCTGTTTCTCTGCCGCCCATAACGATCACATTTCCGGTCTGGGAGGTCTTGTCTGCTGCGCCCATCTGCACATCGCAGAGTACATCAAGCAGCTGTTCCTTCATTCCGGGAACTGTAACAAAATAGGTGAAAAGCTGTTTCTCTTCATCTGTGAGCTCTTTCTTTCTGGAAACGATCTTTGTAGGATCCTTTTCCGGATGGATCGTAGCGATAAATTTCTCAAGCTGCTCTTCCTCGCTGAGCTCCTCTTCCTCATCGTCCTCTTCCATGGCTTCATCAGAATCATCACCGATGAGACTGCTGATAAAATCATCCTCATTCTCGTCATCCTCATCCTGGAAGTCAAAGGCGTCATCACTGTATTCTTCTTCCTCATCAAGAAGATTTTCCTCTTCCGCTGAAGCCACCGGTTCCTCATGATGAAGCTTCGCTGAAGGCTCTGCTGCCGCCTTCTGCACCTGCTCCTCAGATTCCAGTGAAGGAATCTCCGGAAGCACATCCTCTTCTTCCACCGGCTTCTGTACTCCTGACGGACCATTCAGAAACTCTGCTTCTGCAGCCTGAAGATCCTCCTCAGTAACCGGCTCCTCATCTTCATCAAATACGATATCCGGAAGTCTGGTATCGGAAGTCTCCGTTACCTCTTCCTCCTGCTGAGCGGAGATCTGCGCCATGATATCCTCGATATCTGCCGCATCCGGCTCCTCCGGAACAAATTCATCAGCCGCAATATCCAGATCCTCAATACCTGCCGGCTCTTCCGTTACGTCGGACTGCTGGACATCCGGAGATTTCTCTTCCTCCGGGATATCGATTCCCTGCTGTGTAGCTGCTGCCAGAATAGTATCCTCCAGGTTGAAGTCCTTATCTTTATCCTTCCCGGACCTGTCACCTACAGATGCCGCAATATCCTCGATATTTCCGAAAATTCCGGACGCATCCGGGATCTCCGCGGAACTGCTTGCATTCTCCGGGTCCACATTGATCATGGACTTCGGGATCTTCAGCTCCGGCATACGGATCGTTGCGGAAAAATCAGGCTTGCCTTCCTCATTGAGCGGAACCCCTGCAGGCTTCTCCTCACTTTCCTCATTTCCGGCAGCCTTCTCCTTCATGATCTCTGCAACACTCTGGGACAAAGACATCTCTGTAGCTTTCTCAGCCTCAGCTTCTTCCGCTTCCTGATAAGCCTCTTCTTCCTCTTTATCCTGCTGTTCCTGAGCCTGCAGCTTCATACTTCCGGATGACAGGTTCTCAACACCGGATGCCAGCGGGATCTCATCCGCTTCCTGTCCGGAAAACTCATCCTGCTCTTCAGAAGGCTCATCCGAAGCTTCCTCGCTTCCTTCTGCCGCTTCGATCTCCTCAGAATCTGTAAACTCCTCTGACGGTTCTGCTGCCGCAGCAGTCTCAGCCTCCGGCGCTTCCGCCTGTTCCGTCACATCCTCAGAGCCTGTGGAAACCTCATCCTGCTCTTCATCCTGCGCAGCTTCTTTTTCCTCCATATCCTCTTCCGCAGATTTCTTATGTCCGCCAAAGATATCACGGAATCCCTTGGAAAGCTTCTCCTGGAATGTCTCCGCACTGTTCAGATCCCGCTCATCATCTACCTGGATGGTATCTGTGACCGGTTTTGCCTCCTCATACTCGCCGGATGCTTCCTTGCTCTCCCTGATCTCCTGCGCCTTTTCCGGCGGGATCAGCTTCGGGATAAAACGCTGTTCGTATTTCTCTTTCTCTTCGCCAGTGAGAACACCCATCCGCTGTTTCAGGTCAAGGGCCTTCATCACATAAGTTCCGTCATTGAACCAAAGGATCATCTCATTGCAGAGATCCAGGCACTTCTGCTTGTCTCCTGCCTTGTAATAGAGCTTGGCCAGCTCATAGGACCAGCGCTCCGTAAATTCCTTCTCCTTATATTCCTCAAGAATACGGATCTGTTCATTCAGAGATGCATTCTTCGCTCTGGCGATCTTATATTTCAGTATATACTGGCTGTTATCATTACCTGCCACTTCTCTGTATTCATCAAAGAATTCTGTGGCTTCACTGATCTGTCCCATTTTCAGAGAAACCTCGATCAGACGGTAAAGTATGTTCTTGCCGATCGGCGCTCTGTGGTAGGCAAGAAGAAAAATTTCCTTGCTCTCTTCATAGCGCTTGTTGGCCGCGTAGATCTCGCCCACTACACAAAGGGTACGGACGTTTTTCACACGACGCCAGTCAATGCTGTCCACAATCTGCATGGCGCCTTTGTAATCCTGGGTCTCGACCAGCTTATTGATCTGTCCCAGCTTAACGCGAAACTCCTCTTTATCCAAAATATTCACCAACTTTCCATAATCAGAATCAGTTTACCATATGCATACGGGCTTGTCAAAACCCTTTAGGCATATAAACATGCCCCTTTACCACCTGAAAAACCCTGTTGATCTTGAACTGATGGCTGACAAAATCATCCAGTCCTGTACAGGTGATCAGAGTCTGTATATCGTGGATACTTTCCAGCAGATATGTCTGCCTGCTGCTATCCAGCTCCGAAAGAACATCATCCAGCAGAAGCACCGGTGTATCCCGGATTTTTTTCTTCACCAGATAGATCTCCGAAAGCTTCAGGGAAAGGGCCGCAGTCCTCTGCTGCCCCTGGGAACCATACCTCCGGATGTCGATCCCGTTGACCTTTACGCAGAAATCATCTCTGTGCGGTCCCACGGAGGTCAGCTTCATCCGAAGATCCCGCTCCCGGTTCCGGGCAAGCTTATCCTCAAACTCTGCCGCCGTCACACTTGGCTCGTACAGGATCTCCAGCTCCTCGATCCCGCCGGTAAGGCCTTTATGAAGCCCCCTTGCGATCTCGTTAAGCTCCTCCACAAAGGCTTCCCGCTTCCCGATGATCTTCTTTCCGTAATCGACCATCTGCATATCCCAGACATCCAGGGTACTTTTCAGCCCGGGGTTCATATAACAGTCTTTGAGAAGACGGTTTCTCTGGTTCACGATGTGATTGTAGCCGGCCAGCTCCGTGATATAAACACCATCCAGCTGACAAAGCTCCGAATCCAGAAAACGTCTTCTCTCTCCCGGTCCATTCTTGATAATATTAAGATCCTCCGGAGAAAAAAACACCAGATTCACCACCCCCAGCAGCTCCCTTGCCTTGCGGATCGGCAGCCCGTTGATGGCAACTCCCTTTGCTTTGTTTTTCCGGAGGTGCATGTCTATTTTGTATGAAAGATCGCCCTTCTTCACCATCATTCGGATATGGGATTCCTCATTCTCAAAGCGGATCATCTCCCGGTCCTTGCTTCCCTTGTGGGATTTGCTGGTACCTGCCAGATAAACCGCCTCCAGGATATTGGTCTTTCCCTGGGCATTGTCGCCGTAGAGAATATTGGTGCCCTGATCAAAATTCATCTCCAGCGACTCATAATTCCTGAAATTATTCAGTCTGATGGATTCAATGTACATTCCTTCACCCGATCACATAAATATCTTTTCCATCGTAGGAAATGGTATCTCCAGGATGGATCTTGCGGCCACGGCGGTTCTCCACCTCACCGTTCACCAGTACCAGACCATCATTGATGGCATATTTCGCCTCAACGCCGTCCTCCACAACACCGGCCAGCTTCAGCGCCTGACCAAGCTTGATAAATTCGTCTTTAATTCTGATCTCCAATTTTTTCTCCTCTTATCTCCGGGGTATTTTCTCCGTCAGATCGATCTTTTCTGATCTTCTGGCGGTATTTAAAATCCCCAAAATACAAATTTCACCGGAAGGCGGTAATTTAAATACCCCCTTCCAGCAGTTTACGCATAAAACAATTTTCAGAACACGATCGCATTCCCATGCACAATCGGTCAAAAACGGTCACACATTTTTAGTGTATCCGTTTATATCAATCCTGATATCTGCCGTCAGGCTGTACGTGCCCTACGGACACTTACATATCCTGACTGCCGAGCTCAATTCTGTTCACAGCTTCAAGCATGTGCGTCTCACACGTACACTCACATTCCCGAAGCTGCTGCGTACATCTCTTGCCCCTTATTCCTTATATTTCCCAGGTCTTATCTGGCCTGATTCTGATTGATGTTTACAGGAAGGATCAGGTAAGTATAGTTCTCCTCATCGTCACGGATAAAGCATGGTGCCTTCGGATTTACAAGATAGATCGTCACGGTTTCATCATCAATAACACGAAGCGCATCGATCAGGAATTTCGGGTTGAAGCCGATCATGATATCCTTACCCTCTTTTTCAATATCGATCTCTTCATTCATGGAACCCATTGCAGAATCAATGCGCAGCTCCATATCATCGTCCGTGATGTTGATGATGATCGGTTTTTTATCAACCTCACGTACCAGAAGTGTGGCACGGTCGATACAATCCAGGAACTCTTTTTTGTTGATCTTCAGTTTTGTCTCATAATCACTGGATAGCATCTGGTCAATTCTGAAATATTCTCCCTCGATCAGTCTGGAAACTACCATAGTCTGATCAAATTCAAATAAAATATGGTTTTTTGTAAAGTAAATGCTGACCTGATCATCCACTTCTCCGGAAAGGATCTTGCTGACCTCGCTTAAAGTTTTGCCCGGAACTACCACCTTACGGTCAGAATAATCTTTCTTAAGGGACATTTTGCGGATAGAGATACGATGTCCGTCCAGAGAAACTACCTTCAGACAGTTATTTTTGATCTCAAAAAGTTCACCGGTCATAAGCTTATTGTTTTCATTTACAGCAATCGAAAAAATAGTCTGGCGGATCATTTCTTTCAGTGTGTACTGAGAGATCGTCAGCGGTTCATCCTTCTCGATCATCGGTAAATAAGCAAAATCTTCTCCTGATTTTCCAGGGATATTGAATTTTGCTTTTTCACAGGTAATGGTTGCTGCATATTTATCATCGGTCTTAATGGTAACATCATTATCCGGAAGTCGTCTGATGATTTCATAGAAGATTTTTGCATCAAGAGCAACTTTACCTTTTTCTTCAATAGTACCCTCAACGATGGTTTCAATTCCCAGCTCCATATCGTTGGTGGTAAATTTGATCTGGTTTGTGGTTGCATCCATGAGAATACATTCCAGGATTGGCATTGTGGTTTTTGATGGAACTGCTTTGAGTGCGATACTTACACTTTTTAACAGACTTGATTTGGAGCAGATGATTTTCATAGTGTGTATAACTCCCTTTCTGAACAATTTGTGGTTTTTATAAATATATTTATAGAAAAAATCCGCAGTAACCGCCGTAGGGGGCCAGATTTTGTGAAAAACTCCCGCAGGCCTGATGTTTTCAGGGGTTTTCCGTTGGGATAACTTTGTGTAAAAGTGGTATTTTCGCATGTGAATAACCCGGGGATAAAATTACCGCCGCGTTTTGGCAAAAAAGTTGTACACATCTCTCCACATACAATCAACACGTTATACACCAGTAATGTGGAAAACTTCCCTAACCTTGTGGATTAATCTTCTTTTTCAATATATCAATGGTATTTTTTAAGTTATCGTCGTTCTGCAATTCGTTTTCGATCTTTTCAATACCGTGCATAACGGTGGTATGGTCACGGTTTCCGAGCGCTTTTCCGATATTTTTCAAAGGTGTGGATATGATCTCACGGCAGAGATACATGGAAACCTGGCGGGGCATGACGATCTTGGAGTTTCGTTTGTTTCCGCTTAAGTCCGCAGGTGTGACTCCGTAATGCTCTGCAACAACGGAGATGATGTATTCCGGTGTGATCACTTTTTTCTCATCCGGAGAAATAATATCCTTCAGTGCCTGCTCTGCCAGCTCCAGAGTTACTTCCTTTTTCTCAAGCTTGGCTCCGGCCATGACCTTGTTGAAGGCACCTTCCAGCTCACGGATATTGGATTTGATATTGGTAGCGATATATTTGATAACATCTTCACTGATGTTGTAGCCGTTCATTTCTTCATTTTTATGAAGGATCGCCATTCGGGTTTCGTAATCAGGCAGCGTGATATCTGCGATCAGACCCCACTCGAACCGGGAACGGAAGCGCTCTTCCAGGATTTCCATATCCTTCGGTGGTTTATCAGAGGATATGATGATCTGCTTTTTGGCACTGTGAAGACTGTTAAATGTATGGAAAAATTCCTCCTGTGTGGATTCTTTTCCTATAATAAACTGAATATCATCGACAAGAAGAACGTCGATATTTCTGTATTTTTCACGGAATTTGCTCATTGCCGTGTTATTTCCGTTTCGGATGGTTTCGATCAGCTCGTTGGTAAATTCCTCACTGGTTACATACAAAACACGGCTGTTTTCGTCGTGTTCCAGAATGAAATGAGCGATGGAATGCATAAGATGCGTCTTACCAAGACCGGCTCCGCCATAGATAAACAGTGGATTGTAGGTATCTCCCGGTGATTCAGCAACTGCAAGAGCTGCGGCCTGGGCGAATTTGTTATTACTTCCTACAACGAAGGTGTCGAAGGTGTATTTTGGATTTAAATGCGCCTCTTCGTAACGTGTATCCTGAACCTGTTTATCATAAGAAGTGTTTTTTTCTGTTTTTTTGGGGAGATCTTTTTCCAGAACGAAGCGAACCTCGCATTCTTCCATGCCTGTCAGTACACAGATAGTAACCTGGAGGGGTATTTTGTAGCGTTTACTGATGTAATTGACTCCGATCGCTGCCTGTTCAGAGGGAACAACCACTGTTATCAGCTTTCCGTCAACCTCATAAACTTTCAGCGGCTTGAGCCAGGTATTAAAAGGGACATCAGTCACCTCATATTCAGATTTGACAGTTTGCAGGATCTCCTCCCATTTTTCAATAACAGCGTCCATTTTTTCCTCCCATGAGTATTATAATAACCCCAGTCTGCGACTGGAGATAGATATCCTTTTATATATTACAATGAAAATGGGGTTTTCGCAATGGAAAATCCTTGAGATTTTGGGGAAAAGAATGTGGATAATGTGAGGAAATTACTGTGGATTAGGGTGGATTATTGTGGATAAGAGTCCTGGAGGTTTCCATAAGTCGAGAATTGGTGGAAAATGTGGAAGAATTATGTGTATAAAAAAATCCACCTTAAAAATACCGCAAATAAAGGGTTTTTTTGAAAACGATGTGAACAAACCCTCCGAAAAAGTGGATAGATTTCTGGTCAATCCACAAGTTATCCACAAGTTATCCACAAAATGTGGATAATGTTACGTAAACCATAAGCGCTTTCCACATAAGAGAAAAAAATAAATACCGTAAGGTGGGGGTATTTTACAGAACCCTTGATTTTATTGGGTTTTTTGCAATTTTTACTTGACGAAAAGGAGGTTTATTTATATAATTGAAACGATGTTCTGAATGATAAGTTATTTCATAACAATTAAAAATAGATAAAGGAGGTGCTTTACCTATGAAGATGACATTTCAGCCAAAAAAGAGATCCAGAGCTAAAGTTCACGGCTTCAGAGCTCGCATGAGCACAAAGGGCGGACGTAAAGTATTAGCTGCAAGAAGATTAAAAGGAAGAAAACAGTTATCAGCATAAGCTGCAAGACCGCATTTATGTGGTCTTTTCTTCTATCCGGAGAAATATCCGCGCAGGCGGAATCTAATTAAGGAGGATTCGTTTGATCAGATCAGAGTCCTTAAAGAAAAATCAAGATTTTAAAGTTGTATATCAGAACGGAACATCGTACGCAAATCGGCTTCTGGTGATGTACGTGCTGAAGAATCAGCACATGAAGAATCGTCTGGGAATATCAGTAAGCAAAAAAGTAGGGAACAGTGTGGTTCGCCACAGACTCACCAGATTGATCAGAGAAAGCTATCGTCTCAACGAAACAGATTTTGACAGTAACCTTGATATTGTAGTAGTAGCGAGAGCCGCAGCCAAGGGCAAGAGCTTTCACGAGATCGAGAGTGCTTTTCTGCATCTTGCAAGAAAGCATCATATAACAGGGAATGAACATGATAAAGAAATTTCTGATTAAGATGATAAGGCTCTATCAAAAATATATATCGCCGATGAAGAGAACGAAATGTCCTTATATTCCCACATGTTCTCAATATGGTTTGGAAGCAATCGAAAAATATGGCGCATTTAAGGGCAGTCTTCTTGCGGTATGGAGGATACTGCGATGCAATCCTTTTTCCCACGGAGGCTATGACCCTGTGCCATGAATTATTTTGTGACTGTTCAGCCTTTTCCCGGGCAGAGCAGTTATCGGAATTTGTAACTATTCAGTACCTCCGCAGTTAGTGGACGAATGAATAGTTACCGGACTTTTACAATTGAATAAGAAGTCTAGGAGGAAATGAATTTGGAACTGTTTTTAGCAACAAAAACCGGAACTCCTATTATCGGACAGATCGCGTCTGTGATGGGATGGATCATGGATGGCATATATAAGATGCTTGACGGCCTGTTCGGAATCCAGAACATTGGTCTTTGTATCATTATCTTCAGTATTCTTATCTTTGCCTTTATGACACCGCTGCAGATCAAGCAGCAGAAATTCTCCAAGTTAAGTGCGATCATGCAGCCTGAGATCCAGAAGATCCAGAAGAAATATCAGGGTAAAAAGGATCAGGCCTCTATGATGAAAATGAACGAAGAAACCCAGGCTGTTTATCAGAAATATGGTGTTTCTCCAACCGGTAGCTGTGTACAGTTAGCCATTCAGATGCCTATTCTGTTTGCTCTGTATCAGGTTATCTACCGGATTCCTGCTTACGTTGGAAGTGTAAAGAACATTTTTACTGGTGTAGTTGAGAACCTGCTAGCTGTAAACGGATACACAGATATCCTGCAGCAGTTTATCACAGACCATTCCATGACACGAGTGCGTCTCGTTATGGACAGTGCCGGAAATGCTACAAGTAACTCTATTGTTGATTTTCTGTATGCACTTTCTCCTTCCCAGTGGAAAGAGCTGGCACAGATGGATCAGTTTTCAGGATTTTCTGATGCGATCACAAAAGCATCCGGCAATATTTCCAAGATGCAGGGCTTCTGTGGCCTGAATATCGCAGACCAGCCGCTGTACTATATCATGGAATTCTTCAAAAATCATGGTTCTCTGTTACTTGCGATCGTAGCACTTCTGATCCCGGTTCTTGCATGGGCAACTCAGATGCTGAACCTGAAGCTTATGCCACAGGCTGCAACACAGCCGGCAGACGGAAATGATCAGGCCAGTGCAATGGCAAACTCCATGAAAACCATGAACATGGTCATGCCTCTGATGTCTGCATTCTTCTGTTTCACATTCCCGGTTGGTCTTGGTATCTACTGGATCGCCAGTGCTGTCGTTCGAAGTGCCCAGCAGTTTGCGATCAATCGTCATCTTGATAAGATGAACATTGATGATCTGGTTAATGAGAATATGAAGAAGATCGAAGCGAAGCGTGCGAAGGAAGGACTTCCGCCGCAGAAGATCACCAATCAGGCTCATCAGTCCGCCAAGAATATCAATAAACCTGTGATCAATAAGGGCAACAGCGGAAACAATGGTGCTTCAGACAGAGCACAGAAGGTTGATACTGCTTATGAGAAGGCAAGAAGTGCAAAACCGGGCAGCATCACAGCTAAAGCAAATCTCGTAAGAGACTTTGATGAGAGAAATAAGAAGAAATAATCAGGAACGGAGGGGTTCGTAATGGAGGATTACATTCAGTTTTCAGCAAAAACAAAGAATGAAGCTATCACAAAAGCGTGTCTTGAGCTTGGAACTTCCAGTGACCAGCTTGATATTCAGGTTATCAGTGAAGGCAGCTCCGGATTCTTCGGAATCGGCAGCAAACCTGCCGTGATCAAAGTTCGCAGAATCGAGCCAGTTTCTGATATGCAGGAAATCGATGAACTGGTAGAGTCCGTGAAACTGGACGCTATCAAAGAAGAGAAGAAATTAGAAAAGCCTTTTACTCCGGATGTAAAGAAAGAATCTGCACCGAAAGCAGCTCCTGCAGAGGAGAAGAAGCCGGTGAAGAAAGAAGCTGTACAGGTGGAGAAGACATCCGAAGAAGCACCTGCAAAGGCAGCAGCACCAAAGGAAAGACCTGCAAGGGATTTCCAGGGCAAAGCAAAGCCTGCACGTGAGAAACAGCCAAGAGCTCCAAAGGAGCGTCAGCCGAAGGAAACACGTGAGAGAGCACCGAAGCAGGGCAGACCGATAGAGATCCTCAGCGATCCGGAGAAGATCAGAGAGGTTGAGGAGAGAGCAGTCGTATTTCTTCGTGACGTATTCGGCTCCATGGATCTTGGAGAAGTGGAGATCACATCGAAATACAACACTGCAGACGGTTCTCTGGATGTGGATTTTGAAGGTGAGGATATGGGTATCCTCATCGGAAAAAGAGGCCAGACACTGGATTCTCTTCAGTATCTGACAAGCCTTGTGGTAAACAAAGGCGAGTCTACCTACATTCGTGTAAAACTCGATACCGAGGACTACAGACGCCGTCGTAAGGAAACTCTGGAGAACCTTGCAAGGGGAATCGCCTTCAAGGTAAAGAAAACCAGAAAACCGGTAGTTCTGGAACCGATGAATCCGTACGAAAGAAGGATCATCCATGCATCTCTGCAGGGCAACCGCTATGTAGAGACAGTCAGTGAGGGAGAAGAACCTTACAGACATGTAGTAGTAAAACTGAAACGCAATAATTGATGATCCATCGGTAAAGCTATAAGCCGTATCCCGGAGCGTAAGCTCCGTGGGTACGGCTTTTTTGTATGGAACTGAAAATTAAAAATTATCATTGCAATCTCCGCAACAATTCTTTATAATCATTGAAGAGCAAATAACAAAAAGATATTTCTGCAGCGGACATCCGGAATGCAGAGATTAGAGCGTATTTGAAAAATCATTCCCGCAATCTGCACGCCCCACTTTGCGGTATATTTTGCCCGAATTCAGTTGCCGTAGCCCGCTACGGCGCCTTCATCCGGACAAAATCTCCCACAAATTGTGACGCACATCTTGCAGAAAGCCTTTTTCAAACACGCTCTAGCATTATAAATATGGAAACTGACAGAAGATGTTATTCTAGGTGAAAGCGTGAATAACACGTGTTTTTTGCGTGTAAAAAGCTTTTCCGGAGTAACATTTTTGCGTTTAACCGGATGCTTTTATCCGCTGGACTAGGATAAACGGCATGGCAGCGATCAGCTGCAGTGTGATATAGCGGATGCTTTTATCCGTTTGACAAAGGAGAGTGAAAAATGGAAGAGACAACGATTGCTGCGATTTCCACAGCCATGAGCGCATCGGGAATCGGGATCGTCAGGATCAGTGGCCCGGAGGCTTTTGAGATCGCATCCGGAGTATACCGTTCCAAGGGTGGAAAAAAATCTCTGAAAAACGTCCCAAGCCACACCATCCATTATGGATATATTTATGATAACGAAGAAATGGTAGACGAAGTGCTGGTCATGGCCATGCGCGGACCACGGACATACACAGGAGAAGATACCATAGAAATCGACTGCCACGGCGGCGTTTTAGCCATGAAAAAGGTACTGGAAACTGTGTTGAAAAACGGAGCCATTATTGCCGAGCCGGGAGAATTTACCAAGCGTGCATTCCTCAATGGAAGGATCGATCTTTCCCAGGCGGAGGCCGTTATGGACGTGATACAGTCCAAAAATGAGTACTCATTAAAGAATTCTGTAGGACAATTAAAAGGTTCGGTCCGAAAAACTGTACAGCAGATCAGAGAAAAACTACTGTACCATATAGCGTACATTGAATCGGCATTAGACGATCCGGAGCACTATGATTTGACAGGATATTCGGAAGAATTAGAGCAGATCGTAGCAGAAGAAAAAGAAAAAATACAGAACCTGTTAAAAACAGCCGGAGACGGAAAGATCATACAGGAAGGTATCCGGACCGTGATCCTGGGCAAGCCGAACGCAGGGAAATCTTCTCTGCTGAACCTGCTTCTGGGAGAGGACAGAGCCATCGTGACCGATATCGCAGGAACCACCAGAGACGTACTGGAAGAGTATATCAACCTGCATGGGATCACATTAAAGATCGCTGACACAGCTGGAATCCGCCAGACAGAAGACATCGTAGAGAAAATCGGCGTATCCAAAGCCAAGGAAATGGCAGCAGACGCAGACCTGATCCTCTATGTCGTAGATTCCTCCGTACCGTTAGATGAAAACGACGAAGAAATCATAAAAATTTTGCAAGAGAAAAAGACAATTGTTCTCTACAGCAAGACAGACCTTGAATCTGCTATAGATATAGAGGATTTAAAGAGCAGAATAAACCAGCCGGTGATCCCAATTTCCGCAAAAGAAGAAACCGGGATCACAGACCTGGAAGAAAAAATCCGGGAAATGTTCTTCAGTGGGGAGATTGACTTCAATGATGAAGTCTACATCACCAATGAACGCCACAGGCAGGAGCTTTTAAAAGCACAGGAAAGTCTTTCTCTGGTAGAAAATAGCATAGAAAGCGGAATGCCGGAGGATTTTTATTCCATAGACCTGACCGATGCATACGAAAGTCTGGGACGGATTCTGGGAGAATCACTTGGGGAAGACCTTGTTAATGAGATATTTTCTAAATTTTGTATGGGGAAATAATAACCGCATGGGCTGCGGAGGCCCCGGCCGAATGGCCGCATGGATTGCGGAACTCCGGCCGTATATGCCGCATGGATTGCGGAACTTCGACCGTATAACCGCATAGATTGCGGGGATCTGGCCGTATATGCCACATAGGCTGCGGCCCCCCGCAGAGGGTAGATCACATTGGAATGTGAGAAAACCGCAAAGGGGCACAAGGCCGCGCCCCTCTGCACACCCCTGGGCCTTTTTTATATAGTGCAGCGATTGTGGAAAACTGAAAGAAACTAACTTGTGCCTGTATGCTTCTGTACTGGCAATTCGACACTGAGCCGAAATGTATCAAACGGAACTTTGTATATTTCTGTAGGATATATTGTTGCATAATATAGATTACGGAGACCCGGCCGTATATGCCGCATGGGTTGTGGAACCTCGGCCGCATATGCCGCATAGATTGCGGCTCCCTGCTGTACGCCACATGGATTGCAGAATTCCGCAGACGTGCATCGCACGTCGAGAACCTCATTACAGTTCCACTGCAACCCCCTCGGCACAACGTTCCGCATCCAATACCGAAGCATACAGACAAAAGTCAACACCGTATCACACACCACAACCCAAGAACTCCTAAAAAAAAGCCCGAGGGGTGTGCAGAGGGGCCGTGGCTTTACGGCCCCTTTGCGGTTTTCCACAGCTTCCCAAAGCAAAAAAACCAGGCCCTCTGCCAAGAAAGTAAAAATAAAACCAAAAACCAACCACACAATAAACAAAGAAAAAGAATAAGAGAAAAATAAGAGAAAAAATAAAGGAGAAAAAGCATGAAAAATCTGGAACAGTTTTTCGACATCATAGTAGTAGGCGCCGGCCACGCAGGCTGCGAAGCATCACTGGCATGCGCCCGCTTAGGGCTCAACACAGTCATGTTCACAGTCAGCGTAGACAGCATCGCCCTTATGCCCTGCAACCCCAATGTAGGCGGCAGCTCCAAAGGGCATCTCGTCCGTGAACTGGATGCTCTCGGTGGGGAAATGGGTAAAAACATAGACAAAACCTTCATCCAGTCCAAAATGCTCAACCAGTCCAAAGGCCCTGCAGTCCATTCCCTTCGTGCACAGGCCGATAAACAGGCCTACAGCACAGAAATGAGAAAGACACTGGAAAATACAGAGAACTTAACCATCCGCCAGGGTGAAGTGACCGAGCTTCTGGTAGAAGACGGGCACATCACCGGTGTAAAAACCTTCTCAGGGGCCACCTACCACGCAAAAGCTGTAGTCCTCTGTACAGGAACCTACCTCAAGGCCCGCTGCATTTACGGCGACGTCAGCAACTATACAGGACCGAACGGCCTTCAGGCAGCCAATTACCTTACGGATTCCCTGAAAAAGCTGGGGATCGAAATGTTCCGCTTCAAAACAGGAACTCCGGCCAGAATCGCCGGAAACACCATTGATTATTCTAAGATGGAAGAGCAGTTCGGAGATGAAAGAGTCGTACCGTTCTCTTTTTCCACAAACCCGGAAGCTGTACAGATCGAGCAGAAATCCTGCTGGCTGACCTATACAAACGAAAAAACACACGAGATCATTCGTGCAAATCTGGACAGATCCCCCCTTTATTCCGGAATGATCGAAGGAACCGGACCACGTTACTGTCCGTCTATCGAAGATAAAGTCGTTCGTTTTGCAGACAAAAAACGCCATCAGGTATTTATCGAACCGGAAGGTCTTTACACAAATGAAATGTACATCGGCGGAATGTCCAGCTCCCTGCCGGAGGATGTTCAGTACGAGATGTACCATTCCGTACCGGGTCTGGAGAACGCCAGGATTGTAAAAAATGCTTACGCTATTGAGTATGACTGCATCAATCCGCGCCAGCTCTATCCCACACTGGAATTCAAAAAGATCAAGGGCCTTTTCAGTGGCGGACAGTTTAACGGAAGCTCCGGATATGAGGAAGCAGCCGCTCAGGGCCTCATAGCGGGAATTAATGCAGCTATGGAGGTAAAAGGCCGGGAACAGCTGATTTTGGACCGCTCAGAGGCATATATTGGCGTTCTCATCGATGATCTGGTAACAAAGGAGAACCATGAGCCGTACCGAATGATGACAAGCCGTGCTGAGTACCGTCTGCTCCTCCGCCAGGACAACGCAGATCTTCGTCTTCGCAAAAAAGGCTGGGAGGTCGGCCTGATCGATGATGAGACATACCATAAATTACAGGAAAAAGAGCGCCGGATCCAGGAAGAGATCGAGAGAGTGGAACATGCAACCGTAGGTGGTTCTGCAGAGGTACAGAGCCTTCTGGAATCTCTGAACAGTACCCTTCTGAAATCCGGAACCACCATTGCAGAGCTGATCCGTCGGCCGGAGCTTAACTATAAGGTGCTTGCACCCATCGATAAAGAAAGACCGGAGCTTCCGGAAGATGTATGTGAGCAGGTAGAGATCAACATCAAATATGATGGCTATATCCGCCGCCAGATGAAGCAGGTAGAGCAGTTTAAGAAACTGGAGCAGAAAAAGCTTCCGGAAGACATTGATTACGAAGATGTAGGAAGCCTCCGCATTGAGGCACGCCAGAAGCTGGAAGCCTACAGACCGGTGTCCATCGGTCAGGCGTCCCGTATCTCCGGTGTATCCCCGGCTGACATTTCCGTACTTCTTGTATATCTGGAAAGCAGATCCGGACATAAACACGGATAATACAACGAATAACAATAAAACACAGAAAATAAGAGAGGAAGCTGCATGTACAATTTAGAAATCCTGGAAAAAGGCTGCGAGGAGCTTGGGATCACACTCAGTGACACGCAGAAAAACCAGTTTATCCGGTTCTACGAATATCTTGTAGAAAAAAACAAAGTCATGAACCTCACCGGTATCACAGAATTTGACGAGGTTCTCGTGAAACATTTCCTGGACAGCCTCTGCTGCGTCAAGGCTGTAGATATGGGTAAGATAAAAACCGTTATGGACATCGGAACCGGCGCCGGATTCCCGGGTGTTCCCCTGAAGATTGCCTTCCCGGAGGTGGAAGCCTGCCTTCTGGACTCCCTCAATAAAAGAGTAAAATTCCTGGAAGAAACCTTTGCGCTCCTGGGCCTGGAGGGGATTTCCGCCATTCACGGAAGAGCTGAAGAATATGCAAAAAACAAAGCCTACAGAGAAAAATATGATCTCTGCGTATCCAGAGCAGTATCCGGACTTGCAACCCTGTCTGAATACTGTCTCCCGTATGTAAAAGTCGGAGGGCTTTTTGTCTCCTATAAATCCGGTTCTGTAAAGGAAGAAGCAGAAGCAGCAGAGAAAGCAGTAAAGATCCTTGGTGGAAAGATCAGGGATATTCAGTACTTTGACCTTCCGGGCTCCGAGATCGGCCGCTCCCTGGTCATTATCGAGAAGGTAAAGAACACCCCGGGCAAATATCCGAGAAAAGCCGGAACACCGCTCAGAGAGCCACTGGCATAAGATACCTCCTGTCGAACAAAGGCAAAATCTGTCCGACAGGAGATTTTTTTGTCCGGGAGTTTCACAAAATTATCACAAATTTATCCTACTTTTATCACAAATTACTTTTACACTATAATCCGATAGAGATGCCCCTGGATTCCCCCATTCTCTGTTTCATCCAGGGGCATTTTCTATTGGTGTTGAAAAGACGCCAGAGTCAAGGGCTTCAGTTTCAGGACCTTTTGCCTCTGGCATCTTATAAAATGGGAAATCGATAATTAAAAAAAGTATTTCCCTGAGAATAAAAGGAGGAGAGTAAAGTGATCGAAGTAAGTAATCTGGTCAAAAAGTATGGTGATCATACTGCAGTTGACCATCTTTCCTTTCAGATCGAAAAGGGGAAAATTTACGGATTCCTGGGCCCCAACGGTGCAGGAAAATCAACAACTATGAACATGATCACAGGATACATTGCTTCCACAGAAGGAAAAGTGATGATCGATGGTCATGATATTCTGGAGGAACCGGAGGCAGCCAAGAAATGTATCGGCTATCTGCCGGAAATGCCGCCGCTCTATTTTGACATGACTGTTCTTGAGTACATGAAATTTGCGGCTGATCTGAAAAAAATCCCAAGAAACCAAAAAGACAAGCAGATAAAAGAAGTCATGGATATGGTAAAGATCACAGACATGAAAGACCGTCTGATCAAAAACCTTTCCAAAGGTTATCGCCAGAGAGTGGGTCTTGCACAGGCAATCCTAGGATATCCTGAAGTGATCATCCTGGATGAGCCGACAGTAGGACTTGACCCGAAGCAGATCATCGAGATCCGTGACCTGATCAAAGGCCTGAAGCAGAAGCACACGGTTATCCTAAGCTCCCATATCCTTTCCGAGGTAAGAGCAGTGTGTGATTATGTTCTGATCATTTCCCATGGAAAGCTGGTAGCCAGCGATACACCGGATAATCTGGAACGTCTGGCAGCAGGCTCCAACAGCCTCCTTATGAAGGTAAAAGGCGAGAAAGACACGATTCGAAAAGCTCTGGAAACGATCGAAGGCGTAACCGGAGTGGAAATGTCCTATGACAGCGATGAAAAATTGTGGAAAACAAAACTTTCCATTCAGGAAAATGTGGACATCCGTGAAAAAGTCTTCTACGCTATGGCAAAAGCGAACTGTCCAATCTACGAGATGCAGGTTAAGAGAGTTTCCCTTGAGGATGTATTCCTTGAGCTTACCGAAGGAGAGAAAAAATCCGCCGGAAAACCGGAAAGCTCACAGTGGAAACCGGTAGAAGACAGATCATCGGAAGAAGAAAAAACTCAGGAAGAAAAAAACGGGGAACCAGAGAAGGCTTCTGATGAGAAAGAGGGGGATCAGTCATGACAGCGATTTTTAAAAGAGAACTGAAAAGCTATCTGACCTCCATGGTTGGATATCTCTTCATATTTTTTGTCCTGGTGCTGACCGGAATTTATTTTTCCGCATATCAGCTTTCAGGCGGCTATTCAAAATTTGAAACTACCTTAAGTGCACTGACCTTTGTGTTCCTGATCGGTGTGCCGATCCTTTCCATGCGCGTACTTGCAGAAGAGCGCAAGCAGAAAACGGATCAGCTTCTTCTGACCGCACCGGTATCTGTATGGGATATCGTATTTGGAAAATATCTTGCACTGGTAGCTGTGTTTGCCATTCCGGTCGTGATCATGTGCGTTTATCCTCTGATCATGAGTAAGTTCGGAACGATTTCCTATGCTTCCGCATACACCGGAATCCTGGGATTTTTCCTTCTGGGATGCGCGAATCTGGCGATCGGTGTATTTATGTCAGCGCTTACAGAAAGCCAGGTAATTGCAGCCGTACTTACGTTTGTATTCCTGTTCGCCTTCTATATGATGAACGGAATTTCCTCATTCTTTTCACAGACCTCCATGTCAACTGCAGTGGCATTCGGACTTCTGATCGTGGCGATCGCGATCATCATTTATACTATGATCAAAAATGTCCTGATCTCTGTAGTGATCGGAGCTGTGGGAGAGATTGCCCTTGTGATCGTATACGTTGTAAAATCCAGTATTTTCCAGGGTGGTATCCAGAAGGTACTGAACGTATTTAACCTGAGCGGACATTATGATAATTTTACAAAAGGCGTGTTTGACGTGACAGGAATCGTTTATTTTATTTCTGTTATTGCGATCTGCCTGTTCCTTACCATGCAGTCCATTCAGAAGAGACGCTGGAACTAGGGGGTGAATGGAAATGAAATTCAGTGAGAAATTTAAGAAAAATAAAGGCGAGGCAGCCGTACCGGAGACCGCACAGGACTCCGGCAAAAAGAAACATAAACCGGATCCGAAAAAGCTGGTAGGCACCATCAGCAAAAAACATATCAAAAATGGTTCCTACAGCATGGCTATGGCAGCAGTCTTTATCGTGATCGTGGTTGTGATCAATATGATCGTCGGTGCGATCCCATCCAAATATTCACAGCTGGATGTAAGCTCATCCAAGCTTTACACCATCGGTGATGAAACAAAGAAGGTACTGAAGGCACTGGATAAGGATGTTACCATTTATCAGATCGCGGCAAGCGGTTCTGAGGACGACACGATCTCCAATCTGCTTTCACGTTATAAAGATGAGTCCAAGCATATTAAAGTTGAGGTAAAAGACCCTGTTGTAAATCCGAAATTTGCATCGGAATATACAACCGATGATCTTGCGTCAAACAGCCTGATCGTAGTTTGCGGCGACAGAAACAAGGTTATCAATTACAACGATATGTATTCCTCTTCAGTAGACTATAATACCTGGCAGCAGACTACTACCGGATTTGATGGAGAAGGACAGATCACAAGTGCGATCGGTTATGTAACATCCGAGGATCTTCCGATCATGTACACCTTATCCGGACACGGAGAAAAAGATCTGGATTCCAGCTTTAAAGAAGATATCCAGAAAGCAAACATTGATATTAAGGAGCTGAACCTTCTCACAGAGGGAAAGGTTCCGGATGATGCAGACTGCCTGATGATCGTATCTCCGACCAGCGATATTTCCGAGGAAGAAAAAACAGAGCTCCTGGATTATCTGGAGGCAGGCGGAAAAGCTATGATCTTCTCGGATTATACACAGGATGATCTGCCGAACTTTGATGCGGTTCTTGAAAACTATGGTGTAAAGTGTGCAGAGGGAATCGTATTTGAGGGTGATAATCAGCATTATGGAATGCAGATGCCATATTATCTTGTACCAACAGTCAACAGCACAGATGCAAGCTCTGAGACAGCTTCTGCAGGCTCCTACGTACTGGCACCGTATGCACAGGGCATTCAGAAAACAGATGATGTAAGAGATACCGTAACCATCGACAGTATCCTGACAACCTCTGACAAGGCTTACTCCAAAACAAATATGCAGAGCAGCAATATCGAAAAGGAAGACGGAGATGTAGACGGACCGTTTGATCTTGGTGTTGCTATCACTGAGAAACTGGATGATGATAAGGAAACACAGATCGTTTACTACTCCACAGCAAATCTGATGGAGAGCCAGGTAAACCAGATGGTATCCGGCGGAAATGAAAAGCTCCTTCTGGAGTCCTTAAACTGGATGACCAGCACAGACGACAGCAATTCCGTTTCTATTCCATCCAAGAGCCTTGAGTCCACAAGCCTGACAGTAACCGATTATGATGCAGCCTTCTGGAAGATCTGTACCATTGGTCTGATCCCGGGAGTGTTCCTTGTTGCAGGATTCCTGATCTGGTTTAAGAGGAGAAAAGCATAATGAAAAAATCGACCAAACTTGTTTCAGCAGTTGTTGTTCTGGCAGTTCTCGGCGGCGTTTATGTGGGACTGAACACCTACGTATCCAAAGAAGAAAAGACAGAGAGCAGCGAAGAGGAAAGCAAAACAGAAGTGTTTTCCGTGAAAACGGATGACATTAAATCCCTGGAATTTATCGTAGACAAGAAGGAAGTGACCTTTGAGAAAAAAGATGATTCCTGGGTGAAAAAGGATGAGACTGCTTTTCCTGTAAATCAGACAACTCTGGATTCCGCAGCTTCCGCCATCGAAAAGGTGGAAGCGGACAGAGTCCTGGAGGATGTGGAGGATCTTACGGAATATGGACTGGATTCCCCATCTAACACGGTAACTGTTGATACCGCTGATGGGACAACGAAACTCAACATCGGAGATGAGAATACGTCTACGAATCAGTATTACATTTCCAGGGATGATGATGACAGCACGGTATATGTAGTGGCAGCGGACACAGTGTCTCCGTTTATGGATTCCCTTTACGATTATGCACAGGGAGAAGATTTCCCGACAATTGATTCTTCCACAGTGAAAAAGGTCCAGGTCAGCGAGGATAAAGATTCCTATGTCTTGGAAGAAAATTCCGACGGAACTACCTGGGATGTTTCCGGTGACGGAAGCAGCGATAAAGAGTCTGCCGATACAACGGCAGCAGGAAACGTAACCTCCGGACTTGGAAGCTTTGCATTTGACCAGTTTGTAAACTACAATGCAGAGGATCTTTCCCAGTATGGCCTTGATAAGCCCTATGCGACGATTGCAGTGGATTATCAGGAAGAGGTGAAGAATGACAGCACAGACAGTACAGAATCCGGAGAAAACGATTCTATGGCCTCTGAGAGCGATTCTGAGAGCAGCGACACTACTGACACGGACAGCAGCTCAGAAGATGCAGACAGCAAGACAACCACAGTGGATAAACAGCTTGTCATTTACGTTGGTGATGAGGCAGGAGATGGCAGCAGATATGTAACGGTAGATAACAAACAGATCTATACAATGTCAACAGATACATTGAGTGCAGTTATTGACAAGACGCCGTCAGATCTCTGGTCACTGATCGTCAATTATCTGTCTGTAAAAAATCTGGATCAGCTCCAGGTTACTTACGGTGAAACAACAAGTACTGTAAATGTTTCACGTGAAACATCCACAGATGATGACGGAAACGAAAAAGAAACAACAACCTATCAGCTGGATGGTAAGGAAATAGAAAGTACAACCTTTACCACCTTCTACAACAAGCTGATAAACATGGCAGGACAGAAGAGACTGACAGACGCTTATACACCAGCTGCAGACCCGGAGATGACCGCTGTATTCACAGACTCTGACAAGAACCAGACAACCGTTACCTTCTACACATATGACACAAACTATTATGCAGCTGTCGTTGGAGACAAGGTATTTCTTGTAAACAAAATGACAGTAAAAGAAATGTTCAATGCATATGAAACCATGGTAAACGGTGAAACAGAGACAGAAGCCACAGCAACACCAACAGCTGAGGCGGAAAAATAAAATATTAAGAAAATAAATAAAAACACCTCGGAGATCCGTAAATAATAAGGTGATCTCCGAATATCCGTTTGATGATCAGATATTCGGAGACACCACACAGATCAGGATTTTCCGGGGTGTTTTTATGTTGCTGTTATTTTACGGTCCTTACAGATGAATAAGGTCCGTATATTTTTTTACCGTTTGTGATGCGGTATGCACGGATACGGTATTTGGTTGCGGTGCCTGGCTTTTTATCGGTGTAGGTTGTATTTTTTGTATTGCCGATAGCTTTCCAGGTTTTACCCTGAAGACAGTAAATGGTGTAGCATAGGTGATGATTCCGTCTGTTTTTGCGGTCAGTGGATTAGATGCATACCAGGTTGCTTTTCCATTGAAAACCGCAGGCTTGCAGTCAGAAAGAGCTCCGGTTTGTGAGTAGATCTGAGAAGTCATATTGCCGCTTCTTCTGAATCTGACAGGAGTGTTTCTGAACTGAAATCTGCTGCATAGGTCAGGCACGGTGTACTGGCGAGCTTGATTTTCTATAACTGCTATAATTATAGCGTGGAGAATTGACGAGGACAATATAAAAAAACTGTACAGAAGCTCATCTGAGCAACTGTACAGTTTTAATTTTTCTATATCTAACAGAAGGTTCGGGGGAGCTTCTGTCAGTAACTAAGTATTATGCAAGACCTCTTTCTTCCAGCCAGTCGAAGAGAACAACTTTTTCTGCTTTCTTTCTCTTGGTCATGTGATTGAACTGAAGGATCGTCAGGATCGTGAAGATCACTAACAGTGCAACCATTACAATGATGGAAGTGGTAATGCTTCGGCCACCGCTGATCGTTGCACGGAATGCGTCGACCGTATAAGTAAACGGAACGTATGCATGGATCTTTGCAACGAATGAAGGTGAAACCTCAACCGGATAAGTTCCGGCAGATCCTGCAAGCTGAACGACCATGAATACCAGCATCAGGAAGCTTCCTACTTTACCAAGAGTAATGTTGAAGAAGTACATGATAGAGGTAAAGGTCATTGATGTCAGGCAGGCGAAGAGTACGGTTTTGCCCATCTCTGCAGGTGTGAATCCGTTAAATGCACGTAACAGCAGGATCAGGCAGATTCCCTGAAGGATCGCTACCGGATAAAGGACGGAAGCTTTGCTTGCCCACCATGCGAAACCGGATTTCAGTTTGCCCTTATACTGAGCCAGAGGATACATCAGGCAGAATGCCAGTGCGCCGACCCAGAGGCCTACAGACATCATGTAAGGTGCCATTGCGTGTCCGTTATTCGGGACATCGGTAAGTTTTGTTTCATCGTTCACAACAGGAGTTGCGAACATTTTGATCGTTTCATTACTTGCTGAATTGTCTTTTACAGTGGTAGCTCCATCGCTGAGGCTTGTGGTCAGTGTCTTGGAACCGTCTTTCAGTTCTTTCATACCGCTTCCAAGCTTCTTGGATCCATCATACAACTGAGAGGAACCGCTCTGGATCTGGGCAGCGCCATCTGCAAGCTGTTTTGCACCATTGTTAAGTGTGCTGTTGTTGCTTACAAGCTTCTCGGTACCGCTGAGAAGCGTTGAGGTACCGTTTGCTAATGTCTTAGTTCCGTTTGCAAGAGTAGTAGCACCGCTGGAAAGGGTTTTGGCTCCTGTTGAGAGCTTTTTGGTACCGTCTGTAAGAGCGGAGCTGTTTTCGGAAAGCTTAGCAACACCATCGGTGTAGGTTGTGATTCCGGTTGTCAGTGTTCCGGAACCATTGGCTAATGCTTTTGTTCCATCTGCAAGAGTAGCAGCACCGCTGGAAAGAGCCTTGGCTCCTGTTGCCAGTTTCTTGGTGCCGTCTGTAAGAGCAGCACTGTTTTCGGAAAGCTTTGCAATACCATCGGTGTAAGTTGTGATTCCATCTGTCAGTGCCTTAGAACCATCTGCCAGCTGACCTGCACCGGATTTGATATCCGGAAGTGCGTTAGTGATCTGTTTGCCGGCTGTTTTCAGATTCTTTGCACCGTCATTGAGCTGCTTATCATAAGATGTCAGTTGGTCAAATCCATCGTTCAGAGCTTTGATTCCTGCTGCTGCAGCCGGGAAGGCTTCGACTGTGCCGTCTTCCAGAGACTGAAGTCCTGCGGAAACGTTCTTGGTTCCTGTGTTTACAGCCTGTGCACCCTGATACAGCTGGGTAACACCTGCAGAAAGCTGAGCGATCAGATCTGTAGGAAGCTGACTTGTAGCTGCAGATAACTGCTCTGCACCTGCGCTCATGGTTGTTGCACCTGCACTCATCTGGTTTGCACCATTTGTCATGGTTGTTGCACCCTCAGAAAGTGTGCCGGCACCCTGAGTCAGTCCTCCGGAGATCTGAGTCAGTCCGGAAGCTGCTTCGTTAAGCTTGGAAGCAACAGTATTCAGATTTTCCTGAGTAGAAGAGAGCTGACCGGATACACCAGCTGCAAGCTGTGAAACCTGATCAGAATAGCTGCTCATGTAAGAACCGTCCACGCCAGTCATTCCACCGGCTACGCTGTTTAAAGCGTTGATCACATCATTCAGAGCTGCTGCGGAAATGGTTCCGTCCTCAGAAGCGGTTGCCTGAATCGCCTGAAGCTGTGCTGCTAAATCGGTCATTGTCTGTCCGGCAGTACCAATCTTGGTATTTGCATCAGTAAGTGCCTCCGTTGTCTGCTGTCCGTATCCTGTAAGTATGCTGCTGACCTGATCACCTACCTGTGAGAACTGTGTGCCTGCATTCTGGAGAGCAGGGATCAGACTGTCTGTGATACTGCTGCTGGTCTGACTTGTGATGCCTGCGGCCTGAGTGATATATCCGGCTGCGTTGTTGATTCCGTCTGCGGCATTGTTCATACCAGCTGCAGCACTGTTCATACCAGCTGCGGCTGTGTCCATACCATCCTTTGCGGAAGTAAGGCCGGCTGCAAGCTTGTTGATGGATTCCTGTGTTGTTCCCTCTTTCAGAGCAGAAACCTTATCGTTCAGGGCTTTCAGTCCGTTTTCCAGCTGCTGTGTTCCGGATATCAGTGACTGTGAGTCATCGGTTCCTTTGGTAACACCGGTATTCAGCTGAGAGATACCATTGGAAACTGTTGTGAGTCCGTCTTCAAGTTTTGCAAGCTCTTTGGCACCGGCTGCGAGTTTGCCAGCACCAGCCACATAGGTGGTAGTTCCATCTGCAAGAGTGTCAGCACCAGCTACATACTGTGTTGCTCCGTCGGAAAGAGTATCAATACCTGCACTTAATGCATTTGCACCGGATTCCAGGCTACTTGCGCCGGATTTCAGTGTATCAGAATTTTTATTAAGCTCATCCACACCAGCGGTGTACTGCTGAACACCTTCATCCAGAGTATCTACACCGGTTGTCAGCTCCGGAACCTTTTCTGTCAGAGCTGCAACGCCGCTGTTCAGCTGGTTTGCACCGGATTCCAGGCTGCTTGCGCCGGATTTCAGTGCATCAGAATTTTTATTAAGCTCATCCACACCAGCGGTGTATTGCTGAACACCTTTATCCAGAGTATCCACACCGGTTGTCAGCTCAGGAACCTTTTCTGTGAGAGTTGCAACGCCGCTGTTCAGCTGATCTGCACCATCGTCCAGGCTCTTTGCACCATCGTTAACCTTTGCAACACCATCGGTGTAGGTCTTAAGACCTTCGGTGAGACTGTCAGCACCGCTTACGAAAGTAAGAGTACTGGTGGAAAGCTTCTTAAGGTTTTTGGTAATTGTTTTGTTACCATCAGCTGCTGTATTCAGTCCGTCTTCGATCTTTCCGGATCCGTCTGCAGCTTCCTGCATTCCGTCACCTGCTTCTGAGATAGAATCAAAAACGGTTTCTGTATAGGTTTCCGTAACCTTGGAAGCAATGTTATCACGAAGCTTCAGCATTGCTGTTTCACTGAGCTTGGAGGCGATATAGTTGGTTCCAGGGTTTGTCTCATAGGATAGCTCCATTTGCTTTGGATCGTTGTCCATTACAGTGGCTGCGTTTGCGGAGAAATTTTCCGGAATTTTGATAACCATGTAATAGGTTCCATTGGCCAGACCGTCCTCTGCTGTCTTGCTGTCTACAATGTTAAATGCCATTGAGTCGTTGTCTTTCAGCTCATCCGTCATGTCCTTACCTATGCTCAAGGTCTTGCCATTATACTCGACAGGTTTGTCTTCGTTTACCACGGCCACTGGCAGGCTGTCTACGTTTCCGTAAGGATCCCACATGGATTTCAGAAACAGACCTGCATAGATGATCGGGATTACGATAATGGCGATTACGACGATAAGCATGAGCTTGTTACGAAGTAAGCTTTTCCATTCGTTTTTGATCATATTACCTATCCCTTTCTTATTAAATTGTATTATCAAACATAGTTGATTAATCAAACTTTATTCCAGTAATGGCGACGAGATCTATTAATCATATTAAAATCTATTAATAGCTTTATATTCCATTATCAAACAAAGTGTTGATTTTCTTTACGTGATGTATTATACTAAACACATACCACAGATACAACCATTAAATCTTTACTGAATGTATATTAATAGACGGAAATAATGGAAGTGTCTATTACAAATAAAAAACTGCATAATAGACAAAAAGTACGTTATTTCCTTTGAATTTATGTGCAGTTGGTAATATTAAATGCAGACAGGATTCCTATGTTTCAACACAAATATGCAGCAGATATCTGGTATCGTGTAGGTCGGCGTCGTTAACAATTTTGATCTTGTCAATTCTTAACAACAGCAGATATCTGGTATCATACAGATCGGCGTAGAGAAAGCGAATGCTTTTATTCGTTTGAAGGATGCATTATCATTGTATGACAGTTGCAGAGTATCGTAAGTGACAGGTGATTGAGGCGGAGGAAACGTGCTTGCTTTTTTGAATTGCAGGGGGAATTAAGATGGCGGAAAAAGTTGACAGAAGAGTACGTAAGACCAAGGCACAGTTGCGAGCGGGGCTTGCCCGTCTTATGCAGAAGAAGAGCATTAAGGAGATTACGGTAAAGGAACTGGTGGAAGAAGTTGATATCAACCGCTCCACATTTTATCTTCACTATACAGATATCTATCAGATGCTGGAATCCATTGAGGCTGAATTGATGGAGGAAATCACGCATCTGGTGGCAGACTATCCTCTGGATCCTCTTAATAATAAGGAGAGCTCGTATCCTTTTATTGAGCAGATATTTACGATCCTGGATCATAATAAGGATATTTGTATCGCACTTCTTGGAAAGAATGGAGATATGGCTTTTGTGAATCGTATAGAAAAACTGATCGCAGATACAGTGCTGCATCGCTTGTCAATTCGTCTGCCGAAAGACAACCGTGACATTGAGTATGCGTATGCGTTTTGTCTGAATGGATGCGTGGGAATGATCAAGACATGGCTGTCTTCTGAGAATCAGGAGAGTACACAACATATGGCAGAGCTGACACATAAGCTGATTGATAATACAACACACATGTATCTGGAGCAGGCACTTAGATAAGAGAAATGTCCGGATGCATGCTGTGAGTCTGGTAAAAAATAAAGAGTATTGTTTCACGTTTGTTTGAGGGAAAACTCATGTTTCACGTGAAACAGTACTCTTTTTTTATTGGCTTTTTGTTGGTTTATAGCATTTCCACAAATTACTGTATGAAGCTCAACGGCTCTGAACATGAACAATGTCCTTTTGATACGTTGATTTCCCAAATTACTATAGATAAATTTTGTTTTTGATGCCGGATCATAAGTTGTTTTTACAGGAAAATAGCTACCTGTTCCAGGAAATGTTCCGGATCTTCCAGATGAGGAAGATGTCTGGTTTCCGGGATCACAGCGGTTTCAATGGAAGAATTCAGCTTCTGGTATTCCTCTGCGATAAGAGAAGCGGAAGCTTCTTTTTCTCCGGAAATAATATAGATGCATGCATCGGAAGATTCTACGGCATTATTAATGCTGATATTCAGGTATTTGCCAATGTAGCTGGAATACAGATATTTGGCGTTGGAACCACCCTTGTGAGCGGATTCATAATAGGTGTCTACCAGTGTATCTGTTACATGGAAGGGATTGTAGAACAGCTTTTCCATAAACAGACTGCTGATGGATTCGCGGGAAGCTACCATATGATAGATCAGAGTTCCGAAAATCGGAAGCTCGATAAAATACTTAAAGAGCTTGTTGTCTTTACAAGGTGCCTGCTTCAGGGAACTGAAGCTTGGTGGATTGACCAGCATGATCTTGCGGAAATGGTCGGAATTGTTACGGTAAGCCATGATCGCAAAAGAACCTGAGAAACCACTGGCAATAACATCGGTTTCCTCACGAATCACATTCTTGGCAAAATCACAGAGTAACTGAGCAAATACAAAATTGGTATAAGTAATATCCGGTTTTTCGGAACGTCCACATCCAAGAAGATCAATGGTGTAAACGGTATGTTCGGTTGCGAGCTGCTTCTCTATGGCATTCCATTCATAACCGGAAGCACCTGGCATGATATCATGAATAAGAAGAATAGGGGTGCCATGTCCCTGTTTTGTATAAAAAATCTTTCCAAAACGCCAGTCATAGGTTCTGCTGTGTGGCTGTTCCAGCATATCTTTAAGCTGAGATGTGGCATCTATGAAACGGTTAGCAATATGAATAACACCTGCGGCAGTTCCGACTAAAGCTGCAAGAGTAAGTAGTCTGTGTCCATTTTTCTTCATTAAAAAGCCTCCTGGAATTCGTAAAAATAATCAGGACAGATGTAACGTAATTCAGGTATCTGATCTGATTTTTTCTGAATATTTCTTTGCTTTATTATACGACAGGAACGAAAAATTTACAATGCTTTTGTGGGAACCCTAACCTTGTTATTGTATGCTGCCGCTACTGCCCATTCTGTTCTTGGCAATGATCGCTAAGTTGCTGTTCGTTCTGCTTTCAGTAACGCGCTTCGCAATGCAAAGAATTTATGTTGATTGCATAAATTGGTGCGGTATGGCTTCGGGCTTTCTGCGACCTTCGTTTATAAAAAAACTTACGGAATATTATCAGTGAACAGTAGCATAGCCAATATGCTTCATGATACATAGAAATCAGATTTGGAACCGAATCAAGTAAGTCCCCTGCTTTAATTGCGAAGAGCAATAAGCAGAGGGTGGGGACTTACTTGTATCAGGAGAAAGAAAAACTCCTTCTGATAAACGGCGAAGCAGTTATTTGGTTATGAGCAAGTAGCGAAGCGGATGCTGTTATCCGCTGGAATGCTTTTATACTTCAGTAAAATACCAAGTGTTTCACGTGAAACATTGGACTTGTTATCCGACAGAGCTGATGCTATACAGGATTACCGAGGATGATGTTGATAAGGGTTTTGTTCAGCATCAGTGTGCGGTTCCATGGATTGAGAATTACTCCCTCAACAGACGGCTCTTGCAATGCAGAAGCAAAAATCTTATCAATATCTGCGGTAAATGTGGACATGATCTTATCACTGCCTTTTAACTCTTCGTCAAAGCTGGTAAATGCAGCCCACCATTGCTTTCCATCGTTGGTTTTGATCGCATGAAGAGAAATTTTTCCATCACCTTTTGGAGGTTCTACAGCAATGATCAGCTGTGCCTGCTCCTGCATTCTGTGACGGATTACGGTGAGAGTATGAGCAAGCATTTCTTCGGTTGCTTCTTTTTGGAGTGCTGCAATGGCAGTTTCGATCTTTTCATTGCCATTTAAAGTCTTGTCTAATTGTTCTTTATAGAAATCGTTGCGATTATTTGTGGTGTTCATGTATAAAATATTCCTTTCAATCAGATGATAAATGACTAGTACAGCGAATATTAAGTAACCGCTATATTGACTTGTCTGATTTTTCATATGCTGCGTTGTCGTCAATCGCCGTAGCCACCGCTACGCCTCATTCCTTCGCCTTGCATATGAGAAAATCATCCTACGTCAATATAGCAGAAACTTAATTTTCGCTGTACTAGTACATTGTTTTCGAAATAACTATACCAATTACTTGTTGGTGAATCCGACTGCACAGATCTAAAAGCCTCAGCATAGCCAGCTACGCTTGCATTTTTATACCTGCACACTCGAATCCACATCCCACGCGATTGGTATAGTTATTTACGAAACAATGTATTAGCCGCAAACTGCAAGGAGTTTGCGAATGCTTTCTTTATGGATTATAGCATTTCAGGGGAAAATGAGGCAAGAGAAGAAGTGTTTTTAACTGAATCAAATAAGTCCCCTGGTTCGATTGCGAAAAGCAATAATCGGGGGAACTTGCTTGCATCAGGAGAAGTGCAGGCTCCTTCTGATAAACTGCGAAGCACTTATTCGGTTATGAGCAAGTAGTGAAGCGGATGCTTTTATCTGCTTGAATTAAATCAAGCAGTTTCCTGATTACTGATCACTCCGTTCTTGGTAATACACTTCGCGATGCACAGAAATTATGCTAATCACATAAATTTGCATGGTATGTCCAGGGCTTTCAGTGGTCTTTATTCACAAAAAAACTCGGAGGATAATATTACCAGTTAACAGTAAGTCCCCTGCTTCAATTACGAAAAAGTAAAAAGTAAAAAGTAATAAGCAGTGGGTGGCGTGTATTAGGAAGAATGCAACGGCGTTTAGAAGCAGGGAAAGGAATAGTGGGCATGTCTGAAAACAAGGTACTGCACTAATTCATGTGGCCACTGTTATGGGTACATTGTAAGCAGGCCCTGATAAATTGCAAAGTAGCTATTGGGTGTAGAACTGTGTAGCGAATACGGGTATTTTTATTCGTTTGATCCCAAATTGGATAGATATGTTTGCGCACTTGAAGGTGAGTTGCCAGATACTGTCATCAGTATTCCCCATGATTTCGGTCAGATGCTTTTGTGAACTGGATGGGGAATTGACAAGTTAAGTGAATGTAGTAAAAATGTGTATTTATATGAAAAAATGGAGGGGAAGGCGGAAAATATGGGGGATTTATAGAAGAACGATATAAGAGTAAGGATGAAATAAGAGATTATTTCTGCGAAGAGAACACTATGATAATGACAATAACACAAAAAATAAGTACGATAAAAAGGACTTTATAAAAGAAAATACTGGCAAATAAATAGAAATAATAGGATATTTACGAATGAAAAAGCATTAAAGTACAAATTATAGTACTTTAAATAAAAAAGTACGATAAAACGTACTTTATATGTATACACATATAAAAAAGTCTAAAAATGAAAAATGTGCACCTGCACACATGCGGCAAAAAGATAAAATATAGATCCGTTCCTACTTTAAACATGTAAAATTTTGATTGATCGAATAAAAGAAAGCAGCTGCTTCGATTACAAAAAAACAATAAGCTGTGGGTGGGAAAATACTTGTGCTCTTCCTGATAAACTGTAAAATAGCTATTTTGTGTAAAACTATGATTGAATGCAAAAATTTTTGTCCGCATGACTGGGATAAAGAGAAGACAGGGAAGTGTTTTACGGCTTGATTTAGAAGAAAAAGCCTATTAAGTGAAATTTATTTTATGCCAGTTCTATGCCGGAACTTTATTCAGATATATTTTATATTGGATATTACAAAATGAAACTATGCTTGAAAAAGTCTTTAGTTAACATGTACATAACGAATATATAACAGGATTGGAAGAAAAATGAAATAAATACGCAAATCTTTCGTAAACATAATAAAATAAACAAAAATCGAAAATTCTAGTTTCATAATATTATATTTTTTTACGAGAGATACATGTATTTCACACTATAAAAACACTCCGGGAAAAGAAGTTTCCATTTACTATATATAGATGCTTTTGGGGAATATAAAGATAACAGCCACATTATTTTGTGGATGGAGTTTCTTGTATTTTTTACATGCTTTCGTGATACAGATAATGCCAGAGAGAATATATCGGAGTATTTTTTTGATATTTCTCATTGATTTTATAATGTGTTCGTAACTGTTCAGTACCCTTGCAGTTACAAGTCAAACCGTGTCCTTGATCGATTTTGTTGATGGCATTTTTAACCGGATCGAGGAAGTCACTTGCTTCAATTAAGAATAAAGAGTTATAACCCCATCTTTGACAATTGCAGAAATAAAAAACAGCTGTAGTTCGTGCTTATGTGTTTTATGGTAGGTTTAATATAGATTTTAATCGAATCAAGTAATTCACCTGCTTCAATTGTGAACTACAATAAGCAGTGGTTGGGGACTTGCTTGTATCAGGAGAAGTACAGTCTCCTTCTGATAAACTGCGAAACATTTATTAAGCTATGAGCAGTAGTGAAGAGGATGTTTTTATCCGCTTGACTTAAAAAATGTTTCGCAACAACGACAACTCATATGCGCTTTACGGTAGCGTGATATAGTTTTTAATCGCGTCAGGAGGTCCCCTGCTTCAAGTGTAAGAAGCAATAAGCAGCGGTTGGTGACTTGCTTGTATCAGGAAGAGTACAAGCAAGTTTTGATAAACTGCGGAGCAGTTATTCGGTGTAAAGCTGCGTAGCAACTGCGGATGCTTTTGTTTGTATGACTCGAATCAGGAGTTCCCCCCTGTTTTTGGCTTCAATTGCAAGAAACGATAAGCAGTGGTTGAAGAACTGCTTCTTATCAGGGAAGAGTAGTTTGTAGTTCTTTTGGTAAATCGTGAAGCAGTTATTCAGTGTAGAACTGCGAATGCGTTTACAGATACTTTTGTTCGCTTGATAATAATAGTAATGTTTTTAGTTTTCAGATAAAATTTGAAAATGCTATAAATGCTGTAAAAGAAAGGGATTTCGATGCCTATGTAGCAGTGTGCAAGGTTTCATAAAAGATAATATATCTATACCGAGAAAATCGAATTATTTTCGAGATTACGATAAATCAGAACAATTTCAGCAAAATATCTATAAATGGGAACTTCATTTCTGGTACGTTTTTATGGCATAAAATATATAGTCTGATTGGTAACAAATAAAACTGGAAGTTTATGCGGAGTTGATGGACTTTATAATCGATGTATTGTTACTGTCAAACTTCTGTTTAGTCCGGAATGAGTTTGGGTATACTACACAATAAATAAAATAATTCAAAACCTATTTTCTATTGTTTCACGTGAAACATTATGTGGCAGTTTAAAAATAAAAGTGTTATAATGATATCCAATGAGTAAAAATCCCTTAAAAAAATAAAAAGGAGGGGTACAATGGGACGAATCATTGCAGTTGCCAATCAGAAAGGCGGGGTTGGAAAATCAACGACAGCCATCAATCTATCGGCCTGCCTTGCTGAAAAAGGGAAAAAGGTTCTTGCCATCGACATTGATCCGCAGGGAAATACGACCAGTGGACTTGGCGCAGACAAGAATGCAGTAGAAAACACCCTTTATGAGCTGCTGCTTGGAGAAGCAGAGACCAAGGATACCATTATAAAGAACGTTGTAGATAATGTTGACCTGATACCATCGAATATGAATCTTTCCGGTGCAGAAATTGAACTGGTTGATCTTGAGGATAAAGAATTTATTCTGAAAAAGATCACGGATAAACTTCGCCGGAAATATGATTACATAATCATGGATTGTCCGCCGTCACTGAGTATGCTTACAATTAATGCTTTGACAGCCGCAACCTCCGTTCTGGTGCCGATTCAGTGTGAGTATTATGCATTGGAAGGTTTGTCACAGTTGATACATACCATCGAACTGGTAAGAGACCGATTGAATAAGAGATTGAAGATCGAAGGCGTGGTCTTTACTATGTATGATGCCAGAACAAATCTGTCACTTCAGGTTGTAGAAAATGTAAAAGAAAACCTGGACCAGAATATATACAAAACGATCATACCGAGAAATGTACGACTTGCAGAGGCACCAAGCTATGGAAAACCGATCAATCTGTACGATTCACGATCTACAGGAGCAGAGAGTTATCGCCTCCTGGCAGAAGAAGTTATAGGCAGGGAGGGCGAGTGATGGCTGGAAGAAGAACAGGAGGCCTTGGAAAGGGTCTTGACGCACTGATCCCGAACAAAGCAGGCGGTCCGTCAAAGGAACCTGCAAAAAAGACAAGATCTGCAGTTGTAAAAAAAGACAAACCAACTGAAAAAGATAATCCGGCCGCAGAACGACTTGTGAAAATTTCCAGCGTAGAACCAAATCTGAATCAGCCCAGAAGACATTTTGATGAGGATGCGCTGCTGGAACTTTCGGAATCCATTAAACAGTACGGTGTTCTTCAGCCGTTGTTGGTATCCGATAAGAAGGATTATTTTGAGATCATTGCAGGCGAACGCCGCTGGAGAGCTGCCAAGATGGCAGGGCTCAAGGAAGTTCCTGTTGTTGTAAAAGAGTTTACAGACCAGGAAATCGTAGAAATTTCCCTGATCGAGAACATTCAGCGGGAAGACCTGAATCCTATAGAGGAAGCGATGGCATACAAACGTCTGATGGAAGAGTTTCACCTGAAACAGGATGAAATCGCAGACAGAGTTGCCAAAAGCAGAACTGCAGTAACTAATTCCATGCGTCTTCTGAAGCTTTCTTCAAAAGTTCAGGAAATGGTAATTGCAGATATGATCTCAGCTGGTCATGCGAGAGCACTTCTGGGAATTTCTGATGAAGCTCTTCAGGAAACAACAGCCATGAAGGTTTTTGATGAAAAACTCAGTGTGCGTGAGACGGAAAAACTTGTAAAGAATCTGGTTTCTCCTGCGAAAAAAGTAAAAACAGAGAGAAACACAGCAGAAGATGCCATTTATGAGAGCCTGGAAGAAAAAATGAAAGGTATTATGGGAACAAAGGTATCCATTCAGCGAAAGAAAAACAACAAAGGTAAAATTGAAATTGAATATTATTCCAGAGATGAACTGGAGAGGATCATTGATCTGTTCGAATCTATCAGATAGGAGGCAGAATGAGCGGGATTTTTGAAAGCATGGGAATTGATTCCGGGATTGTGATCATTGTTTTGCTGATCCTTACCATCATTCTTCTGATCAATGTGGTGAGTAGCAATATGCGTCTCAGCCGTTTGGAACGGAAGTACAAGATGTTTATGAGAGGCGGAGATGCACAGTCACTGGAAAAAGTTTTTGTAAGAAAATTTGCACAGATCGATCGGCTGTATGAAGCAAAGGAAGATCATGATCATGACATCAGCTTTATCAAAAAAAATATGAATGTAATGTTCAGCAAATATGGCGTTGAGAAGTATGATGCATTTGATGATGTAGGTGGAAAACTCAGCTTTGCATTGGCGCTTCTTGATAAAAACAATACAGGTCTGATCTTGAATGCGGTTCACAGCCGCGATAACTGTTTCCTTTATTTAAAGGAGATCGTAAAAGGTGAGTCCTATGTTGTACTTAGTCAGGAAGAAGTGGAAGCTTTGAGAAAAGCAGTAAACTTTGGCCTTGGTGAGATTGAGAAGGAATAAAAAACTGCAAAGAGTAAGAATATTTTTAATACAGGAGGAATATCATGTTAGACATTAAGTTTGTGAGAGAGAATCCGGAGGTTGTAAAGCAGAATATCCGCAATAAGTTCCAGGACAGCAAACTGGAGCTGGTTGACAAGGTTCTCGAACTTGATAAAGAAAACAGAGAGATCAAGCAGGAGGTTGAGGCTCTCCGTGCTGAGAGAAACAAGATCTCCAAACAGATCGGTGCTCTTATGGGCCAGGGAAAAAGAGAAGAGGCAGAAGAGGTTAAAAAACAGGTTGCTGCATCCGGAACTCGTATTGAGGAACTTTCTCAGAGAGAGAAAGAGGTTGAGGAAGAGCTTCTGAAAGATATGATGGTGATCCCGAACATCATCGATCCTTCTGTACCGATCGGTAAAGACGACAGCCAGAACGTAGAGATTGAGAAATTTGGTGAGCCGGTTGTTCCGGATTTTGAGGTTCCGTATCATACAGATATCATGGAGAATTTTGATGGAATCGATCTTGACAGCGCAAGACGTGTTGCCGGTAACGGATTCTATTATCTGATGGGTGATATCGCACGCCTTCATTCCGCAGTAATTTCCTATGCAAGAGATTTCATGATCAACCGGGGATTTACTTACTGCGTACCGCCTTTCATGATCAGAAGCAACGTTGTTACAGGCGTTATGAGCTTTGCGGAGATGGATGCTATGATGTACAAGATCGAAGGTGAGGATCTTTACCTGATCGGAACAAGTGAGCATTCCATGATCGGTAAATTCATTGACCAGATCATCCCGGAGGAAGAGCTTCCGAAGACACTTACAAGCTATTCTCCGTGCTTCCGTAAAGAGAAAGGTGCTCATGGACTTGAGGAGAGAGGTGTTTACCGTATCCATCAGTTCGAGAAACAGGAGATGATCGTTGTCTGCAAGCCAGAGGAGAGTAAGATGTGGTTCGACAAGCTGTGGCAGAATACAGTAGATCTGTTCCGTTCTCTTGATATTCCGGTTCGTACGCTTGAGTGCTGCTCCGGTGACCTTGCTGATCTTAAGGTAAAATCCCTCGATGTTGAAGCATGGTCTCCACGTCAGAAGAAATACTTTGAGGTAGGAAGCTGCTCCAACCTTGGAGATGCACAGGCACGTCGTCTGAAAATCCGTGTAAACGGCAAAGATGGCAAGAAATATCTTGCTCATACATTAAACAATACAGTAGTAGCACCTCCGAGAATGCTCATTGCTTTCCTGGAGAATAACCTGAATGCAGATGGATCTGTAAACATTCCAAAAGCTCTGCAGCCATATATGGGCGGTATGACAAAGATTGAGAAAAAGACACGCGCGTAAGAGAAACGCAGGCTTTTTCAGGGAGGTGTTCTTGTGCACAGTTATTTAAAGACCGTTGGTTTTTCACAGATTACCAGAAGAAGTGAAATAAAAGAGATCATCCGTGATGTGATCGCAAGCTACGATGAAAAGGTTTGCGTGGAAAATCATCCGGAAGGCGTATTTGTACAGTTTTCCAAGAATTATGGCTGTGACTGTGGAATCAGCGTTTGTGGTCAGTACGATGAGAACGGTGAGTTTCACGTGGAATATTATTTCCCATTTTTCAGGGGAACAGGAATCACATCCAAGGAAAAAGTGACTGTTGAACGTCATACAGATAAGGAATCTTATGCAGGAGCATGTGATGATTTGCGTATTGGCGTGACTATGATCTTTTATCTGCAGAATCTGGCAGAATATATGCAGGAGAAATACAAAGGCCTGAAAGACCCGGGGGACCGTCCGGTGACGGTTTCCGGTCTGGCTTCTGAGGGAAAGATCCTGTTTCCGCTGCAGAAGGATAAGGAAGCGGTAAAGGTGGAGAGAGAGCTTTCCAAAAACAGGACTAATCTGATCGCAGCAGCGCGTAATGGTGATGAGGAAGCTATGGAGAGCCTTACAATGGAGGATATGGATACTTACTCCATGATTTCCCAGAGAATTGTTACAGATGATGTTCTCACGATCGTGGATTCTTATTTCATGCCTTATGGAATTGAATGTGATCAGTATAATGTTCTTGGTGAGATTCTGGATATCATGAAATTTAAGAATATCCTGACAGGTGAAGAAATCTGCCAGATGACTATAGAGAGCAATGATATACAGTTTGATATCTGCATCAACAGCAAAGATCTTCTCGGTGAACCGGCAGTTGGACGCCGCTTCAAAGGAACAATCTGGCTACAGGGTCAGCTGCACTATTAAGTTTTCGAATTTAGAATTAATTCTTGTAATTTCAAAATAAATATAGTAAAATAATGGTTGTGAAACTTTTGGAAGTGTTCGAAATGTTTCACAACCATATATGTCCATATAGCTCAGCTGGATAGAGCACTCGCCTCCTAAGCGAGGGGTCGGAGGTTCAAATCCTCTTATGGACGGGCTTCAAAGCGTTCGAAAATGTTAGCTGGATTAGCTGACAACGAACGCTTTTGTTATTTTCTAATCACGTTCGTGACACAAAATTCCATTCAAAAGGATCAATTTCCAGCTAACATTTTAGTTTTGCTCTGTATGTGTACCCCTCTATATAACGAAACGCTCAGATGCTGTTTTGCAGTGGGGGAAAAGAAAAAATATCAAAAAATTGATGATTAATGGTGAGCTTGTGATAGAATAGATAAAAGAGAAAAGCATAAAGGATGTTGTTGTGGAGAATATTTGTTATGATTAGAAAGTTGCTGAACAGAGATATCGATAGAGTCGCTGACATATGGTTAAAGACAAATCTGAAAGCACATTATTTTATTTCCAATCAATACTGGAAAAGTAATTATGAATTAGTGAAAGAAATGCTGTCACAATCCGAAGTTTATGTGTTTGAAGCAGATAAAATGATACAAGGATTTGTAGGACTAAATGATGAATATATCGAAGGTATTTTTGTCTCTGATGAAATGCAGTCATGTGGCATAGGTAAGCTTTTATTGGATTATATTAAGGATAAAAAAGTCAGCTTACGATTAAATGTATATCAGAAGAATGCCAGAGCAAATTCTTTTTACCAAAGAGAAGGGTTCATTATTCAATGTGAAGGTTTAGATGAAGATACTGGTGAAAAAGAGTACACTATGCTATGGAAACAAAAATAGAAATCGGAAGTTGTGGGAATAAAAAAATATGGAATTAAGACTATTGCGCTATTTTCTGACGGTGGCAAAAGAACAGAGCTTTACAAAAGCAGCAGAACAATTGCATATTACCCAGCCAACGCTATCCAGACAAATGGCGGCATTTGAAGAGGAGCTTGGAGTAATATTATTTATTCGAAGCGGGAAGAAAATTTCGCTTACTGAAGAGGGGATTTTATTAAAAAGGCGTGCCCTGGAGATCCTTAATCTTGAGGAAAAAACACTTGAGGAACTGAAAGGAAAAGAAGATGTTGTAGAGGGAAATATAACCATTGGATGCGGTGAATTTGCAGCGGTGGAGACATTGGCGGAGATATGTAAAACATATAAAGAAAAATACCCGCTGGTTCAGATTGTATTGCATACTGCAACAGCAGATGCAGTGTATGAGATGATGAACAAAGGACTTGTAGATATTGCATTATTCATGGAGCCGGTGGACACCGAAGGGCTGGATTATATCCGGATCACAGATTGCGATCACTGGTGTGTTGGAATGCGGCCGTATGATCCGCTGGCAGAAAAAGAGTTTATAAGAAAAGAAGATCTTATTGGAAAACCATTGATCCTGCCGGAAAGAGTAAATGTTCAAAGTGAACTTGCCAATTGGTTTGGAAAAGACTTTTCGAAACTGCAGATTGCTTTTACAAGTAATCTTGGAACGAATGCCGGAGTTATGGCAGCAAATGGACTGGGCTATCCGGTATCCATCGAAGGTGCTGCAAAGTATTGGCGGGAGGATATTCTTGTACAGCGAAGAATTTCTCCTGAAATCACAACAAGTACTGTGATTGCCTGGAGACGAAACATTCCATATTCTCTGGCGGTCAGTAAAATGATAGAAGAAATAAATGCTTTTCAGGCATAGAATGGAATTCAATATAAGCATTAGACATAATAAAAATATCAGGTATAAAATAGATGTATAAGAGAAATTCAAATCTTATACATCTATTTTTATACGAAAAATTCGCAAAGAAAGGGGATTTTTATTATGAGTAAAAATTTAATCGCATTTTTCAGTGCAAGCGGAACAACAAAAAAAGTAGCACAGATGATTGCAGAGGAAGCAAAAGCGGATTTATTTGAGATTGAGCCAAAAGTTCCATATACAAAGGCTGATCTTGACTGGATGAATAAAAAATCCCGCAGCAGTGTGGAAATGAGTGATAAGAAATACAGACTGGAGATTATGAAGAAAAAGATGGATATGAGTTCTTATGACGAGATCCTTCTGGGATTCCCAATCTGGTGGTATGTAGCTCCGACAATTGTCAATACATTTTTGGAAGCCTATGATTTCAGTGGCAAAAAGATTGTGCTCTTTGCAACATCCGGTGGAAGTGGATTCGGTAATACTGTAAAGGAATTACAGCCATCTGCACCGGATGCGGTTATCACAGAAGGCAGCCTGTTAAACCGTGGAACAAAACAGGAAATCAGTGAGTGGGTAAAATCTTTATAAATAACAGTGCTATGGAGGTATACAGAAATTGGGAAAAATAGTACAGACAGCAGGAAGAAATACACTTGGTGAATTCGCACCGGAATTTGCACATTTTAACGATGATGTACTTTTCGGCGAAAACTGGAATAACCAGGACATCGACGTAAAAACAAGAAGTATCATCACAGTGGTTGCTCTGATGGCTTCCGGAATTACAGATTCTTCTTTAAAATATCATCTTCAAAATGCAAAAAATCATGGTGTAACACAAAAAGAGATTGCCGCAGTAATTACACATGTCGCATTTTATGCAGGATGGCCAAAAGCATGGGCTGTTTTCAATCTTGCAAAGGAAGTGTGGGAGGCAGGTGAAGGAGATTTACCATACGAAGAGGAAGCAATGCGGGCGCATGCAAAAGAGATGGTATTTCCAATTGGTGCACCAAATGATGGCTTTGCACAGTATTTTTCTGGCAGAAGTTTTCTTGCACCGATTTCCACTTCTCAGGTTGGCATTTTCAACGTGACATTTGAACCCGGATGCAGGAATAATTGGCATATTCATCATGCAAAAAGCGGTGGCGGGCAGATCTTAGTATGTGTAGCCGGCCGAGGGTTTTATCAGGAAGAAGGCAGGGATGCGGTAGAAATGAAACCGGGTGACTGTATTAACATTCCGGTAGATGTAAAGCACTGGCATGGGGCCGCTCCGGATGAATGGTTTTCCCATCTGGCAATTGAGGTGCCGGGAGTGGATTGTTCCAATGAGTGGTGTGAGGCGGTATCGGAGAAAGAGTACGCTGGATTAAGATAAGGAGAGCACTATGGAATACGGTAAACTCGGAAATACAGATATAGAAGTGTCAAAATTATGTGTGGGCTGTATGAGTTTTGGGAAAGCTGGAACCATGCATGACTGGACGTTGGATGAAGCTGAAAGTGAGAATGTTATCAAGCATGCACTTGATTTGGGATATAACTTTTTTGATACAGCAAATGGATATTCAGCAGGAACAAGTGAGGAATATTTAGGTAAAGCATTGAAGAAAAATGTAGCGAGAAATCAGGTTGTGATTGCATCCAAGGTATATTTTAATGAAGGTCGTTTATCAAGACAGGCAATCATGAGGGAAATAGATGGAACTCTGTCACGTCTTGGAACCGACTATCTTGATTTATATATCATCCATAGATTTGACTATGATACACCAATTGAAGAAACTATGGAGGCACTGCACGATCTGGTAAAAGCAGGAAAGGTCAGGGCACTTGGTGCATCTGCCATGTATGGATATCAGTTTTATAATATGCAGTTAGCCGCAAGAGACAATGGATGGACACCATTTTCTGCGATGGAGAATCATTATAATTTGCTTTACAGAGAGGATGAGAGAGAATTGCTACCAATTTGTAAGCAAATGAAAGTTTCGTTAATGCCGTATAGCCCTCTTGCAGCCGGACATCTGGCAAGACCACAGTGGAAATCAGAGTCTCTTCGTGGAACCACGGATAGGGTTGCCATGGGAAAATATGATAAGACTGAAGCGGAAGACATGCAGATAGTTAAACGTGTAGCGGAGCTTGCCGAAAAGTATAACTGCAAAATGTCCCAGATAGCCATTGCATGGCAGTGGGCAAAGGGAATTCTATCGCCTATTATTGGGGCAACCAAAACGCAGTATCTGGATGATTCAGCCGGAGCATTTGACATTAAATTAACTGCCGAAGACCTTGCATATCTTGAAGAGCCATATGTTCCACATGAGATAGTTGGTGCAATTGATAAAAATCCGGCACAAGGTGTTATTTTGCTTGATGAAAAGAAATAATAAAGAACTAGGTGTAGCCATATGAAGAAATATTTATCAGTTATTCTGGAAATTATCCTCACAGCCTGTCTGGTTGCATGTGGTAGTTCTAACAAGGATTCCGTGAACGATGATAAACAAGAGGTAAGACTGGGAAAAATGAATATGCCAGAGCGTGAGGTTGTAGAATTGCTGAGTAACGGAGACGTAGAATTAAAAATTTCGAAAGGATGAAATTACTGTTTTTCTATACGAAGAGCTCGACAGATTTTAGATAATTGCGATCTGTGAAGGATTTGCAATTTTAGGAATGATATTTTTGATTATCAGTTGATAGTCAACTTTCAGTTTGTTGAATTAAAAATGAAATAAAGTTTCAGTAATCATAGAGTGTATGGATTCAATTCCATATGCTCTTTTTCTTTTACTTAATTTCAAGAAAATGCAGAAATCTAATGTTACGAGTTTCTTACGAGTGGCATTAAAAAAAACTCGCAAGAAAACTCGTAAGAAAAAAAGTAAAAAAATTTGCTTTTGACCACTGTAAAACAGGCTCTGAGCGTTTCGTTATATGAAGGGATAATTTTTCTTTCATAATTCAAAGAAAAGAGGACAAAGAAATGTCAGAGAACTGGATGACGAAACAGGAATTGGTCTGATTGAGAAACGCAGACAGGGATTTGGAAAGGTGAACGTTATCTACGTGAAAACCTTTATGCCTGAGAAAACAGATAAGAAAAAATTTGGAGAGGAATTAAAGAAATTTAGAAAACAAACTTCTGTGGAAAATGAGGAATCTACAGAAGTTTACATTTCAAACTTCATGAAGTCCCAAAATCAAACTTCTAGAAGTCCCGAAAACAAACTTCAAGAAGTTTACATTTCAAACCCTAATAATACTAATCTTAGTGATACTGAAATGAATGATAATAAATCTAATCAAATCGTATCTGCAGATGAGAATCGATCCAATGGCGATAATTCCACTGAGGAATATCAGGCTTATGAAAAACTGGTCAAAGAGATTGTTGATTATGAATCACTGGAAGTAACCCATCATGACGATATGCGACAGGTAGATGAAATCGTGAACCTGATCGTAGAGACTGTGATGTGTAAAAATGACAAGATCTTGATTGCCAGCAACTGGTATCCGGCATCACTGGTGAAGAAAAAATTTCTGATGCTGACCTATTCACATATCGAGTATGTCTTACACTGTATGAGTGGTAACACCACAAAGGTGAAGAACATCAAGAAATATTTATTAGCAGCCCTGTTTAATGCACCGTCAACGATGAACGGGTATTATCAGGCAGAGGTGAACCATGATATGCCAGGACTGGTAAGATAGGAGGTGCACATGTTTATTTTAAAACTTGCTGGAAAGATATTATTACTGCCGGTATGGCTGATCCTTTTTGTGATCGGCCTGGCAGTGAAGATGACAGTACAGACTTATGCGGTTGTAAGGGGAATCCTTGGTTTTATATTCACTTTGTTGATTATAGCAACTGCATACTGTTACCATGACTGGGTACAGGTTGTATTCCTGTTTGCGCTGAGTGTTATTCTGTATCTGATCCTGTTTGCAGGAGTGTTCGTAGATACTGTACTGGACATGACAAGAGAACGTATTATTGATTTTATTATATCGTGAGGAGGATATGAAAATGAGCGAAAACAATGATTATATTCAGTTACCACCACTTAAAAAAGACACACCGTCCGATGTGGTAGCATTTATGTGGTAGTACATGAAAGTACCGGAGAATTCAAGAGAAAAAGTTAAGAATCTGCTTAAAGATGCAAATGAAAATGGCGTAAAATTAAGTCATCAGGCACCAACACTGTATGATGTTGTCCCAAAAGAAGAAATTGCTGAATTTGAAGAGCTTATGCGCAAAACCATAGCTGACATTGTATCAGAAGCCAGTAGCGTTGCCTGTTGGGTGTATGTGCAGAAATATGTGAAGCACAAAACCCTAAACGAAATGCTGCAAGAATTGCCAGACGTAGGTCAATTCATCCTAGCTATGGATACCTGGTTTGAAAAACTGATGGAGAAATAATCTAGGAAAATAGTTTAAAGTTTACATGTTATGATCATGTATGAAGTTGGAACAGAATAAAAGATTGTGCTATACTATTGTTCAAGAAAAAAACTCATTGACATATTTCAATCTATTTAGGAGGATAAATGATCATGTGTACAGCAGCAACTTATAAAACAAAAGATTTTTACTTTGGACGAACCCTCGATTATGAATTCTCTTATGGTGATCAGATAGTAATTACACCACGTAATTATGCGTTTAATTTTCGCCATGTTGACGATATGAAAAATCATTATGCAATTATTGGAATGGCTCATGTTGCAGAGGATTATCCTTTGTATTATGATGCTATGAATGAAAAAGGAGTGGCAATGGCAGGACTGAATTTTGTCGGAAATGCTGTTTATTCCGCGATTAAGCCAGATGTGGAAAATATTGCACAGTTTGAATTTATTCCGTGGATTTTAAGTCAGTGTTCTTCTTTAGTTGAAGTTCGCGAGCTTCTTGAACGAATTAATATTGTTAATACTCCTTTCAGCGAGCAATTACCATTAGCACAATTACACTGGATCATTTCTGATGAGAATGAGTCAATTACGGTAGAATCTATGTCGGATGGTTTGCATATTTATGACAATCCAGTAGGAGTGCTTACGAATAATCCGCCATTTCCACAGCAGATGTTTCAACTAAATAATTATATGTATTTATCTCCTAAACAGCCCAGAAATACTTTCTGCGAAAATTTGGCTCTTGATGCATATAGTAGAGGTATGGGAGGATTAGGTCTTCCGGGAGATCTCTCATCTTCCTCACGCTTTGTACGTGTAGCTTTTACAAAGGTAAATGCAATTTCAGGTGAATCAGAGGAAGAAAGCGTTAGCCAATTCTTCCACATTCTCGGATCTGTGGATCAGCAACGAGGATGTTGCGAAGTAGCGGATGGAAAATATGAAATCACATTGTATACGTCGTGTTGTAATGTTACAAAAGGTATTTATTATTACAATACTTATGAAAACCATCAGATCAGTGCAGTAGATATGCATGTAGAAAATCTGGATAGTGATAAAATGATTTGTTATCCAGTAATTCAAGGAGAACGAATCAACTATCAAAATAAATAATGTTTTGAAATCAGGGATGAGGTAGAAAGGAAAGTTCCATGACAAAAGATGAAGTAAAAAAACTCAGGATGAACAGTCCGGAATCACTACAGTTTTTAAATAATGCTACAAAATTTTATAATTTAATGATGATGTATCGTTGTGCTATTCGGGAGATACAAACTAAACTTGAGGTTTTGGATGATGAATTTTCAGTTGAGAACAATCGAAATCCTATTTCTTTTATAAAAACAAGAATTAAGAAGCCCAATAGTATTTACGATAAACTGCAGAAGATGGGATATGAATTTACAACAGAAAATATACAGACATATCTCAATGATGTAGCAGGCGTTCGAATAGTTTGTGCGTTTATTGACGATATTTATATGATATCAGATTTGATTACCCAACAGGATGATATTAAAGTTATTGAAATAAAAGATTATATAAAAAATCCAAAATCGAATGGTTATCGAAGCTATCATATGATTGTCGAAATACCAGTATTTTTTGCTAAGGGTAAAACACCTATGCGTGTAGAATTACAGATTCGAACCAATGGTATGGATTTCTGGGCAACATTGGAACATCAACTTCGCTATAAAAAAGGAATTGAAGAAATGCCTGGCTATGATGAGATAAGTGAAGAATTACTTCATTCTGCAAGAGCTATCATTGAAGCAGATAATGAAATGCAGAGAATAAAAGACAAAATTGGTATGTTCCACGAAATTTAGGGAGAAAACTGAGCAAGTAGGAAGGTGGAATATATATGAAACAAGATACTTTAGAGGGCAAAGCAAAAACAAAAAATGGGGTAAAACGACTGTGTTTTTCTATAATCTGCATTCTTCTGGAAGTGATTTTTATTATTACTATCGTAACACGCTTGAATGAATATGCAGAAATCATAAATTTATTTACAAGGATTTTGAGTGGGATCTTGGTTTTGGGATTGTACGCATCAAATAAGACATCCTCTATGAAAATGCCTTGGGTCATCTTAATTCTAATTTTCCCAATTATGGGTGTAGGCCTGTATTTGTTGATTGGTTTGAATGGTGGCACACATAAAATGCGTGAGCGATATGCAGAAATTGATAGCAAATTGTTACCAATGCTTCCGGACGGTCAGGAGTGTTTGAGCAAAATAAAAGAAACAATTCCGAAAGCAGGAAATATAGCAAGTTACATACAAAGAAATTCGCAGTATCCAATCTATCAGAATACGGATATTGTGTATTTTGATGAAGCAGTGAAAGGATTAGAGGCACAGCTTAAGGATTTGGAGAAAGCACAGAAGTTTATCTTTATGGAATATCATGCGATAGAAGACGCTGAAGCATGGCATAAGATTCAAGATGTTCTGGAAGAGCGAGTAAAAGCAGGTGTGGAAGTTAGAGTATTCTACGATGATATGGGTTCTATAGGCTTTATTAACACAGATTTTGTGAAAAAGATGGAGGCAATAGGAATTCATTGCCGTGTATTCAATCCGTTTGTGCCAGGTTTAAATCTGTTTTTGAACAATCGTGATCATAGAAAAATAACAGTTATTGATGGAAAAGTCGGATTTACAGGTGGATATAATCTAGCAAACGAATATTTTAATTACACACACCCGTATGGACAGTGGAAAGATACAGGTATTCGTTTAGAAGGAGATGCTGTTCAGTCGCTTACGGTGACATTTTTGGAAATGTGGAATGCAGTAAGTGATAAGGATGCTAATGATTCTGATTTTAGTAAATACCTTTTCCACTATGATTATGCGGCACAGCAAACTGGGTTTGTTCAACCTTATGCAGACAGCCCTATGGATAATGAGCAAGTAGGAGAAGAAGTTTATATCAGTATGATAAATAAAGCTGAAAAATATTGTTGGTTTATGACTCCATATCTAATCATAACAGATGAAATGACGCATGCGTTATGTCTGGCTGCTAAGCGAGGGGTAGACGTAAGAATTATCACACCTGGTATCCCTGATAAAAAATTCATTTATAATATAACTCGTTCTTTTTATCATGGATTAGTTAAACATGGTGTTCGTGTTTATGAGTGGACTCCTGGTTTCTGTCATGCAAAAATGAGTGTGGCAGATGACTGTATGGCAACTTGTGGAACAATTAATTTGGATTATCGAAGTTTATATCACCATTTTGAAAACGGCTGTTTTATGGCAGATTGTCAGGCAGTTGTGGAAATAAAAAATGATCTGATAAGAACGCTGGGAGAATGTCGTGATGTGACAGACCAATATCAAACCGGACGAAGTGCATATTTGCGACTGGGACAATTATTTATGAGATTATTTGCTGGATTGCTATAAGAATCTGATGAAACGACCTTTCAAAAAACAGTTGATTTAGAAGTTAACTGTTTTTGAAAGGCCGTTTTTGCTATATCTAACAGTCTGTTGTACAAAGAAGATTTTGCATGGATGAAAAACACAAACCTTGTTGAGGTTAAATTGAGATTGACTTTGTATTGTATAAGTATGAAATAAAAAGAAATCAGGTGATGTACAATGAAAAAGCATAAAATATGTAAAATCCTTCTTGTTATACTGGCAATTTTTTTATGTGTGGCTTTTTATGAATTGCTCGGAATCTGCGTTGCATATAAAAAACAGCCGGAAGTGTCCAATACAACCAAAAAAGAAACAAAAAATGGGTCATGGAACGAATGCAGTGAAAATACAGAACGGGCAGTAATCATAGAAAAGAATCCAGAAGCGCTTTTACAAAGAGTGCGTTTGATCAAGAATGCAAAAAAGGAAATTATTCTTTCTACTTTTGCATTTCAATCCGATGAAAGTGGAAAATTGATTTTAGGAGCACTGCATGATGCGGCAGACAGAGGTGTACATATTCGTCTGTTAGTAGATGGAATGGAGAGCTGGATTGATATGGAAGGAAATCCGTATTTCTATGGATTATCTTCCCATGAGAATGTTGAAATTAAACTGTATAATAAGGCCAATCCGTTGAAACCGTGGAAAATGATGGGTAGAATGCATGATAAATATTTGATTGCAGATGGAAAGAGATATATTCTTGGGGGAAGAAATACATACAATTATTTCCTGGGTGATTTTCCGGGACATAAGAACTATGACAGAGACGTGTTAGTGGTTTGCGATGAACCTGAGAAAGAAAATTCAGTTAACCAGTTGTCAGAGTATTTTGAAACCATATGGAATCAGGAAGACTGTGGTTATTTTCATAACAATAAAAAACTGGCAAATAGAAAATCTGTAAAGAACGCAGTTTTAGAGCTGCAGAACAGCTATCAGAAATATTTTGAAGAGAATAAGGAAAGAATCTGCGAGACCAATTATACGGACGAAACTTTTGAGACAGAAAAGATTACATTAGTGTCAAATCCTATTCACACAGGTTCCAAAGAACCAGTAGTGTGGTATCAGTTGGGAGAATTGATGAAAAATGCAAAAAATCGTGTGAAGATCCACACGCCATATATTATCTGTAATGATATGATGTATAATACATGGGAGGAAATTGCAGAGAACGTTTCAGATTTTTCTATCATGACAAATTCAGTTGCGAATAATGGGAATCCATTTGGGGCTGCCGATTATGCGAAAAACAGAAATAGAATCTTAAGTACAGGAATTAATATCTGGGAATATGAAGGCGGTTATTCATACCACGGAAAAAGTATTCTGATTGACGATGATCTGTCTGTAATCGGTTCCTTTAATATGGACATGAGAAGTACATATCTGGATACGGAACTGATGCTTGTAATTCGCAGTAAAGATATTAATAAACAGTTGGAAGAGGGCATGATGGAATATGAAAAAGTGTCCCGCCAGATATTAGAAGGCGGAACTTATAATGATCCATATCATGTAGAGCCAATCGAATTAACAAAGAAACGTCAGACAAAAATATTTTTGGTACAGCATCTGCTTGGATGGGCAAGGTATCTGTTTTAATAAGGAGGAAGGAAAACGTGTTTCAAATATTGATTGTAGAAGATGATAAAGAATTAAGCCAGCTATTCCAAAAAGTGCTTGAGAAGAATGGATATCAAGTCAAAAGTGCATCGGATGGAGCACAGGCATTAGAAGTATTGGATAAGGAATATATTGATCTGATCATTTCTGATATTATGATGCCGGTTATGGATGGCTATGAACTGGTGTCAGAACTTCGTTCAGCAGGATATCAGATACCAGTGCTTATGATCACTGCGAAAGGTTCCTTTGATGATATGCGCCAGGGATTTCTTTCGGGAAGTGACGATTATATGGTAAAACCGGTAAATGTGAATGAAATGGTTTTAAGAGTCGGAGCACTGCTTCGCCGTGCACAGATACTGAATGAACACAAAATTGTGATCGGTTCAACAGAGTTTGATTATGATGCAATGACGATTACAACTGATAAGGAAAGTTTTGTTTTGCCTAAAAAAGAATTCCTGCTTTTATATAAGCTTGCAGCTTCGCCAGGCAGAACATTTACAAAACAACAGTTGATGGATGAAGTATGGGGATACGAGACGGAGGCAGACCCACATACAATAGAGGTACATATAGGAAGAATCAGAGAGCGTTTTAAAGATACCCCGGATTTTGAAATCGTAACAATGCGTGGAATTGGATACAAGGTGGTGAAAAAATAATGGAACAAAAGAAAGAAAAAGGATTGCGGATCCGATCCTGTCTGACTGGTGCAATCTGGCTGGCACTTGTATTTTCAACAGTCATATCTGCGTTATTATTTGCTTTTTTGAATCATTTTTTTAATCTGCCGGGCAGCATACCTGTGCTTGGCTGGCTTTTGATTTTCAATACATTGATTGCCGGGCTGATCACTTCCTTTATCAATGCAAAGTTGCTGGAACCAATTACCAGACTCAGTAAAGCAATGAAGGAAGTTTCGCAGGGAGATTTTGAACAGCACTTGGAAACGAACAGCCGTATCGCAGAAGTTGGAGAATCTTACCAGAGTTTTAATGTGATGACAAAAGAGCTTCGTGCAACAGAAGTACTGCAGATGGATTTTGTCTCCAATGTTTCTCATGAGTTTAAGACCCCGATCAATGCCATTGAAGGGTATACAATGCTTCTTCAGGGAGAAGAATTGTCTCAGGAGCAAGAGGAATATGTAGAAAAAATCTTATTTAACACCCAAAGACTTTCCGGATTGGTTGGTAATATTTTGCTGTTATCCAAGTTAGAGAATCAGAATATACCAATGAAAAAAACAGAATATCGTCTGGATGAACAGATCCGCCAGGCATTTCTTTCATTGGAAACAAAATGGACAGAAAAAGAAATTGGTTTTCAGGTAGAATTGGAGGAAGTTAAATATACTGGGAATGAAGGACTTTTTATGCATATCTGGATAAATCTTTTGGATAATGCGATTAAGTTCAGCCCTTCAAAGGGGACAATTACGATGTTTCTGAAACAAGAACAGGATTCTGTTAAGTTCATTCTGGAAGATGAAGGACCAGGAATAGAGGATGATGTAAAATCCAGAATATTTGACAAGTTCTATCAGGTAGATGGATCTCATAAAGCAGAAGGAAATGGCCTAGGTCTTGCACTTGTAAAACGGATTGTAGATAGTGCCGGAGGAACAATCAAAGCAGAAAACCGTGAATATGGTGGATGCAGATTTGTTATAGAGCTGCCAAAGCAGAAAGATGAGATTATATAGTTTTAAGATAAATTAGAAGATGGGAGGATTTATATGACATTTTATCAGGAGTTGCAGTTAAATCAGGCAGGTTCTAAAAACCTGTTGAAAAAGAGTGAAACACTAAAAGAAAAATTATATCATATGTGGGTATATCTGGTGAAGATAGCTGTTACAATGGCATTTTGTTTTTTCTTTGTTAGTATTTTCAGCATCCTATTTGGAAATGAGAACAGCATTGTAGGTGTAGTAGTCTTATTATGTCTCATGGTGTTTAGAAATGCGGATCTGGGGATCCACACCGGACAATCTACGATGCTTTTGGCTTTGTTCTTTGTAATTATGACTGTATGTCCGCATTTAGCAAATCAGTTTTCACCGGTATTGGGAATGCTGTTAAATATTGCGGCACTGGCTGTGTTGATTCTGTTCGGATGCCATAATCCATTCATGTTTAATCAATCTACATTGGTTCTTGGGTATCTGCTGCTATATGGTTATGATGTTACGGGAAAAAGCTATCAGATGCGATTAGTCGGAATGGCTTTAGGTGCAGCACTTACCTGCTTCGTATTTTATCGAAATCATAAAAACAGAACTTATAAAAGAAATCTGAAAGATCTGATACAAGAATTTGATATCACTTCTTCCAGAACAAAATGGCAGATATGTCAGATTTTATGCGTACCGATTGTCCTTTGCATTGCAGAACTTTGTAATATGCCACGTGCAATGTGGGCTGGTATTGCGGCCATGTCCGCGATTTTGCCGTTTATGGAAGATATGCACTACAGAGTCCGTAAAAGGATTGTCGGAAATATTGCAGGTGTTATATGTTTTACAGTATTATATTTTCTGCTTCCTTCGTCAATCTATGCATATATAGGAATTCTTGGTGGAATCGGTGTAGGATTTTCAGCACAATATGGCTGGCAGGCAGTATTTAACACATTTGGTGCTTTAGCCATTGCTGCAGAGACTTATGGACTACAAGGAGCGGTTAGTCTTAGAGTGATTCAAAATGTTTTTGGTGTTGTGTTTGCTTTAGCATTTTGTGTTATATTTTATTGGTTTATGTCTAAAAAAAGGAAAGTGAGGTGACCGTACATGCAGAGTGAAGTGAATCAGGAAGAAAATTTGAATAGAATTATTACGGTTCCTAATCTTCTTTCTTTTTTTCGGCTTTGTCTGATTCCGGTAATTATATGGAGTTATTGTGTAAAGAAAAATCCTCTGTTAGCTGGTGAAATCTTATTGCTGTCTGGGCTTACGGATCTTGCTGATGGATATATCGCAAGAAGATTCCATAGGATTAGTAATTTAGGAAAAATACTTGATCCGGTGGCTGATAAGCTGACACAGGCAGCGATGTTAATCTGTCTGTTTACTCGTTTTCCGCATGTGCTTCTTTTAATCGTAATAATGGCAGGTAAGGAGCTGTATATGGTAGTCAGTGGATGTCTTGTGATACGAAAGACAGGAAAAGTACATGGTGCAGACTGGCATGGAAAGATAGTAACCTTTTTATTATATGGAACTGCAGCGGTGCATATTATATGGTTCCACATTACACCGATGGTATCAGATCTGTTGATTGGTTTGTGCGCTATAATGATGGTCATATCGGTCGCTCTGTATATTATCCAGAATACCAGGACTCTTAAGGAAGAGACTGTATAAGCAATTTTATATTACAATGACTAGAAAAATATTTAGGAAGATAAGCGGGAATCCTCGGTAATTCAATTGCCGAGATGAAAGCGTAAACTGTGCATATCTGCACATTATAAGTAAAATATATTTATTTTTTTACTAAAAAATGCTGTATCCAGCTTTATTAAAAAAGAAAATATGTTCGGCATTTTATTGTGATATTCTTAATACTATGCTATACTATATGTATGAAGGAGAATCTTATACATTACCGCACTTGTGTGTGCAATATTAATTACCATATGGTATGGTCAGTGAAATACTGGCGGAAGATATTGAATGCGGAGATTGAAGCATATCTTCAGGAGCTGGTGCAGGAGATCGCAGCGGATAAAGGTTTTACCGTCCATTTGTTTGAATGCGGGGAAGGAGACCATGTGCACTGTTTTGTGTCTGCTCCTCCCAAATTATCCATAACTGCGATCGTGAAATATCTGAAAGGGATCACCGGCAGGAAATTATTCGAACGTTTTCTGGAAATAAGAGAACAGCTTTGGAAAGGAGAGCTGTGGAACCATTCTTATTATGTGGAAACGGTCGGGTCTGTGTCGGAAGAAAACATCCGCAGATATATTGAGCATCAGAGTAAAGTTTATTGAGATCATAGAGGTGGGAAATGCTGCTGTCAAAGAAAACATCCATAAAGGTCAGTCAGGAATATGCAAACGTCATCGGACATATGTGTTATGCGGCATCCAAGCTCTGGAATGTCTGTAATTACGAACGTCAGCATTACAAAGAAATGGGAATGGAGAAATACCCGGACTGGTATTATCAGAAAAAATCCCATAGAGAGGATCTGTGGTATAAACAGCTTCCATCTCAGACAGCCCAGGAAGTCTGCAAGCTGCTGGATAAAGCATGGAAATCTTTTTACGCCTTGAAAAGATCCGGAGGGATTGAGAATCCCAGACCACCGCGGTTTAAACAGGAAAGTATCCCCATTACCTATATGCAGATGGGAATTGTACATGAATGGGACACAGAAAAAGTCCGTCTGTCCCTTCCAAAAGCATTAAAAAGATATATGGAAGAAACGTATCAGATCCATGAGAACTTTCTTTATCTTGAAAATAAGATTTTCAGGGGCATGGATCAGATCAAACAGTTGCGGATCTACCCACCGGAAAAAGGTGAATGTAAAGTTATTGTTGTTTATGAGATTTCAGAGAGGGAAGAACTTTCGCAGAATGGACACTATCTGTCAGTTGATCTGGGACTTCATAATCTTATGACATGCTATGATTCCGGGAATGGGAATACATTTATCCTGGGCAGAAGATATCTTGCATTGGAAAGATATTTTCATAAAGAGATTGCAAGGGTGCAGGCACAATGGTATGGACAGCAGTCTGTGAAGGAAATAAAACATCCAGTCACATCAAAACATATTCGCAGATTATATCAGAAAAAGCAGAACTCGGTAACGGATTATCTGCACAAGATCACAAGATACTTTGCAAAATACTGCCGTGAACAGGGAATTACCTGTGTTGTGGCAGGGGATATCCGGAATATCCGGAAAGGAAAAGACCTGGGACACAGAACAAACCAGAAGTTCCACAATCTGCCGTATAACAGGCTCTATAGCATGATGGAATATAAGCTTAAGATGTACGGGATCCGTTTTGTAAGACAGGAAGAAAGCTATACCAGCCAGTGCAGTCCGCTGTCACCAGAGGTGGAAAAAAGATATGCACAGCCATGCAACCGAAAACAAAGGGGACTGTACAGGGACAGAAACCGGAAGTATAACGCAGATGCTGTAGGTGCATATAACATCCTGAGAAAATATCTCTCCGTATCCGGAGAGAAAAAGGAACTGTCCGTAACCGGACTAAAAACGCCAGAAATAATAAAAGTAGCTGTATAGCTCTAAAGAGCAAACAGTAGTGGTGTCATGGACGCACCCTGAAAAGGCGGTATCCCGCCTTAATTCAGATGCTCTGGTAACTCAGTTGCCGAGTAGTTCACATAGAAAATAAATCATTATAAAAAGATCCTGTTCATACTATGATATATGCGATGATTATGGAGATAACAATTATGACTGCCAGTATGGAAAGCCAGAAATAATCTATAATTCTTTGATTGCAAGGTATTTTGTTGTATTGCGTGTCTTGGTCAGGTTCACCTCCTCTCTATTTCGTCGAGTTTTTTAAGAAATCAATCTCCATTTGTTGCTGCTGTGTTTGAGCTTTTAGTAGTCGGTTTTCAGCTTTCAACTTCTCAATATCTGATAATTGAGAAATCGCTTTGTTCTTACTTCGTCGATCATATAATCCTTCGATTCCTTTATCTTTATATTTTTTAACCTATGCATAAACTTGTCCGTAGGAGCAACCATATTTATTCGCTGTAGAAGAATAATTACATCCCGTGTTCAAGGCTTTGCGGTAATTTTTTGGATTTCAATGTGTCAAACTCCCGTGTTTATGAAAGTTGTGTTTTTCTTGGCAATATGTTACAATTACTCCATATAAATTTATAACTTTTCTGGACAGAAAGTAAAAGGGGAACGTCATGAAGTGTATTAAAACAACGGACGCGGTAGGACATGTACTGTGCCATGATATTACCAGAATTGTGAAGGATGTGGTAAAAGATACAGCCTTTCGTAAAGGACATATTGTACAGGAAGAAGATATTCCGGTTTTGCTATCTCTGGGAAAAGACCATCTTTATGTGTGGGAGAAGGATGAAAATACTTTGCATGAAAATGAAGCAGCGCAGATTCTGTGTGATGTGTGCATCAATGAGAATATGCATCCAACGGATGTAAAAGAAGGAAAAATTGAGTTGATTGCAGATTGTGACGGAGTATTTCAGGTGGATGTGCCGAGGCTGGATGCTATTAATGAGATCGATGAGATTATGATTGCCACCCGTCATACAAATTTCCCGGTAAAAAAAGGTGACCGTCTTTTAGGAACCCGTGTGATTCCGCTGGTGATTGCAAAAGAAAAAATGGATTTGGTGAAGAAAACAGCAGGAGAAAAACCGCTGGTATCGCTGGCACCTTATAAGAAACGGAAGGTAGGAATTGTAACCACCGGAAATGAAGTATTTTATGGAAGAATTAAGGATACTTTCACACCGGTAATCATCGAAAAAATGAAATCTTACGGTGCTGAAATTCACGGACATATTCTGTGCAATGATGATATGGAAAAAATCACTGCCGCTATTATGAAATTAAAAGAAGAAGGGGCAGATCTGATTGTCTGTACCGGTGGTATGAGCGTGGATCCAGATGATAAGACACCGGGCGCGATCAAAAATACAGGAGCGAGAATCGTATCTTATGGTGCTCCGGTACTTCCGGGAGCGATGTTCCTGTTATCCTATCTGGAAGATGGCACACCGGTAATGGGACTGCCGGGATGTGTGATGTATGCAAAAGCCACCGTATTTGATCTTGTTCTGCCACGTATTATCGCAGGTATAGAAGTGACAAAAAAAGATCTGGCACATATGGGAAATGGCGGATTCTGTCTTGGCTGCAAAGAATGTCATTATCCGAACTGCAGCTTTGGAAAGGGCGTATAAGAGCAGGACAGGAGGAATAAGCATGGAAAAGCTTACGGTAGAGTAGGCACTGGAAGCACTGCTGGAACATACAAAAGTAATAGAGGAAACGGAAACTGTACCACTTTTGCAGGCATGTGGAAGAGTGTTGGCAAAGGATATGATTGCAGGATTTGATAACCCGCCGTTTGACAGATCACCTGTGGATGGTTATGCCTGCAAAGCGGAGGATATAACGGATGCATCAGAAAGTCATCCGGTACAGTTGACGGTATTGGAAGAGATTGATGCGGGGCAGTATTCCAGAGTCACAGTGGAAAAGGGGGCAGGCGGTTCGGATTATGACAGGCGCAGCTATTCCGAAAGGCTGTGACTGCTGTGTCCGTCAGGAGGATACAGATTATGGAGAAGAGACTGTCAGAATCTTCCGTCCGACCGGACAGTGGCAGAATTACTGTTATCAGGGAGAGAATTTTAAAAATGGAACGGTTCTTTTGAAAAAGGGTGACAAAATCGGATTTATTGAAGCAGGTATACTGGCCAGTATGGGAGTCATAAAAGTGAAGGTTTATCGTCGGGTAAGAGCAGCTGTTCTGACTATCGGAGATGAAGTAATGGCACCCGGAAAAAGATTGATTCCGGGGAAGATTTATGATTGTAATCAGGGACTTCTGGCGGTTCGCATGAAAGAATTTGGTGCAGAACTGGTGGAAGTGGCAGCCATAGAGGATCGCCCGCAGGCTATGACAGCAGCAGGCGAAGTCATGGCTCTGGACTGGGGAATTACATTGCAGTGTGATACCACAGGAAAAGAAGACGCCAGCAGTGTAGGAGTGCGAAGTCACTTTATATATCCGGTACTACCGGAAGCAGATGGCACAACGAAAAACGTATTTCCATGTAAAGTGGAAAGAGTGATTGAGGACGTGTTTTCGTATATCTTGATCGTATCTACGAAAGAAGAAGCCAGGATTCGCGTAGATGTGACGAAAGAACAATGGCAGCAGTACCAAAAGCATATTTCTGGAAATAAGATATGGATTGGGATAGATGAAAAAGATGTGATGTTATTAAAATAAATGAAAGAATCACCGTATCAAGGTTGAGGTAATCTATGATACGGTGATTCTTTCGTGAAAAATGCGAAAAAGCTTTCAATATCCAGTTCCGGTGGTTTAATATGCGGTTGTCAAACATTATTTCGTAAATACTTTCATTCGATCCCTTCTGGTTGCACAGATCAGGGTCAGGTGATATTTTTTTGCAAGATCAATTGCTTCAGAAGTAGGAGAAGCCTTGCTGGAGAGAATTGGAATCCCTGCATGGATGACCTTTAAAGTCATATCAGTTGGTATTCTGCCGCTGGAATATACCATACATTGATGCAGGTCAATATTGTGCCGCAGAGCGTAGCCGATCACTTTATCCAAAGCATTGTGCCGTCCGATATCTTCGCAGGAAAACAGAATGTGATCTTTTTGAGCGAGAATGCAGCTATGTGTGGCAAAGGTAATGCCATGGAGAGGAGAACCATCCGCAAAGGCATCCGCCATATGAAAGATCCATTCTGGTTTCCAGAAAATCGGTGTAAGTGACTGCGGCTCTTTGGATGTAACAAAGTAATCATTTAAAATATGATTGCCGGTACAGCAGGTAGGAGTTACTTCTACAAAGGCATCCGATGAGGATTGTGTGCTGCGTGCCGAATTTTTTAAATAGACTTTTGCACGTTTTCCATATTCACAGATATAGATATGATCTACATCTGTGAATATGGAAAACGTGATGATTTGTTCTGTCAGCAATCTTCCAAGAACCAGTTCAGTCAGATGCTGGGGCAGGCAAACAAGTTTCATAGTCAGATGATCATTTATATAGACATCCATCATATGTTCGTTCAATACTTCTTCTTGTTCCGTACGGGATTCTCCATTTCTTCCGATATATTGATATGTTTTTGTCTCTAGCAGAGACAGATTTTGTTATTGTTCGTTAATATACATAATTTCTCCAATTGAAAAAACAATTCTTTTATCATGTTTACTATGTGTTATACTAGATTTAGTATAACAGACATCTCTTTATTTCGAAAGAGTGAATTGAGGGATGAAGGAGGAAATAAAATGGGAAAGATTATGGCGGTAAATATCAGTGAGAAGAAAGGTACACAGAAAAAGAATGTACATAGTGCCAGACTGATGGAAGAATTTGGAATCGAGAAGGACGCCCATGCCGGCAAGTGGCATCGCCAGGTGAGTCTTCTTTCTTATGAAAAAATAGAAGAATTCAAGGCAAAGGGAGCACCGATCGAAGACGGAGCATTTGGAGAAAACCTGATTGTAAGTGGATACGATCTGAAGGCATTGCCGGTTGGCACCAGACTTCGCAGCGGAGAGGTATTATTAGAAGTGACACAGATCGGGAAAAAATGTCATAGTGGATGTGAGATTTATAAAATTATGGGTGACTGTATTATGCCAAGAGAAGGTATCTTTACCAGAGTACTTCATGGTGGCGTATTGACAGAAGGCGATGAAATTGTGATAGAGAAGGCAGCAGGTGAGGCAGATGGAGAATAAGCTGAATCATTTTGATCAGAAGGGTAACGCTGTTATGGTGGATGTGTCCGGAAAGATACCGACATCCAGAACAGCAGTAGCAAAAGGCAAGATTTGTGCCTGTCAGGCTGTGATGGATGCAGTGAAACAGGGGACTGTGAAAAAAGGAGATGTACTTGGAATAGCAAGAGTGGCTGGCATTATGGCGGTAAAACAGACATCTCATCTGATTCCGATGTGTCATCCGCTGATGATTTAGAAGTGTTCGGTAGATTTTGAACTGGATGAAGAAAATCTTGAAATTACGGCAATCTGTACAGCCAAAACGGAAGGTCAGACCGGTGTGGAGATGGAGGCGCTTACTGGTGTGAATGTGGCACTTTTGACAATTTATGACATGTGTAAGGCAATTGACAAGTCCATGGAGCTGACGGACATTCATCTGGTAGAAAAAAGCGGAGGAAAAAGCGGGTTATATCGAAACCCGAAAGAATAGTATGAAGGATAGATTTGGAAGAGAGATTGACTATCTGCGGATATCCATTACAGATCGATGTAATCTCAGGTGCGTCTATTGTATGCCGGAAAATGGAGTTGTGCAGATCCCGCATGAAGAAATTCTGACTTATGATGAGATTACCAGAATCAGCAGATGTATGACTGGTTTAGGTATACGTAAGATCAAACTGACCGGAGGAGAACCGTTAATTAGAAAGAATTGTGCCACACTGGTTCGAATGTTAAAAGAACTTCCTGGCATCGAAAAAGTGACATTAACGACCAATGGTGTATTGCTCGAAGAACAGATAGCAGATCTGGCAGAAGCGGGGCTTGATGATATAAATATCAGTCTGGATACTTTAAATGCAGCAGAGTTTGCAAAGGTAACCAGGAGAGAAAGTCTGGATCGGGTGCTGGAGGGAATCCAGGCGGCATTACAGTATCCGCAGATTGGATTGAAGATTAATTGTGTGCCGGTAGTGGAAGAGCAGGAAAATCTGGTATCGATAGCGAGACTTGCAAAGCAATATCCGATTCATGTTCGTTTCATTGAAATGATGCCGATTGGATATGGAAAGGATTTTCAGTTTCGGGGAGAAAGTGAAATATGCGAAATATTAGAGAAAGCATATGGAAGAATGACTCCAATAAAAGAACGATATGGGAATGGACCGTGTCATTATTATAAAATAGAAGAATTTCAGGGTAAAATAGGATTTATCAGTGCGATGACGCATAAGTTTTGCGACCAGTGTAATCGTGTGCGTATGACAGCAGAAGGATTTTTAAAAGCCTGTCTGCAATATCAGACTGGAACGGATTTGAAGAATTTGATGCGTTCAGGATGCACAGATGATGAACTGACAGAGGCAATACAGAAAGTAATATGGGAAAAACCGGTCAGTCATCATTTTACATCGGAAGAGATTGAGACAGATGAATGTAAATTAATGTCCCAGATAGGAGGATAAGGAATTATGAAAGCTGCGATTATCACATCCAGTGATTCCGGATATGCAGGAGAGAGAGAAGATAAAAGTGGTTCGGTAATCCAGGAAATTTTGGAAGCGAACGATTACGAAGTGGTGCATACCATTCTTTTGCCGGATGACAGAAAGATGCTGGCAGATGAGATGGCTCGTATAGCAGATGAGGGAATAGCAGAGCTGATTGTAACTACGGGTGGAACCGGATTTTCGCCGAGAGACTGTATGCCGGAGGCAACAAAGGATATTATAGAACGTGAAGTGCCGGGGATTCCGGAAGCAATGAGAGCATATAGTATGACGATTACACCAAGAGCTATGCTCAGTCGTGCAGCAGCAGGTATTCGAAAAGGAACACTGATCGTGAATCTGCCGGGAAGCCCGAAAGCAGTCAGAGAAAGTCTGGAATATATTATTCCAGCGCTGGAACATGGATTACAGATCCTGACCGGGGAGGCAACGAACTGTGCCAGAAAATAATCGGAAAATGCAGACTGATATATCTGAATTAGAAAACGGTCAGTTGGCAGAACAGCAATTGCCATCAGATTTTATGCTGGTAGTCCTGGCAGGTGGTGCCAGCAGCCATATGGGAAGGGAGAAGTCAGATCTGCTTTTAGATGGACAGACATTTTTGGAGATACAGATCGGAAAAGGATGTCAGTTGGGAGCAAAACAGATCTTAATTTCTGGATATCGTGGAACACAGTGTGGGGAAGAGATTGTGCCGGATCGAATTTCCGGTCAGGGTCCACTTGGCGGTCTGGAGAGCTGTTTTCGAAGGGCAAAGACAGAAAAATGCCTGGTGCTGGGGGTAGATACGCCGCTGGTACCTGTGGAAGAACTTCAAAATCTGTTGAAGTTCGCAATGGAAAAAGCCGACCAACCGGTGACTATGCTGTGTCATAATGGAAAAGAAGAATCGCTGATAGCGGTATATGATGCCAGACTTTATAAAGAGATCACAGATTTTCTGGAATCAGGAAGATCATCGGTGTATCGTTTTTTAAATACAGTGGGATATTCCCTATACCATACCAGTGCACCGGAAAACTATTTTCAGAATATCAATGATCCGGAAATCTATAAGAAAGTCTGCACGGAATGCGAAATTGCTGATATTTTCATAAAGGAATCCGTTAAACTATAGATTTTTAAATACTGTAGGAATTTTTGTTTGTTATACGGAATCCAATGAGGGATATTTTCAGAATATTAACGATTCTGATACATATTTAAAGACTGAAGGGTATCTCGTAAAATAGTATAATACAGAAGGCGTATAGGATTATGAAAGGCTTCCAATTAGGTTTTAAATGATTTTTCGGATAATAGCACTTCCATGCAGATCGCATACAGGATCTGCAAACAGGTGGTGTTTCAGGCAGAATTCGTCTACAGCTTTGTTACATCCGGAAAACTGGGTACTGTATACGTCATGGATCAGGAGAACTCCGCCGATAGACAGACGTTCATAAAACAGAGGTAATGCAGCAGCAGTTGGAGCATAGAGATCTGCATCTAATGATACGAAACAGAAAGTTTCATCGGTAATATCGGAAAAAGTATCCGGAAACCATCCTTTATAGATGATCACATGTGATGGATCAGGCATGATGCGAAGAACAGAATCTACATCTGTAGAAGAAAAGTCACCTGTTTTAGCGCGAGACAGATGCCTGGAGGTTTCTACGGCAATATCTTTTTCTGAAAAGCCTTCAAAAGTATCAAAAAGATGTATTTTTCGATCCGGAAAGGCCGTACTGATCAGGCAAGAAAAATCACCCTGGAAAACACCAAGTTCTGCCACATCTCCAGGGATATTTTGTTGATGCATCTGTTCGGCTAAAAGGCGCATAACCGCAACCCGTGCATCGAACATGCGAAGTGCAGAAGGATCACAAAATGAACCGTGATAGCCCAAGTGCTCCATCTGCTGCATCATAGAACCACGCCGCTCTTCATCCAATACACCAAGAATAATCAGATCAGGAAGAAGAGCAGCGGCCTTTGATGGAGAACAGATTGGGATATTACCAATAAATTGTCCATGTTTGCGCGGATCATTATCGGCAAAGCACATGATCTGATAGGAATTTCCAAGAAGTCGGGCAGTCATCTGCCCAATCTGTCCGGCACCGAATATAATAGTTTTGTAGACATGTTTTGTCATCATTTCATAGCAGCCTTTCTTTCAGCTCGAACCTGAATCATTTGTCCTGTGATAGATATTGCGATTTCAGCAGGTGTTTCTGCTTTAATATTAAGTCCCACAGGCGTGATAATACGGTCTAATTCTCGCTCATCGATTCCATACTCTTCTACGAGACGATGAAATACACCAGCTCTTTTGGCGAGACTTCCAATGACGCCGATATAGCATGCAGGTGTGGCAAGAAGTTGTGCCTGCACAATCGTATCATAGGCATGACCTCGTGTCATGACACAGCAATAATCAGCATCTGTGATAGAAATGCTCTGATCCAGATGATCAAAATCGCAAAGGATTGTCTCCGCTGCATCCGGGAAAAGAGCAGGATCTGTAAATTCCGGACGGTCATCCAGAACGATGCAGTGAAAGTCAACACTTGCAAGTATTGGTACCAGCTTTTGTGAAACATGCCCGCCTCCAAATACATAGACAGTTCCGGATGTACCGATTTGTTCTGTAAACAGGTCACAGGTTTCATTGCGATGACGGCATGGTCTTGCAGATAAGGAAGATAAGATGGAAGAAGGAACATCAGCATTTCCAGTCAATCCATAGGATGCACTGTAAAGACTCATACCGGATGTAACATGAAGATCACAGATCAGCCAGAAATCTTTTCGTTCTTTATATAATGTCTCAGCAGTTACGGCAAGTTCCATAATAATAGGGTCATTATGATCCAGATACTGGAAAAATGCGGTAACATCACCACCACAAATCATACCGATATTTTCAACATCTTTGCGATTCAACCGGAATTCATGTTCACAGGATTCTTTCTTTTCAAGAATATCAAGTGCCATAAGCTCTGCACGATATTCGACAGAACCTCCGCCTATGGTTCCGGCAATTCGGCCTTTTTTTCCAACCAACATACGGGAACCGGCACCTCTTGGCGTTGATCCTGAGGAAGCAACGATGGATGCAAGCACAAGGTCGTTTCCTTTTTGAAATTCTTGTTGTATGATCTGAAATAAAGTTCTCATATATAAAACACCTCCTGTAATTTTCTATAAGTCATATCGTCATGTGACAGATGGTCTGTATCATATTTTGCAGATCAAGAGCCTGTTTAAGCTGTCGTTCATGAGATTTCAAAGCTTCGGGACTGTTACATTTACACAGACTTTCCGCAAATCGTTTTTCGATGGTTACACGTTCGGTTTCCTGAATTAGTTTATCTGATAAAAAGACGATAGCCGCTTCATTCAGAAGTGTCTTCTGTAAACCATGATGTTGTGAAATAATCTGACTGATTTCAGTATAGCCTAATTGTAAGAAAAGATCACCACCTGTTTTGGTGTGATGTTTTTGAAGTCTGGCAATATCGTGAAGGAGTGCTCCGGAGCGAATCAGTTTTTTATTAAAAAAGTAACCATGAGATTCCAGCAGATCGCAGAAATGGCAAGCCAATTCAGTCACTGCATCACTGTGCGCTTGTACATGATGAGGAAGAGACACCGAATCGCGAAGCATCCGGCATAGTTCGTCATGCAAGTCAGGATGAGGCAGCAGGTAAGTCAAATCGGATAAGACAACATGATCGTTATCGTCTGTGTTCAGATGATAATAGGAACCACATGGAAGACGAAAATACTGTCTGGCATGCTGTTTTGAATCAAGCAAATACAGATAAGAAGAAATTACATCTGTATGAGCAACAATCGCAATATCACCCTCAGAAGAACGAAGAATCTCATAAATTGCCTGCGAAAAACGCATGCCAGATGCGAAAGGAGTTTCTGCTCCTGGAATCGGGTAATCAGGATTCATTCCACGTGCTTCATATATGTCCGGCCATCTTTTGCGTATCTCATCAAATGAAAGACCATCCCATTCTCCCAGATTTCGTTCTGTTAAATCTGAGATAGTGATATGTGGAAGATCAGGTGTGATATGTGCAGCCGTTTCCATAGCTCTTGACAAAGGACTGCAGTAAACAGCAGTTATTTTATCATCCAGTTCTCCGTGAAGAAGGACTGACTGCAGATGTCCAAGCATAGATAAAGAAAAATCAGTCTGACCGATACAGTAAGAATGTTCATCTGGATATTGTGGTTTTCCGTGTCGAATAAGATAAAGATTACGCATTGAAAAATCCTCTGAAACACTTTTCAAATATTGCTTCGGAACAGGTACGTGTTTCCTCTGAAAAACGGGCATATCGCTTCAAAAATTCTTCTCCGTATGGTGTCAGCTCACTGTGACTGCCCTTTACACCGCCCTGACTTCGAATAATCAGCGGTTCATGAAGCTGAGATTCTAATGTATGGATCAGATTCCAGCTGGTGGAGTAGGAAATGTGCATGCGTTCGCAGGCATCACGAACAGATCCTGTTTCATGAATCAGTGTAAGCAGCGAATAGAGCTGTTCATCAAAGAAGACCTTTTCCCGTGCCAGCTGAATCTGAATCTCTGAACGGATCAGACTTTGATTGTGTGCACGAAGAAGTTCTGCATAATCCTCTGGTGTATCCGCATCATGAATGATTCCAGGATCTTCTACATTTAAACAATACATGGGAGTTCCACAATGTTCTACAGCACCCTTCAGACCAGTGTTTCCATCATTGCTTAAAATGGACTCAATTAATGAGGAACGAATCAGGATCGGATGACCTGGAGTTCCGTTACAGACCGGAGTGACAAGAGGCTGTCCAAGAGAAAGCATTTGTGTAACGGTATGTGCTGTGAATAGTGGAACATCTACAGGTGTAAAGAGTACCGTATCCACTTTGTCTTTTAAATATTCCAGTCCAATCCTGACAGAATCAAACATATGAGTAGTTTCATAGTCCTCATTTCGAAGAAAAATAACATGATTGGAAGCAAGGTGGCGTTCTAGAGCATCCGCATTGTATCCGGTTACCACTACTATTTTAGAGATTCCGGCCTGCCGGAAGTTATTAATCACACGCTGCGCGATGGAAATGGATCCAAGCTGAAGCATGGGCTTGAAGTCTCCCATTCGTGACGATTTCCCTGCAGCTACGATGAGAGCACCTGTCTGCATCATAGATACCTCCTAAAAATAACATTGTACAAATTTGACATTATTATAGCATGAAAAGTGAGGATAAATAGTAAAATTTTTAAATAAAGTAATAAAAACAATATAAAAAAGGACGAAAATAGCCAACTAATAATTATTTACAATTTGTAAAACTGTACAAAATTATGATAACATGAAATTATACAAAATAATGTAAACAGGAGAACGTTTCCATGGATAAGATTTTTGAAATTACCGCAAAAGAAGTTACGATACAGGTAAAAGATGAGCGCACAGGAGAGCAATACAGTCGGACACTTCCGATTGATTATTATGAGAATGCGAATGTTTTAAAACTCAGCGGTGAGAATCTGGACGGAAGCAGCTCTTCCATTGTTTTCTATTCTGTCAGAGGAATGGAAAGACTTAAAGATCTGACGGGTAAGGGAGCCGATCATGATCCATGCGGAACACATAAGTCAGAAGATTTGTAACATCGGAACGTGTATTTTTTAAAGGAGGAATGAAACATGATTAAAAAGACATTGAAGATCAATGGTGTGGAGCGAATCCTTATTCTTGATAAGGATGAGACACTGGCTCAGGTACTTCGTGAGCATCTTCTTCTTACAGGATGTAAGATCGGTTGTGGAGAAGGTCATTGCGGAGCATGTAATGTTATTATGAACGGAAAAGTTACAAGATCCTGTATTTACAAGATGAGCCGTGTTCCGGACAATGCAGAGATCACAACAATCGAGGGTGTGGGAACAATTTCTGATATGCATCCGATACAGGTTGCATGGATGGCATATGGATGTGCACAGTGTGGTTTCTGTTCACCAGGTTTTATTATTTCAGCAAAGGTTCTTCTCGATAATAATCCGAGCCCTACCCGTGAAGAAGTGAGGGACTGGTTTAACAAGCAGCGTAATCTCTGTCGTTGTACAGGTTACAAGCCGCTTATCGATGCGACCATGGCGGCAGCAGCAGTTATGCGTGGCGAGATGACCAAAGAAGACCTCGTATTCAAGCAGACAGGTGATTCTATTGTCGGTACAAACTATATCCGTCCATCAGCAGCACAGAAGGTAACAGGTACCTGGGATTTCGGTGCAGATGATGCATTAAAGATGCCGGAGGGAACTCTTCGTCTTGCACTTACACAGGCCAAGGTTTCTCACGCAAATATTCTCAGTATCGATACAACAGAAGCAGAGAGTATGCCGGGAGTTGTTCGTGTTATTACAGCGAAGGACATTAAGGCAGCAGGCGGAACCAACAAGATCAATGGTCTTGTAATGCTTCCGAAACACAATAAGACAGACGGATTTGAGCGTCCTGTACTCTGCGACGAAAAGATCTTTCAGTTTGGTGATGCGATTGCGATCGTAGCTGCCGACACAGAAGAGCATGCACGTGCAGCAGCAGATGCAGTTAAGGTGGAGATCGAAGAACTTCCTGCATATATGAACGCAATGGATGCAATCGCACCGGATGCAGCAGAGATCCATCCTGGTACTCCAAACGCATTTTTTGAGACAAACTGTATCAAGGGACCGGACTTTGACTGGGACAGCATTCCGGATTCACAGCAGGTTGAGATCGAGTCCTACTGTTCACGCCAGCCTCATCTTCACCTTGAGCCGGACTGTGGTTATGGATATATTGATGAAGACGGTATGATAACAGTGCATTCCAAATCTATCGGTATACATCTTCATATGCCTATGATCGCAGATGGTATCGGTGTACCAATGGAAAACTTAAGACTTGTTCAGAACCATGCAGGCGGAACATTTGGTTACAAGTTCTCACCGACAAATGAGGCTCTGATTGGTGCAGCTGTTAAGATTCTGGAACGTCCGGTATCGCTGGTATTTAATCAGTTCCAGAACATTACTTATACAGGAAAGAGATCTCCTGCATTTATGAATATTAAGCTTGCAGCAGATGAAAATGGTAAACTCTTAGCACTTTGGGGTAACAACTATGTAGATCACGGTCCATATTCAGAATTTGGCGATCTGCTTACCATGAGACTTTCTCAGTTTACAGGCGCAGGTTATGGAATTAATTCTATTCGTAATAAATCAACAACCGTATTTACAAACCATGCATGGGGCTCCGCATTCCGTGCTTATGGTTCACCACAGTCTTATATGGGATCTGAGATTGCGATTGACGTGCTGGCAGCTAAGATGGGAATCGATCCGTTTGATATCCGTGAAATGAACTGCTATAAAGAATCAGAGGGCACTACCATCCCGACAGGTTATCCACCGGAGGTATATTGTGAGGAAGATTTGTTTAAGAAAGCACGTCCATTGTATGAAGCGGCGAAAAAACGTGTTGCCGAAAAGAATGCAGCTTCTGACGGAAAGATGAAATATGGTATCGGTGTATCTCTTGGAGTATACGGTTGTGGTCTTGATGGTGTTGATACATCAAATGCATTTGCAGAATTAAATCCGGATGGAACCGTTACGATGTATGCTGCATGGGAAGATCATGGACAGGGGGCTGATATGGGTGTTCTTGTATCATCTCATGAAACACTGCGTCAGGCAGGAATCAGACCGGAACAGATTAAACTGGTTATGAATGATACGAAGACATGTCCGAATGCAGGACCTGCAGGAGGATCACGCTCACAGGTTATGTCAGGTAATGCATGTCGTCTGGCTGCAGAAAATCTTGTAGCAGCAATGAAGAAAGAAGACGGAACATTCCGTACTTATGATGAGATGGTAGCAGAAGGGCTTGCAACAAAATATGAAGGTAACTGGGTAACTACATTCTGTGCAGATCATCCGATCGATCAGGATACCGCACAGGGCGATCCATTTGCAACTTATATGTATACTATCTTCCTGCCGGAAGTTGCTGTTAATATAGAAACAGGTAAAGTTACCGTTGAGAAATTTACTTGCGTAGCTGACGTAGGTACGATCATGAACAGACTTCTTGTAGAAGGTAATTTCTATGGTGGTCTTGTACAGGGTATCGGTCTTGCTCTTTCGGAAGATTTTGAAGATTTGAACCATGACACCACTTTGAAGAATTGTGGTATTCCATATCCAAAGGATGCTCCGGATGATATTGAACTTCACTTCAATGAAACATATCGTCCAAGTGGTCCTTACGGTGCGGCTGGTTGTGGTGAGGCTCCACTGGATGCTCCACATCCTGCAATCCTGAATGCAATCTTTAATGCGACAGGTGCACGTATTACACGTATCCCTGCCCGTCCGGAAAGGGTTCTTGCAGCATTAAAAGAACTTGAGAAATAAGCTTAATTCATAATGTGGTTGGAGTAAAAGCTGCCAACTGTGATATAATCAGGGGAGACGGGAAACTGCCTCCCCTTTACAGACGAAAGGAGTATCAGGTTATGACATACATACAGGAGAGAGGTTCTACTCACGTTTATCATGTAAATCGAATGTCAAAAGAAGAGATGGATCATATGATCAGTCTCTGCGTCCATGAACAGCCGGCCTACTGTGTTGCAGCCTGTCCTTTCAAAATGGATACAAAAGAGATGCTGTATTATGCTGCAAAAGGAAATTTTAAGAAAGCGTTGGCAATTTATGAGAAAATTACACCATTTCCAATGATTCTCTGTGATGGATGTACGGCACCTTGCGAAGATAATTGCAAGCTTTGTGAACTTGGTGATGGTGTCTCCATACGAGAAGTAGAACGTGCGATTGTCCGGTATGGAGAACCGGGAAGAAGAAGCAGTGTATTCCGCATGAGAAAGAAGAAAAAGGCAGCAATCTTTGGTTCTGGATTATTTCCACTGTTTCTTGCGGGGGAACTGGAAAAGAAAATGTATCCTACGACGATTTATTGTAAGGAAGAAGATTATGAAAGCTATATTGCAGCGGCAGCCGGACATCTTTTGGAATCAGACCGCAGCAATGAAGCGAAACGTCTGAAATCTATGGATCTTTCTTTTGAATTTGGATGCAGTTTGAATCTTTCGTTTATCAGAGAAAAAATGGAACTGGCAGATGTGGTATGCGCATCAGAAGAAGTGGCAAAAATGTTAGCTCCGGAAGAAGCAGCAGATGTCGAGATTATGTTAAGAGAACAGGCAAAGATTGTCAGCGGACCTGCGGAATCTGTGATGGATGCGGCTTTTGCCGCAAAGCGGGCAGCTTTGACAGTGGATCTTCTGGTACAGAATTTATCGCCGCACAGCAACAGAGGCAGTGAAGGAGCAGTGACTACCAAGCTTTATACGAACATGGAAGGAATCCATGGATCGAATAAGATTTTCTGTGGTCAGGATGGGTATTCAAAAGAAGAAGCTGTAGAAGAAGCAAAACGATGTATTCAGTGTCATTGTGACGAATGCATGAAAGGCTGTGTGTATTTAAGTGAATATCAAAAACATCCGGGTTTATTAGCCCGTGAGATCTATAATAATACTCAGATTATCATGGGAGATCATCCGATGAACAAACCGATGAATGCCTGTGCCCTCTGTGGACAGTGTACGGTGATCTGTCCGAATGGATTTGATATGAGTCAGGTGTGTAAGTCAGCAAGAGAAAATATGGTATCCACAGATAAGATGCCGCTGGCGCCACATGAATTTGCACTGATGGACATGTTATTTTCAAATTCAGAGGCTTTTTTAAGCAGACCCCAGCCGGGATATGAAACTTGCAGATATGTATTTTTCCCGGGCTGTCAGGCAGGGGCGATAGCGCCGGATGTGGTTATGCAGGCATACGAAGATTTAAGTAATCGGGTAGATAGAGGTGTTGCTCTGATGCTGGGATGCTGTGGTGCAATCAGCGAATGGGCGGGCCGCTATGAAATGACAGAAAAAGTAAATGAGCAGCTGAAACAGGAACTGGCCAAGCTTGGTGATCCGATCATCATTGCAGGCTGTCCAAGCTGCATGAAGCAGCTAAAAGAAAGTATTGGAGCACATGTTATAGGAATCTGGGAAATTTTGAGAGAAATCGGACTTCCACAGCAGGCGAAAGGACTGGAGATACCGGTTGCCATACATGATGCCTGTGGTGCCAGAGGGGATGCACAGACACAAGATATGATACGACAACTTTTGTCGGATATGGGATGTATCGTTGAAGATACAGAATATTCCAGAGATTTGTCTCCATGTTGTGGATATGGAGGTCTGACGGCATATGCCAATAAAGATATGGCAGCGAAAATGACAGAAAAGTGTCTGGAACGTTCCGATGCACCATATATTACATACTGCATGGCATGCAGAGACCGATTTGCCAGAGAGGGAAGAGAATCCAGACATATCATGGAACTTCTGTATGGTGCAAATGCCAGCAACATGCCTGATATCAGTGAGAAACGCTACAACAGGCTCATATTGAAACAGACACTTTTAAAAAACATCTGGAATGAGGAACCGATCATGGAGAAAAAAGACTATACTGTTGCCTATACAGAAGAGGCAATCCATATGATGGATGAGCGCATGATACTGAAAAGTGATGTGGAACGTGTGTTATCAGATTACAGAGAAAATCAGGAAGCAATCCTGGATGAAGAAACAAAAGAACTGGTGACAAGAAGCAGACTGGGAAATGTCACATTCTGGGTGCGGTTTGTGGAAACAGAAGACGGATATCTGGTACACAGAGCATACAGTCATCGAATGAATATTATGAAAAGGGTGGGACAGTAATGGCAGTAGAAAGAACATATTATACGATTGATCCGGAAGGAAAGCTGACCTGCATGAAATGTAAGGTTCCTCTTGTAAAAGGAAAAGCAAAATTTATGTATCTGGAAAATGGGTTTCCTGTGGAAATGCCTGTCTGTCCAAAGTGTGGGTTTGTGTATGTTCCGGAAGAACTCGCACTTGGAAAAGTGCTCGCGGTGGAGCGTGCACTGGAGGATAAATAGATGAACAGGCATCCGGGAGGGGAAGCGCAGACGCTTCATCTTCTGGAGAACATAGAATGGAAAAAAGAAATGAAAGCACTGGATCTTGGAGCAGGAGAAGGAGACACGGTTCGAATCCTGAAATCATTTGGGCTGGAAGCACATGGCGTGGATCTTTTCCCACGGGGCAGTGATGTGGAAATTGGCGATTTTCTGCATTTGCAGTATTCATCAGACAGTATAGATCTTTGCATCAGCCAGTGTGCATTTTTTGTTAGCAGAGATCAGAAAAATGCACTATCTGAATGCTGGCGCGTTTTGAAAAAGGGAGGTTTTCTTTTATTGTCAGATCTGGATACCGGAAATCTTTTGAAAATGGCAGAACAGACAGGATTTACCATTCTCCGGCAGGAGGATCAGACGTTACTTTGGCGGGAATATTATCTGGAAGCAATCTGGAATGATTCGTTCTGCTGCGAAGAGTATAAGCTTCTGCAGAAAGAATATAAAGGAAAGAAGCTGCGCTATACCATGTTGGTTGGCAGAAAGGAGTAGCACATGGATCTTTATGAAAGAATCATAGAACTTAGCAGTATGGGTTATCATTGCTCACAAATGGTTATGATTATGACACTGGAAGCCATAGGTGAGGAAAATCCACAGCTTGTAAAGGCTCTGGGAGGTCTTGGCGGTGGGATCGGTTACTGTGGAGATACCTGTGGCTGCCTGACAGGAGGAGCCTGTGCGATAGGTTTGTTCCTTGGCAATCTGGCTCCGCAGGAGAAAGAAGATATACAGATGAAACCGGCTGTGCAGGAATTATATCAGTGGTTCCATAAGAAGACCGAAGAAGAATTTGGTGCTTTTTATTGTAAGGATATCACTTCTAATTTGGATTGGGGAGTGATTATGGAGCAATGTCCTGCGCTGATTGCAGATACTTATACGAAAGTGATAGAAATACTGACAGAACGGGGAATATTGGAACTATGATTACGCTGGGTAAAACAAAAAGTGTATGCCCGATATGTATGAAAGTACTTACGGCTAAAAAATGTATCGGTGAAGATGGCATTTATCTGGTGAAAGAATGTGATATCCACGGAAAGTTTCAGACACTGATCTGGGAAGGAACGGCAGCAGAGTATCTTTCCTGGGGAAGAGAAAACCTGTCTGCGGAGACTCCGGTAAATCCCAAAATCAAAGAGAAATCCTGCCCGGATAATTGTGGACTCTGTGAGGAGCACGAACGAAAAGGCTGTTGTATGATACTGGAAGTGACAAAGCGCTGCAATATACACTGCCCGGTCTGCTTTGCTTCGGCAGGAGAATGTCTGGAAAACGGTGATCTTTCAATTGATGAAATAGAAAAGCAATATGATTTTCTGATGGATCATGGAGGACCATTCAATATTCAGCTCTCAGGTGGAGAACCAACCATGCGGGAGGATCTTCCGGAGATCATACATATGGGTAGAGAAAAAGGGTTTACATTTTTTCAATTGAATACCAATGGAATCCGTCTTGCGCAGGAAGCAGGATATGCCAGAAAACTAAAAAAAGCAGGACTGAATACAGTATTTCTTCAGTTTGACGGTGTCACAGATGATGTGTATCAGACATTGCGCGGACGCTCTATGATAGAACTGAAAGAAAAGGCTGTGTTAAACTGTTCGGAAGCGGAACTGGGAATTGCCCTGGTACCTGTCATTGCGCCAGGAGTAAATGACATGCAGGTTGGAGATATTCTGAAGTTTGCGATGGATCATATGCCATTTGTAAGAGGAGTACATTTCCAGCCGATCAGCTATTTTGGCAGATGTTCTCAGCAGCGTCCACAAGCTCCGATTACCATACCAAAGATGTTGAAGCTGATCGAGGAACAGACTGACGGGCTTATGAAAAGCAAGGATTTCGCCGGTGGTGGAGCAGAGAATCCATACTGTTCTTTTCATGCAAGTTATCTGAAAAAAGGTGAGAGGGAACTGAAACTTTTGGAAAAGAAATCAGGCAGAGGATGTTGTTGTACTACCAGCGATAATTCCAGACAGTATGTGGAAAATCAGTGGAGCTATAGCACAAAAAAATTTGATGATGGAGAAATGACACAGACAGATGCGCTGGATGAATTCCTGATCCGGGTTCATAATGAAACTTTTGCAGTATCAGGGATGATTTTTCAGGATGCATGGAATCTGGATCTTGAACGTCTGAAAAGATGTTATATCTGCGAGGTGGATTCTGATTATGGAATGGTGCCGTTTTGTGCATATAATCTGACGAATTCGAAAGGAATATATTTATACAGAAAGTGAAACGATCGAATATAGATGCAATGATCTGTAAGCAGGAAGGTATTACAGAGATTACAAGAGATGAAATACACAGAATACAGCTGGAGAAATTAAATATTGTACTGAAGAGAGAGAAAGAACGAGAGGGTTTTTACCGAGATTTGCCGGAAAGACTGGAAAGCCTGATAGATTTGAGAAGCCTTCCTTTTACGACAGAAACAGATCTGGCACGAGATGGAGGCAGGATGCTGCTTTGCTCCCAGGGGGAAGTCCAGAAAGTGATATCAGAACAGACAAGCGGAACTACCGGTGCCGGTAAACGTGTATTCTATACAGAGGGAGACTGTGAACACACCATAGAACTTTTTATGGCAGGTCTGGGTGAATTTATTTATCCTGGAAGTATAACGATGGTGGCTATGCCATTTTCAGGTCCTTTTGGATTAGGAGAACTGATCGCGGAGGCAATCAGACGTCTGGGAGCAAAACCTCTTTCAACCGGGACAGGAAGAACTTATGGCGAACTGAACAGGATTCTGGAAGAGGAGCAGCCGGATACGTATGTGGGAATGCCGACGGCATTGCTTTCCATGCTTCGAATGTGCGGAAAAGGCAGTATAAAAAGAGCACTGGTATCCGGAGATGCCTGTCCGAAAACTGTCATGAAAGCAATCGAAGAAATTCTGCAAACACGACTTTGGCCGCACTATGGTTCTAGAGAGATGGGGCTTGGAGGTGCCATTTGCTGCACGGCGCATGAGGGCATGCATATGCGGGAAAACCATTGTATTACAGAGATTATAGATGAGAACGGAAATGTGCTGCCGGACGGTAAATGGGGAGAACTGGTGATTACAACCATTGGAATGGAAGCACAGCCGTTGATTCGATATCGAACCGGTGACTGGTCAAGGATCATTCCAGGAAGATGCCTCTGTGGAAGTGAAATAAAACGCCTGGACTTTGTAAAGCGGATGGATCCATTGGGAAGTATCAGAGAGATGGATGAATTACTGTTTGAGATTCCGGAACTGGTAGATTATTGTGTGAAAATTGTAGATGGAAAAAAGGAAATTACAGCGCTTTTTACATCGGACAATGGAGAAGAACGAATCAGGAGTGTTTTGGAAGAGAAGGATATTCGTTCATGGAACTGCAAAAAAGCAAAGTGGGAAGATGGGGCGCTGTATCCTGGCAAACGAGTTACAAGGCAGTGATTTCGTGGTATCATGGAATCACTGCCTTGCCTGTTATTCGGGATAGTATGGACAATCTTCCTGGATACATTCGCGATTATCTTCGCAGTATTTACACGTTATAGAAGACAACGGAATGTTTACAGAACAAAACTGACTGTAAAAATGAACGGCTTCTTCAATGGCAATTCTGCTGGTACGTTTGCAGCAGCGAGGTCCACCAACATCTGCCAGTCTGGATAAAATAATGGAAACAAGTTTTTGAGGAAACGGCCATGCATCTTTGTGAAGTGGACTGGATCCAGTCATAACGGACATGAAAATACCGGCTCCGGCAGCAGCTCCACAGACACCCCAGTAACCACAGGTACCGCCCGGAACCTGCTTCGCTCTTTTACAGATTTCAGATAGTGCAGCATCGTAATCCATATGTTCTCCATTATTGCGAAACGCTGTCAGAAGAACGCACGGAACAATTGCATGATGCTCTGGTCCATGCATATGTACAGATGGAAGATCCATAATTTTTTCCAGAAGAAGCAAAGCATCTTTTTCGGTACTGTCTCTGAGCGCTGCGATTACCGGAGCATATGTGCCATAGCTGTGACAGGCATCACAGATAAAGTGACTATTTTCACAGACCGCATTGGTTAATTGCTCTTTATGGCAGATACTACACGTCTGAATAGAGCTTTCAGCACGATACGTAATAGGAGCACCACAAATCAGACATCCGGAAAAATGTTCCGCTTCACCACAACAACAGGAATTATTCGTATGATCCATTTGATTCACCTCCGGAGAATTTATTTTAATAGTGTTAACGATGTAAAAAGTATAACATAAAATGAAAAAGTAATGATAAAGTATCTTGACAATCATGTTACTTTGGGTATATGATTTTATCCAATAAAGGGGAGTAACCTGCGCTTAACAAATTGCGTTTGTGATGTTGTCAGTACGGTGGAAGCATCCGGTATCATAAGGAAATGGTGAGACTTTTATTGCATTTTTTATTATGCAATGAAGGTCTTTTTTTTATATTTTTTTCAAAGAGGTCTTTCATTGCATAAGAAATTCAGGTAGTAAATACTTAGAAACGATGAGGCGGAAGTGATGAAGGAAATTTATCAGCAGACGGTAGAAGAGGTTCTTGAAAGGGTGAATGGCAAGAAATCTGGGCTTACAAGTGAACAGGTGAAAAGATCCAGAGAAAAGTGTGGGTGGAATGAACTTACAGAAGGAAAGAAGAAAGGTATCCTGCAGATTTTCTTTGAAGGAGCTGTCTATTTCCCGACAGCTCCTTTTCTTGTATTCATTCGGCTGATACAAAGCGACAAAGCCGGCACAATATCATAAGTAATATATAAAACTCTGATGTACATGTGATTAAAAAGAATCAATCATATGCATTAGCCGCTCATGAAAAATATCTCTTTCTTCGTAAATTTTTTCTAACTCTTTTTCAGTAAACAATGCATAGGCGCTATCAGGAACAGCTGTTAATCCATCACAGGTAAATGGTATACGTCGCCCACCTCTGAAAATGGCTGCTTCCCAGTACTTTTTTCTAAAATATTTAATTATTCCCATGTAGTACCATCTCTTTCCCATATTTGTTATTGACGTTCTGGCAAATAAAATACTTCTGTTCTTACTATATTATCATCAAAATCCATTTCTACATAATAATCTCGGACAAAATATGATCTCCAGTAATCATGTAGTGAGTAAATTTCCAATGTTTTGAAATCAACAATGCACAATGGAATGTCAGAGTTAACAGAGCATACCTTGGCAAATGAAATAGAAGCTCCACATGAGATTTTAAGAAAATAGGCAAGTCAAATTCCAGTTTGGAGAATTGAAAAAATGGAATTTACCTATTAAGACATATAAACTCTTGACAATAAAGCTCCTATATAGTATGTTTTTAATAAACTACTATATAGGAGATTTTGCATGGAAATGAATGGAGGATTTCTTGTCACAAAAATAAAACAGCTTGGAGACCGGATTTTTGAGAAGATTCTCAGTGAAAAGAATATTGATGCGTTTAATGGAGCCCAGGGACGTATTCTTTATGTGCTGTGGCAGGAGGATGGTATCTCAATCAGGTCACTCTCGACTAAATGCGGATTAGCGATAACATCTCTTACTACGATGCTGGAAAGAATGGAAAATCAAGGGCTGATAAGCCGTGTTCAGTCTGAAACGGACAAAAGGAAAACACTCCTGTTTCTGACTGAGAAAGCACATGCCTTAAAGGGCGAGTACGATTCTGTATCTGATGAGATGGGCAGTATTTACTACAAAGGTTTTTCAGAGGAAGAAATTACCCGGTTTGAGAAATGTCTCGACCGCATCAGAAAGAATCTTGAGGAGTGGCAGAAGTCATGAGTATTTGTATCAAAGATCAGATTCAGAACATGAATATCGTCATTGGCTGCACAGTGGGGTGTACATATTGCTATGCCCGCAACAACGTGAAACGCTGGCATATGATTGATGACTTCGCTGACCCTGAATTCTTTCCGGGTAAGCTCAAGATGATGGAAAAGAAACGTCCGCAGAACTTTCTTCTTACCGGGATGAGCGATCTCTCCGGATGGAAGCCGGAATGGAGAGACGAGGTATTTGCAAAGATCCGTGAAAATCCACAGCATCAGTTCCTGTTCCTTACCAAGCGACCTGATTTGCTGGATTTTGATACCGATTTGGAAAACGCATGGTTTGGCGTTACGGTGACGAGGAAAGCAGAACTGTGGCGTATCGACGCCCTTCGGAAAAACGTCAGAGCAAAACATTACCATGTTACCTTTGAGCCGTTATTCGACGATCTCGGCACAGTTGACCTTTCCGGAATCAATTGGATCGTTGTGGGCACCATGACCGGAGCTCAGAGCAGGAAGATTCATACGGAGCCGGAATGGGCATGGTCTCTGGCGGACCAGGCACATAAGCTTGGCATTCCGGTGTTTATGAAGGAAGACCTTGTCCCTATCATAGGGGATGAAAATATGATTCAGGAAATGCCGGAAGAATTTAATAAAGTGTTAGAGGTACAGAAATCATGGAAGAAGTAATAAATGGAATCCTCATTCGTGAGGTGGAAACAAAGAACATCATGACTAAGTCTAGTCTGCCGGTAGGCGGTTACTCGGTCAATCCCTATGTGGGCTGTACACATGCCTGCAAGTATTGCTATGCTTCTTTTATGAAGCGCTTTACCGGGCACAAGGAGGAATGGGGCACTTTCCTTGATGTGAAGCATTGGACGGAAATTAAAAATCCGAAGAAATATGCCGGACAGCGGGTGGTCATCGGTTCTGTGACAGATGGCTACAATCCACAGGAGGAGCAATTCGGGAATACCAGAAAACTTTTGGAGCAGCTGATCGGCAGTGACGCAGATATTCTGATCTGCACAAAGTCGGATCTTGTGGTACGAGATATTGATTTACTGAAGAAGCTTGGACGTGTAACCGTTTCATGGTCAATCAACACACTAGATGAAAATTTTAAGAACGATATGGACTCTGCTTCGAGCATTGAGCACCGTATCGCTGCTATGAAGCAGGTATATGAGGCAGGTATCCGTACAGTCTGTTTCGTATCCCCGGTATTTCCCGGTATCACGGATTTTGAAGCAATCTTTGAGCGGGTAAAGGATCAGTGCGATCTGTTCTGGCTCGAAAATCTCAATCTTCGAGGCGGTTTCAAAAAGACAATTATGAATTATATCGCCGGAAAATATCCTGATCTTGTACCACTTTACGACGAGATCTATAACAAGCATAACCGCAACTACTTTGAAGCACTTGAAGTAAAAGCTGAGAAAATGGCTAAGAAGTATGATTGTGCCTTTGTGGATAATGAAATGCCTTATGGCAGAGTCCCGCAGGGACATCCGGTGATCGTAGATTATTTCTATCATGAGGAAATCCGTGGGACAGAGAATACCGGAAAAAGAAATCGCTAACTTCCAGTTTGTATATATCTTTTAAAAGGTATATGATTAAGAAAAACGGCAGGAGGTATCTGAATGAAATCACATAAATATTGGTCTATCGGTGCACTGATTACAATGCTTGGAACTTTTTATACAGGTTATAAGGGATCAAAAGAAGGCCATAAGTACTTTGCAGCAAGTTCTTTGCTTTGCATGATTATGGCTATTTATACAGGACACAAGATGATTTCTGGTAAAAGTAGGAAGAAAAAAGAAGTTTCAGTAGAGAGTGTTGAAGATTAAAAAACAAAATATTTTAATAAATAACGCCGGTGCGGGATTTTTGATATCCAGTACTGGCGTTATTTATTCTACAGGGGCTTGGGGGGTGTAGCCACCAAATAGTCAGTTTGCATTCCTTGTCAAAAGACATCGGATCACAGTTCAGTACATCCATATAAAACTCTTTTCATAGGATGCTTCGTCTGAATTCATCTGCAATCTCCGTCATAATAAAAATATCTCCATCATTTCAAAAGAGAATGCTGGAGATATTTCGCCTTGCTTATTCTTGTAGTAACCAATCGGCTATATCGTAAATTACGATTCCTTCATAGCTATATTGGGGATGTTTGGTTCTAGCAATAATCATTTTCGGATAAGCATCTCGAATCTGAAGCCGAGGAAAGCATTCTCTCTCAAATGTTTACTGCCCGGAAATGTTGTCGCTGATCTGAATATAAAACTTCTCGTTGCTTCTCTGAGCAATAAAGTCGGTTTCCTTTTGATAGAGCTTGCCGACATAAACATTATATGAAAATAGATCATACGCTCTGTTTTTTGCAATATTTTATCTTGCGAATTTATCATTGTAACGAATATGCATATCTTCCCAATCCATGAACAATACATAAAATACTTTCCCGTATTGCGGGCTCTCTACAATTCTTCCATGATCAAGAACAGAAAAATAAGTTCCGTCAGCTTTTCGAAGATGAAAGTGAGTATAGTCATTTTCATTGCCGTTGTCAATCTGTTCCCAGATACTTGATTCTATCTGTTGCTGTTCATCTTCACGAATCAAGTTGCGAAAACTTTTCTCAGTAAGTCTGAACAGTTCATCTATATCTTTATATCCGGACATATGAAGAAATTCATCATTTGCAAAAATTAGTTCATCATCTTCTTTGTCAGCTCTGTATATGATGAATGCACCTGGAAGATGTTCAGAGATATCCTTGAATGCGAATCCAAGTTGTTTGCGGGCACCTGACGGAAGTCCTTCTCTGTAGACCATACATCCATTTTTTCCATGAAGCTTTATTTCATAAAGAGCGGCATCTGCGCAGCGCATGAGTTGTGAACGATTGGATGCAAATGTTGGATATTCTGCATATCCTAGAGAAATATAAAATGCATGTTCCTTACCATGGTATGAGAATGATTTAGGAAGTTTGGTGAATTTCTGCAGCTGTATATCTGCTTCTGCAAAGGTACAATTTGGTAAAAGAATGCAGAATTCGTCACCACCATTTCTTCCAAGTAATGCATCGGATGGGAAAAAAGTCTTCATGCTGTCTGCAAGATTCTTTAGTGCCCTGTCTCCGTAATTATGTCCATAGATATCATTAATAAACTTGAAATCATCGATATCAAGGAGCGCAGCCACAAAATGTGTTTTTGGATTTTTTTGAATCATTTTTTCTGCAAATTCATCAAATCCATAGCGGTTATAAATATTTGTAAGAGAGTCTGTGCGCGCCAGTATCTGAAACTTTTTCTTATGTTCTTTTGCTACTAACCATACTCTGGTAAGAACTGACAGGAGAAGGCTTATTGTAAGAAAAATTCCGATGATGATTACCAGTAATGTGGCATTTCTCCATCCACTTTTAGGAGTTACTTCAAATTTCCAGTTTTCGTCTCCTATTGTAAATGTATAAGAAACAGGACGATTTATTTGCCCATCTGATTGATAAACCACTTTATAAGTATCACTCCATGGAGCGTCTGTTTTTGAAATTTTGTATTCGTATCCAAAATTTGAAAGTGCACTGATTGAATCTGAAAAAATATCCGGAACACGCAGGATAACAATAGTAAATCCCCAGAAATACTCATGTCCGTTTTTATCTTTCAGGTATATGGGATTGCGGACTGCAATTCCATATCCTCCCTGTTTTAATTTGAAGGGGCCCTGCGTAATGATTGTATGGTTGTCTCTTGCGTAACAGGAAATTTTTCCGCGGTCTTTATCATGGATCAAATCAATCTTACCTGCCTCATTTTCATTAGCCGGATAAATATCTGTAACAACACCATTAGGAGCGAGCTGTACACTTTCAATAGAATCAGACATAAGATTTCCTGCAATTGTTTCAAACTGACGGATTTCGCCATCTTCACTTATTAAGATTTGCTTCAAGGTATCTGTGATCTCAATTCCATTTGTAATTTCATTCTTTATTTGTTCGCCATAGGTGGCTACGTTTAATTGTGCTGTTATGTGTCTCTGCTCTTTTTCGTGGGTGTCTGTTTTGTATACAATCAAACTAATAAGGCATATGCCCAGTAAAAAAGTGATAAGAGGCACAAGTGTTTTCTTTTTCACTTGGTTCACCTTATTCTGTTCATGGGAATTATTATAATAAAGCATTATATCACAGAAGTTGAAAAACAGAATAAGTTTTATGAAAAAAACGAACTGTGCAAAATCTTTATACATCTATGACAGAAGAATATATATCGATAGGGATTTGTGAAATCTATATATTTTAAGAAGGAGCCTTGGAATCATCATAAATATCCTGTATTTTTGCTTTTACAGCTTTACGACGTTTTTCTGTATCAGAAGGTACGTGGTGGAGCCATGCAAGATATCCTGAGCGAGAGACACCTAAAAATTTCAACATTCCGAAGACGGAAACCCGACGTCCAGCCTTTTTGGCAGCTTCCGTCTTCTCAGACACTTCAAGATAAATGGCTTCCGTCATTTTCCCAGAATGTTGATTGCTTTTTCTAACACATCAAGTGCATCTTGGGCATCACGTAATTCACGTCTGAGACGGGCAATTTCCTTCTGCTCATCAGATGCATAATTACCAGAACCACGAACAGGAATATCACCTGATTCCCGGAAGTCTTTTAGCCATTTTGTTAATGTGCTGTATCCGATGCCAAGATTTTCTGCACATCCACGTACTCCGAGATCTTTGTGATCCTGATAGTACTGGACTGCATCAAGTTTAAATTGTTTGTCATGTTGCTTTGCCATATGAGATCTTCCTTCAGCATGCCTCTATTGTATCATGCTTATGTGTATTTGGAATTTCTCATTTTGGTTTGTACTATTTATATTCTAGCACCAATACCTGCAATCTATGAAGGCAAATCTGAGAGAAATTATTCACTATATTGACGAGTCAACACTTGAAAAAGCGAAGAACGAAAAAGTTCAAAAGCAAGAGTCTCCCTCAAAGATGTCAAAAGACGTAGAGGAGTCTGTTGATAAGATGTTCTCCAATCGTATGAGCAAAGCATATTCTGAATGTAAATCAAATCAAGATACACAGCCATTTAATGAAAATATAGAGAAGGAATACCAGAAGCTTTTGGAAACACTGTCTCCGGAACAAGAGGAAGTGCTTACGAAGTATTGTGATGAAATATTTGCCAGCGGAGCAGAGACAGAAGAGTTTTTTTATCGCCTGGGTATAAAGGATGGACTGAGATTAAAAAGTACGGTAAAATCTGTATTAGAAATGATGTCGTGAAATCGGAATTTGGAGGGATAATGAGATGAATATAAAAGATTTTAAGTGGACGAGAGAACCTGATGATTACACGCTGACAGATGACAAAATTGAGATTATCACACAGCCTGGAACTGATTTGTGGCAAAGAACTTACTATCATTTCCGCAATGATAATGCTCCGGTTTTGCAGATAGAAACAGAGGAAAAGTTTTTTTCATTTATGGTGAAAACAGATTTTAAGGAAAGCCATCATCGCTTTGATCAGTGCGGTGTGGTTATGTATCTTGACAGTGAGAATTGGTTGAAAGGTTCTATAGAATATGAGAATGACAATTTTCAGCACCTGGGAAGTGTTGTGACAAACAATGGATATTCAGATTGGGCAACTACGGAAATTGATGCAGAGATTAAATCTATGTGGTATCGTCTCAGTAGACGTGAAGATGATTATTGCATTGAATGTTCTGAGGATGGAATACGGTTTAAGCAAATGAGGATTTGTCATATGTGGGCTGGTGCAGGAAAAATCAAATTTGGAATTTATGCATGCAGTCCGGAAGATTCATCGTTTAAAGCGGTATTTACAGATATGAAATTGACGGAGTGTCAATGGAAAGCCCACGATGGTCAAAAGCCGGATGAGATGTAGCAGACTGTATTTGATATAAAAAACCAATATGAAAATAGTTAAAGTTTTTCAGGTTGTGTAACTGAGAAAAATGAAAATTGCGGAGGTGGATTTGTTGAAGGAAAGTACATATCAAACTCCTTGCGGAACAATTCACTATTGGTCAAATAATCTGAGTTTGGATACAACGACGCTTGTATTTTTACCAGGGCTGACTGCTGACCATAGATTATTTGATAAACAGGTTGAGTACTTCGATGGAAAATATAATATTATTGTATGGGATGCACCGGCTCATGCCTCTTCCTGGCCGTTCCGCTTTGACTTTGATCTGTTTGATAAGGCAAAATGGCTGAATGGGATTCTTGAAAAAGAAGAAATCATAAAACCAATTATAATAGGTCAATCAATGGGAGGATATGTGGGACAGGCTTATGCACAATTGTATCCTGACCGGCTGGCAGGTTTTATTTCCATTGATTCAGCACCGCTGCAGAGGAACTATGTGACAGCAGTGGAGATCTGGCTTCTGAAAAAAATGGAACCAGTATATGCACATTACCCATGGAAGTTGCTTTTGAAATCCGGAACTGAGGGAGTTGCAACTTCTGAGTATGGCAGAAATCTGATGAAGGAAATGATGCTGGTCTATGATGGTGATCAGCATCGTTATGCCCAAATTGCCGGGCATGGATTTCGTATTCTGGCAGAGGCAATGGAAAAGGATCTGCCATATGAAATCAAATGTCCTTCCCTGTTGATATGTGGTACAAAGGATCATGCCGGTTCATGCATAAGGTATAACAGAGAATGGCATCGAAAAACGAAAATTCCTTTAAAGTGGATTGAAGGGGCCGGTCATAATTCTAATACAGATAAACCGGAGATGATAAATAGTTTGATAGAAGAATTCCTTTCAAACATATAAAGACTATTGAAAACAATTGGTCAACCGTTATAAAAGGACAATAAACAAATCGGAATCAGTAGGAGGATCATTATGAGATTTTATAACATATTTTTCAGCCCGACAGGAGGTACAGAGAAAGTAGCAGATATTGTTGCGAAAGGGACGAAGCTGGATGCTGAAGAAATCGACCTAATTAAAGAACCAAATAAACTCATGAAGGTGAAATTTGAAAAAAAGGACCTATGTTTGGTTGCTGTACCGTCTTACGGTGGACGCATTCCATCAGTTGTAACGGATATGTTCCGCAAAGTAAAGGCAGATGGTACGAAAGCAATTCTTGTGGCAGTATTTGGAAACCGTATGATTGATGATACTCTATTGGAACTACAGGATGTTCTGGAGGCATCAGGATTTGTATGTATCGCAGGAATGGAGGCAGTCGCAGAGCATTCCCTGATGCACCAATTTGGAACCGGACGCCCGGATCAGCAGGATGAAAAGGAATTGCTGGAATTTGCCGCAAAGATTATGCAAAACAGCGAAGCACAAAGGACACCTGCATTTCCGGGAAACAGACCATATCGAGAATATGGTGGTGTTCCACTCAAACCTGTTGCAAATGGAAAATGCACTTCCTGCGGTCTGTGCGCAAAAGAATGCCCGGCAGGTGCCATTCCGTTGGACAATCCGAAGATGACCGATAAGGATAAGTGTATTTCTTGTATGCACTGTGTAGCAGTCTGTCCGAAGAAAGCAAGAAATTACAGTAAGCTTGTCAGTTTTATCGCTGGACTGAAAATGAAAAAGGTTTGTTCCAGTAGGAAGGAAAACAAATTGTATTTATAATAGGGCGAGCAATACAATGAGAAACATGTAAATTGATACGTGAACAATCGGCTCAGTATGATATTTAATTAAATATTGCAATGAAAAGATCATTTACCGTAAACAAGCAGTAGATGGTCTTTTTTATATCTTTTTGTGAACAAGTAGAGATTTATAGCTGGTAATATGTGTTTTATCATAATCCGTGAAATAAGATGAGTTAATTCTTCGATTTACATATTTTTTAAGGTGTTCCGGCATGGTATTATGATACTTATAAAGAACCAATTATATCTGTTGGAGAGAGCGGTGAAAAGTTATGAAGTTATTGTTTAAACAAAGGCTGTTTTCATGGTTTGACAGCTATGATATCTATGATGAAGCAGGCAACACTGTTTATGTAGTAAAAGGCCAGTTGTCCTGGGGACATAAACTTGTAATTTATGATGCCTATGGAAATGAAGTAGGAATGGTTGTTCAGAAAGTACTTACTTTTCTTCCTAAATTTGAAATTTATAAAAACGGCAGTTATATCGGATGCCTGAGCAAAGAATTCTCATTCCTGACGCCACATTATAATATTGATTACAATGGATGGCATATTGATGGAACCATTATGGAATGGGACTATAGCATTCTTAATCAAAGCGGTTATTCAATTGCACGGGTTAGTAAAGAACTGTTTCATATGACTGATACATATGTTATTGATGTGCAGGATCCAGGAAATGCATTGGATGCGTTGATGTTCGTACTTGCGATTGATGCAGAAAAATGTTCCAGGAATTAGATAGTTGATCTTGTTACCGAAGATATTCGGAGATGGGGAGGTAGCATGGGATTATTTAAAAAGAAAATCGTGAAAAAAACATATGACCGAGAACATATGAAACCAGTTATTCGTGCAAGCATTTGTACTGGAGAAGAAGTAGCAGGGTTCAAAGACATACGGACCGGAAAAATCGAAGAAATCATGCTGATCAGATCTCCAGAGGACTTAGAAAAATTCAAAGAGATATATGAGATAACAGAGGAAATTGCAAAAGAATATTAGACATTGGATGAGGAGATGTTGTCATGAGAACTATAGGTAATATCCTTTGGTTTATATTTGGAGGATTACTGGGCGGACTGGCATGGATTTTTGCAGGTTGCATATGGTGTATTACAATTATTGGAATTCCGGTAGGTCTGCAATGTTTTAAATTTGCAACCTTGGCATTTTGGCCGTTTGGAAAAGAAATCGTGTATGGAAATGGCATGTTTTCATTTCTGGTAAATCTTATATGGATTATATTTTTTGGATGGGAAATGGCACTTGGAAACCTGATAGTGGGTTGTATTTGGTGCATTACGATAGTTGGAATTCCATTTGGAAAGCAGTTCTTCAAGATGGCAAGACTCTCTTTCATGCCATTTGGTGCGAGTGTGATAGGGTAGAATGTGTAAGGTCTTATTGATGAAAAATGAAATAATATTATTCACAGATGGTAATATTAATATTGGAGTTCAAATAAACCCTGAACAGGAAACAGTCTGGTTGACACAGAAGTATTGTTTGATGTTAAGCATATGCAGCAGCCGGTCACTGATAAGGAATTTAAAAATTTCACAGACTGTGCGGTTAAGAAAAGTAACGAAAATGCCCTGATTTTCACAACTGAAGATATGGAGAAGCCTTTCATAAGCTTTGATGAAGGAATGTAGAATTTCTTTGAACCGGAGCTTCAGAAGAGATTGTATGAAATGGAAAAAGTCATTTAATATATATTGATCAATGATATAATATTCTAAAATGTTGATGATAAAAGAAATATAGTAATTAAAAATGTTACAAAGTTGTTCTTGATAAAAATATTATTTGGTAACAGGAGATGTTTTATGTTAAAAAGAAAAGTGACGCATTACATAAAAAATGGGTAGATTCAAAAAACAAAAAATGTCTTGTAATTCAGGGAGCCAGACAAACAGGAAAAACATATATAGTTGAAAGATTTGCAGAAGAGAACTATGAAGAAATTATTGAAATTAATTTTAAACAGATACCTTCTGCGATGGATATTTTTTCCAGTGATCTAAAAGTAGATAATATGGTTATGGCTATGTCCGTATTTGATGACGGAAAGTGCAAAAGCATTAGATAAAATATTGCAGACCATGAGAGAGTGGGGAAACTGATATTTATAACTTTGAATTTGGAGGTTATCGAAAATGACTGAAAGAGAAAAAATGCTAAGTGGAGAGTTGTACGATCCAACGGATAAAGAATTGGAGCAATTACGCGTGAATGCACGTAAATTAGCAAGAAAATACAATTCGACAGAAGAAGATGATCAAGAAGAACAAGCACAGATATTGAGGAAATTATTGCCAGCAACAGAGGAACTCCCCTATTTACAGGCGCCTGTTTATTTTGATTACGGATGTAATACGTTCTTTGGAAGATTCAGCTCTGCTAATTTTAACTTTACATGTTTAGATGTATGTGAAATACATATAGGCGATAATGTGATGATTGGTCCAAATGTTACATTGGCAACTCCTATGCATCCATTATTACCTGAAGAACGCAATATTAGGAAAAGAGAAGATGGAAGTTTTTATAATCTTGAATATGCGAAGCCAATAACTATAAAGGATAGTTGCTGGCTGGCATCCAATGTGGTTGTTTGCGGTGGTGTCACCATAGGAGAAGGGTGTGTAATTGGTGCAGGGAGTGTTGTAACAAAAGATATTCCGCCGTATAGTTTGGCAGTTGGAAATCCATGCCGGGTCATTCGAAAAATAACTGAGAAAGATCATATGCCAGATGGAATTGAAAAGAATTAAAAATTTGCATTGATGATAAGCAGTTCATCTGAATAAAGAAAATAAAATGATCACAATTAATAACGCCGATGCAGGATTTTTATAATCCTATATCGGCGTTTGTTGGGTTACAAGAGAATGTATTTTACACTTATTTTCCAAATGTATTGCTGGATTTAGCAGCAGCTTTAGCTGCCATGGTGTTAGTGGACTCAAATAAGGAAGTTGTCGGTGCGACCGGACACATCAGTACCCGTCCTGTTCCACGATAAACATTTACCAGACCCTCTCCGCTAACTGCAGATCCGACAAGTGTTTTTGTAGATCTTTCTACGGTAAATTCAAGATTTGATGACCAGCATACAGCAAGGTTTCCATCAATTTTCAGTTCATCATTTTCCAATATGACTTCAATCAATTCATCTTCGGGAACATTAGACTCCAGTGCAGCTACACCATTTCCCTGCAAACTCAGATTAAACAGACCTTCGCTACCTAATACTGCTGATGAAAGGTTCTTTCTGGCTACAACTTTACTTTTTACATTTGCATCACAAGCCAGGAACATGCCATCTTCAATTGTCATTCCGGCTGGTCCCCATTTGCCAATGTCTGCAAGGATAATATATTTGTATGTCGGTTCTAATACCAGATAGCCTTCACCAACATATTCCGGTTTAACTGCGGTTTCTTTTGTAACCGCACCCTTGAGTGCCTTTCCAAGGAAATCTCCGATACCTTTTACACCAGATGTGGCTTGTACATTACCACCCATCCATTGCATGGCACCAGCCTGGATAACAGCTGAATGGTCTTTATCAATATCAATAACAACCTGTCTTCTTCTGACATGCATTTTACTCATGAAATACTCATTCATTGCATTCATAGGTGAAACGCTGGCATCCTGCACATATTCAAGCACATGGAAGTTTTCGATACTTTTCGCATATTTTCTGTTTTCATTTTGCAAGTTTTCAATTCGCATAGCATAATCTCCCTTTTAATAATAATTTATGATGTTGCTCGGATATGCTTATTATAAAAGAGGCAGCATAGATAGGAAACAATTCGTGCAGAGAAATATAAAGACAGAATTCTCAAAATTCGAGAAATATAAAGATGCAATTCCTCATGGTGGATGTGTATTATGAAAAATAAATTTGTTATAGTGACAATATCAACAAAAAAACAGAATATAAATGGGGTGATCAGATGGAAGCGGCACAGCGAATTCGATTAATCCGGATAATAGAAAAGATGGAGAAAAATCCGGCATTCAGTAATAAGCTTGGCATAAAGAACACATCTGAATATTTAGCAGAAAAAGAACAGAAAAAATGAAAGATACATATAAGAATGAGTTTCAGAAGGAGTAAAAAAATGTTATCGTTATTATTTGCAATTTGTATGATTTGGTTTGTTGGAAAATTTTTTGCTTTTGGGTTAAGAGCATCCTGGGGAATTATGAAATTACTTTGCACAGTTATTTTCTTCCCGGTGATATTGATTGGTATGGTTGTAGGTGGACTGATGTACATTGCTTTTCCATTGTTGATTGTCGGCGGCATTATAGCATTGGTGACGTCACATTCATAATCGATCAGGAGGAGAAAACGAATGGGATATGATATTGAAAAAGAAAAAAGAGAAGCAATTGAAGCTGGACGTAGAGCTTTGAACAGTCTTCAGGCAGCAAAAGAAAATTTAAACAGTGCAAAGAACTGGGGACTGGTAGATATGTTTGGCGGTGGTTTTTTCACTACGATGCTAAAACATTCTAGAATTGATCAGGCCAAACGGAATATGGAACAGGCAAAGTATGATCTTCGTAATTTCAGTAGAGAATTAAATGATGTAAACATGGTATGTAACTTGAATATCGATACTGGAGATTTTCTTTCTTTTGCGGATTATTTTTTTGATGGATTTGTTGTGGACTGGGTGGTCCAGGATCGAATCAATAATGCAAAAAGACAGGTAGAAGAAGCTATTCGAAGAACAGAAAGTGTCGTCAATCAATTACAGCGTATGTAAAGGAAAAGGCAATGAGTCAGAAATGGTTCATTGCCTTTCGTTGCGTTATGGCTTATTTTAATTTTTCTTTTTTGGCATTTAAGAGCTCAAGATTCTTGGTGAAGGCGCTTTCTCCGGAACCTTGATACCAGCTTTGCGGATCATAGCATCAAAATTTTGTTCAATTATATGCAGGGTATTCTGTTGCTTCTGGAGATCCTGCTTTTCTTTTTTTGCTGAGGACAGTTCTTCTTCCAGTTCCATCTGTTGGCGCTGCAGTTTTTCAGCCGACGGAAGTTTGTGAATACCAAATTCTGAGCACGTATGATGTCACGACAGGCCCGATAGACTTCACAGTATTTCTGAATTACTTGTTGATTTTGAATTGCCAGCCTCGTTTGTTGAATCTTATTATCGGTGGCATGAATGGAAGCCTCCAAATCTGCAACATGATTTTGGAATTCTTCGTAGTTTAGTTGGCAATTAAAGGCCTTTAATCAGCGTTTAATCTGCCATAGGACCCAATTATCCCCGCCATAGAACCAGTTGGTTGTCGGGATTTTCACACAGCCATTTATTGTAAGATGATAACATCAAAAAAGAAGAAAAATCCAAGGAGGACTGGCAGATGAAAGGTTATAACACAAGGTCAGTATGGATAATATCAGCAGAAATAAGGTATCTGCTGTCGGAACAGAAAAAGTTTCAAAATAAATCAAAAAATATTGATGAAGTCTACCAATCAGTGTTTTTTCGTTGTATAATGTTTTTGTCGTACAAGGTCACTTTCCTTTGTAATGTTTTGGGTCAAATTCATTATACATCAGAAAGTCCTGTACGATATTTTTTTATGAAAAAGTTGTAAAGTGGTGTTAGATAATAAAATATTGGAACAATGAAAGAGGAACAGGAAATATTTGAGCGAATTGTTATGACGAGAAAGATTTCTGGTCAAGATAGATAAGAATTAGAGTACAGGAGAAAGTAAATGGTAAAACAAATAGTAAGAGATGTTTTCTTCTTAGGCCAGCCATCTGAACCGGCCACGAAAGCTGACATCCAGGTTGGAAAGGATCTGCAGGATACGCTGCAGGCGAACAGAGAACGTTGTGTTGGTATGGCGGCGAACATGATTGGTGTAAAGAAGAATATCATCATTGTGAATATGGGATTCATAAATGTTGTGATGTTCAATCCGGTGATTGTTTCAAAACGTGACATGTATGAGACAGAAGAAGGCTGTCTGTCGCTGGATGGTGTTCGTAAGACGACCAGATACCAGGAAATAGAAGTAGAGTATTATGACTTCAAATGGAAAAAACAGCGCCAGAAATTGTCAGGATGGACAGCACAGATTTGCCAGCATGAAATTGATCATTTGTCTGGAAAGATTATTTAACCGCATGCGGATTGCGAATATTCGCTTGACTCAAAGCGGATTGTGAGGTGACGGATATGCTGAAAAACGTACTGATCGTGGTGGATGATATAGAAAAATCCATAGAGTTTTATAAAGACTTATTTGGACTGCAAGTGATTCTTAAGAATGAAGGTAATGTGATCTTATCGGAGGGACTTGTTTTGCAGGATGCCGACGTATGGGGGAAAACATTGAATGAAACTTCTACGCCATTCAATAACATGATGGAATTGTATTTCGAGGATTTTGATATAGATGGATTGCTTGCAAAATATGAATCCGGTAAGTATTTCGTCCGATATGCCACTGAACTAACAGAACTTGCAGGTGGGCAGAAGCTTGTAAGGCTGTATGATCCGAGTGGTAATCTCATCGAGGTTCGTACGCCATTTATGTGTAATTAAAGGAGAAGATATGCAGATTTTTGTTGATGCAGATGCCTGTCCGGTAATTGGTATTGTTGAAAAAGTTGCAAAAGAGCACAGTGTTCCTGTAACGTTGTTGTGTGATACCAATCATGTGTTATCTTCTGATTACAGTGAAGTGATCGTAGTTGGAGCCGGAGCAGATGCCGTGGATTATAAACTGATCAGCATTTGCCATAAAGGCGATATTGTTGTATCACAGGACTACGGTGTGGCTGCAATGGCATTAGGAAAAAATGCGTATGCGATTCATCAATCCGGGAAATGGTATACCAATGAAAATATTGACCAGATGCTTATGGAACGGCATCTGAATAAGAAAGCACGAAGGGCATCCGGAAAGAATCATTTAAAAGGACCACGAAAACGAACATCGGAGGATGATGAGCATTTTAGAGAATCCTTTGAGAAAATGATACATATGGCAATGGATAAGGAGAATTGATTTGAACGTACAGATTTTTGGGACAAAGAAGTGTAATGATACAAAGAAAGCAGAACGTTTCTTTAAGGAACGTGGGATCAAGTTTCAGTTTATTGATATGAAAGAAAAGGGCATGAGTAAGGGCGAATTTAATTCAGTTGCCCAGGCAAATGGTGGACTGGAAAATATGATCAACTGGGAGGGCAAGGATAAGGATCTGCTTGCGCTCATTAAGTATATTGCAGAGGAAGATAAACTTGAGAAGGTACTGGAAAATCCGCAGGTGATTAAGACACCGGTTGTCCGTAATGGAAAACAATCCACTCTTGGATATCAGCCGGATATCTGGAAGGCGTGGAAGTAAGAAACAGGATGTTTTACCATGTATGAGGAAGAAGAAAATCGCTGGCGTTGTTCCTTCCGGTCTGATGGAAAATGGATCAATGTAAACAAACTTCTGCAGACGTTTGGCGGAGGTGGACATGCTGCAGCAGCTGGTGTGCGCAAACGGACGAATGATGTTGAAAAATTCAGGCAGGAAATCCTTGAGCGGATTGTTATGATGAGAAAGTTTTTCGGGCAGGATAAATAAGAATTAGAAACAGAACACAGGAGAATCGTGAGGTGTAGAATGATGGAAAAGGAAAGAACCTATATTGCGATCGATCTTAAGTCATTCTATGCGTCTGTGGAATGTAAAGAACGAAATCGGGATCCTTTGACGACCAATCTTGTGGTTGCAGATAAAAGCAGAACAGAAAAGACAATCTGTCTTGCGGTATCGCCAGCATTAAAGTGTTATGGGATACCAGGAAGGGCTCGTTTATTTGAGGTTGTTCAAAAAGTAAAAGAAGCCAACAGCGCCCGCAGGTGGAAAGTGCCGAACAGAACTTTTATCGGAGCCTCTGATGACAGCACAGAATTAGATACCAATCCGGAACTGGAGATTGATTATATTGTTGCTCCTCCCCGGATGGCCCTCTATCTGGAATACAGCACCAGAATTTACAGTATTTATCTGAAATATATTGCGCCGGAAGATATTTTCCCGTATTCGATCGACGAAGTATTTATGGATGTAACGGATTATCTGCATACTTATAATATGACAGCAAGAGAACTTGCAATGACCATGATACAGGATGTGCTGAAAACGACAGGTATAACGGCAACTGCTGGAATCGGAACGAATATGTATCTGTGTAAGATTGCGATGGATATCGTGGCGAAGCACATTAAAGCAGATAAAGATGGTGTACGAATTGCAGAACTGGATGAAATGTCATACCGAAGGAAACTCTGGGGTCACAGACCACTTACTGATTTTTGGAGAGTAGGAAAAGGATATGCAAAGAAGCTGGAAGAATACGGGCTTTATACAATGGGAGATATTGCCAGATGTTCCATCGGAAAAGAAAATGAGTTATATAATGAAGACTTGTTATATAGGTTGTTTGGTGTTAATGCGGAGCTGCTGATCGACCATGCCTGGGGATATGAGCCCTGTACCATGGAAATGGTCAAGGCTTATAAGCCGGAAACGAACAGTGTTTGTTCCGGGCAGGTACTTCATTGCCCTTATGATTTTGAAAAAGCAAAATTAGTCGTTAAAGAGATGACAGACCAGATGGTTTTGGATTTGGTGGATAAGAAGCTTGTAACGGATCAGATCGTGTTGACGGTTGGTTATGATATTGAGAATCTGAACAATGCCGACAGGAGAAAGCAGTATCATGGAGAGGTTACGATCGACCGTTATGAAAGAAGAATTCCGAAACATGCACATGGAACGACCAATCTGAAACGACAGACTTCCTCAACCAAGATGATAACGGATGCAGTAATAGAGTTATATGACAGAATCGTTGACAGAAACCTGCTTGTCAGAAGAATCAATATCACAGCGAACAGGCTTGTGGATGAAAGTTCTGTCAAGAAAGAAGAAGTATATGAGCAGCTGGATCTTTTTACGGATTATGAGGCGCAAAGGAAAAAGCAGGAAGAGGAAGAGGCTGCGCTGGATCGCGAAAAACGTATGCAGGAAGCAATGCTCAGTATCAAAAAGAAATTTGGAAAAAACGCTGTACTGAAGGGGATGAATCTTCAGGAAGGTGCAACCGCCAGGGACAGAAATGAACAGATTGGCGGTCATAAGGCGTAAAGGAGTTGAAAGCGGATGAAAAATAATTCTTATGACGATATCATTAATTTACCGCATCCGGTCTCTAAGAATCATCCGCAAATGCCACTTCGGGATCGGGCAGCGCAATTTGCTCCTTTTGCAGCCCTGACCGGACATGATGCTGCGATAAAGGAAACGGCAAGATTAACCGATGAAAGATTGGAACTGAGCGAGGAAGCGATTGCTCAGCTGAATGAAAAAATCAATATAATCAGAAATAATATCGGTATAGAACAGAAAGTATCGATAACTTATTTTATTCCCGATGCAAAAAAAGCAGGCGGCTCCTATGTTACGTGCTCTGGTATTGTAAAAAAGATAGACGAATACGAGCATACCATCATTATGACGGATCAAACGGTCATTCCAGTCGAACAGATAAGTGATATTAAATGTGAAGAGTGGTAAATGTGAAAAATGTTTCACTGGTGTTGATTTACTGTTTATAGTATTTCGCAACATCGTTTTTGAATTTTTCAAAAAGAGGATAATAAATATTTATAATGTCTTGAAATTTCTCTGCGGCGAAAGTACCATCGTAATCATGAGACAAATGATTTCTGGATTTCAGCATTTGCAGCCAGGTGTCATCATCAATAATACCATTGGTAAATGCCTGCTGCAGAGTTTCGCGTGGAGAGCCAACTGCAAAATCAAGAATTCCCATTTTTTTGATCAGAATATCTTTCATAACTTTCCAGGAGATGTCGAAAGTAAGACTGAAATTGAGAACAGTTCCTTCGAGAACAAAATCGGTCTTGGGGTCGGCTGTTTTGCTTTTTGCAAGATTGGAGAGACTTTTACAGAAAGTGTTATAGCGGTTAATAAATTTGTTTTCCATATTTTTTTATATCCTCCAATAAATACTCATTTTTTATACTGTCAAAGTCAAAAATATCAATTTTCCTTAGCGTTTCAATCTTCTGAAGATCATCTTCTAACTGCATTAGATTATCACAGCCGTATACTACAAAATCAATATCACTGGTGGGGGTTGCAGTGCCTGTGGCGAAGGAACCGAATAAATCAAGGCGTTTTACGTTATTTTTTTTGCAAATCATGGTTACTTTTTCGATGATTTCGGAAATTGGCATTACGTTCATGATCCACTCATGTCCTCCTTTACTTGGAAAATTCTGATAAAAATATGATAGCAGTTTCTATAGATTAATTCAACTTTAAAGACACTGACTGCGGTTGGTGTTATTCTATAGTCGTAATCCTTTTGTGGCGTTATGGATTATTTTAATTTTTCTTTTTCGGCATTTAAGAGTTCAAGATTGAGCCCTTGTTCTCCGGCTGTTTTATCTACCCAAAGATTCAAAGAGTCTATGGCTAAAGAAATTTCATCAAGTTTTTTACTGATATAAGCAAAATCTTTCATTTCATCATCGCTGATCTTACCGTCACGGGCAATCTGGATTAGACGACCGGTAAGAGGGTTGATTTCATTTAAACTGGCAATTGTCTCCAAAATGATATTTGACAGATCGGTCATTTCTACTTCTGGAACATAACGATAGCCGATTTCGCATTTGTGAGAGCAATAGTAATTGCAAAGATCTGGTCTTTTATAGGCATCTGCCATCTGGAGGATATCATAAGGCGTAGGTTCTTGTGTTTCATATTCAAATTTTTCAATTTTTGAATCAGAGACAGCATCCATTCTTTCACTGGCCTCTGCTCTTGTAAGTCCTGCCGCTTCTCGGCAAAGCTGGTAAATTGTTTTGTTTTCCCTGGTGGATTGTTTACCCATGAGAATTTCCTCCTCGTATATCGCTAAACTTGCGGATTATTTATGTTCCAGGCCGCATGTTGAGCATGTATTTCTTATATGAATTTTATTATACATAAATTATGAACTAACAACAAGTAATAGACTTTGTAAAATTACCTATTTTATAAATCATTTCACGGGAATTTTTTACAATTAAATAATCCATTCCAAGGAAAAGCCAGCCCAGCTATTCATTGGAAAGACCATAGAAAAGACAGGTTCAGATACACTGATTAACCTCAGTATGTCCGGAACTGTTTTTTTGTTGCTATCGTTACTTTCGGGTGTCTTTGCCACGCTTGCTTCCTGGAGATTTCAATGACAACCCTTCTCCCATAAGGTATAATAAAGCAGAGTATTTTGTTTTGCTCACCACGAAACGAGAGGGAGATCTACATTAATGGATGCGAATGTGATCAATGAATTGAAAAGCGGCTTAAATGCCGCTTATATAAATGGTTCTGTGGCAGCAAATCTGGCGTATAAGCCAGTATTTGTGTCGAATAATCCGGAAGATGGGAAGAAAGTTATTTCATCTGTGGAGGATGAATTGCTGCGCTGTGATCAGTTTCAGATCAGTGTTGCATTTATCACGATGGGTGGTGTGACACCGCTCCTGCAGACGTTAAAAGGGCTTGAGGAAAAGGGCATTAAAGGATAGATTCTTACGACCAATTATCTGAATTTCAGCGAACCGAGAGCACTTGAGAAACTCAATGGATTGAAAAACATTACGTTGAAAATGTATGACGTGCATCAGAACTTAGAAGTAGGAGATATGGTGCAGGAGAGGGTGATACGGAGAGATACGAATATGAGTGCCCTTGCGGGAAAGGAAAAATCATAGAAGAACATGATAATATTCCTGGATTTCGTGATCATGATGTTTGGATAAGTTGTGATGAATGTTCCAAAATATACATTGGATACTTCAAAAGGAGTTCGCGGTTGGGAATTAGTGGAGAAAGAATAAATATGGGAAGATTAAAAAGCTGGATCCTAACGACATTTTATAAAAATGAGCTGCTTGCGATACAAAAAGAATATGAACGTAAGGTAAAGGAAATTAACTATGAAGCTCAAAAGAAAACGAAGCTGATTGATACAGTTCATAGAGTGTTTCGTGAACCTAATCATGTGATTATTGGAGTAGAAACTAATAAAATGGGGGATGAGGTTCTTGTTGTTCAGTGGATACATAGCAATGATATATGGATTATGCTATACAACGACAAATATAAAGCCTGTAGCAATCATCCTAGAATTATGGCTACTTATGAGAAGCCTTACGGAGAAGCTGAGTATATTCATATAGATGATATTATGGTAGAAGATAAAGAGATAGGTAATGGATCAATCCTTATGGAATATTTCCTTAAATACTGTAAAACGACGCCAGCAAAATATATATCGGGTAGTTTATCGTCTGTAGATTCAGATCATTTTGATAGATCAGAACATTATTATCAAAAGCATGGATTTAAAGTTGAATTTTATGAAGGGCGAAAATCCGGTAGTATTAGGTATGACATGAATGACAAGAAAACAAGGAATAAATTATAATATTGATACAAGAACGTATGTTCGATATAATAACTCTAGGATCGCCAAATTATCACAACTAAAAACATATCTCTACCTTTCGGGAATACCCCTCATTTCAGGTATATCCTGTCAAGAAAGATGAAGATATTGTTTTATGACTTTGGTTTCCTGAGGCCACACAGTTCAGAAAGTGTATCTTTTTTAGAATTCCTTTTTGTAGATACTTTCTGATTTTTTTCACCTTAGAGGGTGGCTAAGGCTGTCATTTCCTGTTCCGTAGTTATATCAAGATATACCATCGTTGTTTCTACGGAGGAATGACCGAGAAGAAATGAAATCTGAATACTACGATGACATTTTGAACGGGAACATGAGCTTCTCATCCTCATGTGCTCAATCAGGGTATCCGTATTGTTTTGTAAATAAGTTACATCTATAATGCTTTTTTCAGAAATTGTAGGAAACATTATAAATGAATATGATGGTAGGCAACATATAAATGCAAACAATATCTCCACCTTTTTTATCTGGAAGTGTGTTAAACACAGGATAATTCAAAAAAAGTGTTGATATGTTTGGGGTTGTGATAATTTGATAAATTTTAGAAAAGGTTACAGATTGACACCTGCTGTCAACCAAAGTTACAATTCATAGTGTTGAGAGCGCTTATCAATGAACTTATGATAAGAAAGGATACAATTTTATGAATGGATTAAAATTTATAAGAACAAGATGCAATATATCTTTAAATGAGTTGGCAGATATTTTGGATGTAAGTCGACAGCAGGTAAGTGCCTGGGAAAACGGTGTAAAGCCTATTTCTCAGAAAAGATTAAACCAGTTATCGAAGTATTTTGGTGTTGACGAAAAATATTTTCTGGATATATCAGAAGATGATAAAGAGTTTATTGTTTCCAAAGCTCTATATCGCCGTCAGGACAATGAAAAAGAGATATATTGTTTTGTAAAACAGGGAGAGATGGAAGATGATTTCAAGTATAGACCGTTTTCGTATCCTAATTTTGAGGAATCATTAGATGAACAAATGATTCGTGCGAAGAAAAAGAACAAAGATACAATAGAAGGAATACAGGAAGCAATGAGGTATTTTGGCAAGCCAGATAAGATTATTGAGGAGATTTCTGCAATTAATCGCGGCTGTAAGGTTTATGATGCACTTACAAAGTATTTGAGACAAATGCCAAAAGAGGCTCCGGGAACAATTATTTTGTATTATAATATGGTCAGAAATGTTCTTTTTTCGCTTCTGATTGCCAATGGACTGATGAGTAAGGAAGAACTTGAAAAAGAATTTGAGCATAATATTGGAAGTAAATTGTATGATGATATGGAATGGATCTATGAACAAGCTGATATTTTCAAAAAGAGATATGATTATAAAGTGAAACTGGTTGAAGAACAAAGGATTAAATTCCAAAAAGAGGAATAGAAAATGAAAAGTGAAAAAACAGGTACCTCAATGAGTAGAATTGAAAATACAAGATTAATATCCGCAGTTTATTGTGACTGTAAAAAGTGTTTTCATTCTGTAAATAAAAATGGAATGCTATATTGTAAATATTATGATCTTTTTTCACCTATAAAGAAAAAATGCGCCAGATATTCGTTCCTTGATAAAGGGAAAAAGAAAAGAATATTGCCGAAAGAGAAACCCAAAAGAGTAAAAAAGGAACCTACGTTTCCATGGGAAACCCCGTAAAATGTATCTGATAATTTGCAGAAAGAGTAAAAAATGGAAGATAAATCAGTGGTAGCTCAAAGATCGATTAGATATTTGGATGATAAAGTTTCTTTGTTAAAGAGAAATCAAAGCTGATGGAGGATAATCGTTATGATCAGAAAGATGCAGAACATAGATATTAATAGAGTTGCTGACATATGGTTGAAAACCAATTTAAAAGCGCATGATTTTATTCCTGAGCAATATTGGACAAGTAATTATGAATTAGTGAAAGAAATGATGTTACAAGCGGAAGTCTATGTGTATGGAAATGATTCAGGGGTTTGTCGGATTAAGTAACGAATACATGGAAGGTATTTTTGTTTCTGATGAAATGCAGTCATGTGGTATAGGTAAACTTTTATTAGAGTATATCAAGAATAAAAAAGCTAGATTGCGATTAAACGTATACCAGAAGAATGCCAGAGCCATCTCTTTTTACCAAAGAGAAGGGTTCGATATTCAATGCGAAGGATTCGATGATGCTACTGGTGAAAAAGAATACACAATGTTGTGGCAACAGAAATAGAAAGCGGATTTTGGGGGAGGATTTTATATGGAGTTTAACAATAAAGTAGTGATTGTGACGGGAGGCGCTCAGGGCATTGGAAAGACCATTGCAGAGGAATTGCCTTTATGAAAAAGCATAAATATAATGACAATACCTAAAAGAAAGGAAGAAGTAATCATGTATAAAAAATTAATGACATGCCTGGAAAGCGTAAGAAAGAAAATTGATTTCAAACCAGAAGTTGCACTGATTCTTGGATCCGGACTTGGAAATTTTGCAGATGGAATTCAGATTGAACAGACCATCGACTATACGGACATCGAGGGATTTCCGGTTTCTACTGTAAAAGGACATAAGGGACGTTTTGTGTTTGGGTATGTGGAGAAAACACCGGTTGTAATCATGCAGGGACGTGTTCATTATTATGAAGGATACGCAATGTCAGATGTTGTTCTTCCAACGCGTCTTATGGGAATGCTCGGTGCGAAAAAAATCCTTCTCACTAATGCTGCAGGAGGAGCTAATCCTTCCTATAAACCGGGAGATTTCATGATGATCACAGATCACATTACAACGGGAGTTCCAAGTCCTCTGATAGGACCGAACATAGATGAGCTGGGAACCAGATTTCCGGATATGAGTGAGGTATACAGCCGCCGTCTTCAGGATGTGATCCGCAAATGTGCAAAAGAATGTGACATCAAACTTCAGGAAGGTGTTTATGTACAGTTTACAGGACCAAATTATGAGACTCCTGCAGAAGTAAGACTTGCACAGAGATGGGGTGGAGATGCAGTTGGAATGAGCACCGCATGCGAAGCTATGGCTGCCCGACACATGGGAATGGAAATCTGTGGAATTTCCTGTATCACAAATATGGCAGCAGGAATTTCCCAAAAAGAGCTTAACCATAAAGAAGTGCAGGAAACAGCAGACCGCGTAGCGAAATCCTTCAAGGAATTAGTAACAAAAGTTGTTGTAAATATGTAAGATCCATAAGTAAGACAGCAGAAAGGAGACAAAAATTATGAAGAAATATAAGAGAATATTTACTATTGTAATAGACTCCTTTGGGGCAGGAGAAATGCCGGACGCAGCCCAGTACGGGGATGAAGGAACAGATACTATGGGACATATTTCCCAGAATGTAGATGAATTTACGATTCCAAACCTTCAGAAGCTTGGAATTGCAAATCTTCATCCGTTGAAACAGGTTGCAGCAGTGGAGCGACCAATGGGTTATTATACATTTTTAAAAGAAGCCAGTACCGGAAAAGATACTATGACAGGACACTGGGAAATGATGGGGCTTCACATCACAAAACCGTTTAAGACTTTTACAGAGACCGGATTTCCAAAAGAGCTGATCGATGAGCTTGAGAAGAGAACGGGACATAAAGTAATTGGAAACAAGAGCTCCAGCGGAACAGAGATCCTGGATGAACTGGCTGAGGAAGAAATCGCTACCGGTCATATGATCGTTTACACATCTGCTGATTCTGTATTGCAGATCTGCGGAAACGAGGAGACTTTCGGACTGGATGAACTGTATCGCTGCTGTGAGATCGCCCGTGATATCACCATGAGGGATGAGTGGAAAGTCGGACGTGTTATTGCAAGACCTTACCTTGGCAAGAAAAAAGGTGAGTTCAAACGTACCAGCAACCGCCATGATTATGCACTGAAGCCTTACGGAAAAACTGCGCTTAATGCATTGAAGGATGCAGGTTATGATGTGATCTCCGTTGGAAAGATTTTTGATATTTTTGACGGCGAGGGACTGACAGAGTCCAATAAGTCAAAAAGCTCTGTTCATGGAATGGAGCAGACAATTGACATTGCGAAAAGAGAGTTTGAGGGGCTTTGTTTTGTAAATCTTGTAGATTTCGATGCTCTTTGGGGACATCGACGCAATGTAAAGGGATATGCAGAGGAACTGGAAAGATTTGATGTAAAACTTGGTGAACTTCTTGATGAGCTTCGTGAGGATGACCTTCTGATCATTACAGCTGACCACGGAAATGATCCGACGCATACAGGAACTGATCACACAAGAGAAAAAGTACCATTTTTTGCTTATTCTCCATCTATGGAGGGATACGGAAAACTGGAAGATCAGAATACTTTTGCAGTAATCGGTGCAACGATCGCAGATAATTTTGAAGTTAAGATGCCGGAGGGAACAATTGGAAGTTCTCTTCTGGATGAGCTGAAGTAAAAGGAAGGTAAAATGGATAAAAAAGATATATTAAAAAAAGTGGATCATACATTACTTGGACAGACTGCAACATGGGATGATATTCGAGGAATCCTGGATGATGCCATGAAATATGAGGCTGCATCTGCATGTATTCCGGCTGCTTACGTAAAACAGGCAGCGGAATATGTAGCGGGAAAACTTCCGATTTGTACAGTGATCGGTTTTCCGAACGGATATAATACAACTGCTGTAAAGGTATTTGAGACGAAAGATGCCATTGCAAATGGTGCTTCAGAAATCGATATGGTTATTAACATCGGATTTTTAAAGGATGGAAGATATGAGGAAGTAGAGAATGAGATTCGTGCGATCCATGAAGCTTGTGATGGAAGAATCCTCAAAGTCATTATTGAGACATGCCTTCTTACCGAAGAAGAGAAAATTAAAATGTGTGAGATCGTTACAAATGCAGGAGCAGAATTTATCAAAACTTCTACCGGATTTTCTACAGCGGGAGCAACTTTTGCAGATGTAGAGCTGATGAAGAAATATATTGGAAAAGATGTAAAAGTTAAGGCAGCAGGTGGAATTTCATCCTTCGATGATGCAGAAAAATTTATCAGTCTTGGCGCAGAGCGTCTTGGAACAAGCCGTCTTATTAAGATCCTGAAAAATACGGACACTGGTGCAGGATATTAACACTGTGAAAGAGGACTGTCAAAGACAGGATTATACATAAATTATGAACTAACAACAAGTAATAGAATTTGTAAAAGTATCATTTCACATTTTTCTACCAGCTGTGGATAAAGGATGGACGGAATCTAAAAAATACGATAAAATCTGCATTAGAAATGCTGTTGTCGTGAAATTTACAAACGCTCGAAAAAGGAAAAATAAACATGGCAAAGAAAGATTTGCTATCCGGTACCGGCGTTAATTTATATAGGTGATATTATGAAAATTACTTACATTAACCACAGTGGATTTTTGGTTGAGACCAGAGACTGCTACTATATTTTTGATTATTACAAGGGTGAATTACCGAATCTTGACAAGGAGAAAGAAGTGATCGTTTTTTGCAGTCACTTCCATAAGGATCATTTTAACCCACAAATTTTTGGGATCCTTGATGATATGGGAATGACTTATCAGGCAATCCTGGCGAATGATATACGAAAAAGGAATCATTTGTCGGATATGAAGATCACATATGTTTATCATGATCAAGCTTATAGTTTGGATAATGAAACCAAAGTTGATACATTGCTATCTAACGATAGTGGTGTCGCATTTATTGTCAAAACAAAGGAAGGTACCATTTATCATGCCGGTGATTTAAACGACTGGTATTGGGATGGTGGGTCGAAAGCTGATAACCAGAGACTTACTTCAGCATATCGCGCGGCGATCAGGAAAATCAAGGGTATGCATTTTGACGCTGCATTTGTTCCCTTGGATCCGAGACAGGGAGATCACTATGCTGACGGGATCCTGTATTTCCTTAAAAATGTAGATTGCAATGTCATTTTTCCAATGCATTACTGGAATGATGCCAATGTAATTAAGCGGTTTATTACTGAATATCCGCAATATAAGTCACGCATTAGAAACACAGAATGTACAAAAGGAGAAGAAATTTCATCGTAGACCCAGATGACTATTGGCTTGAGATTCTGCCGTAAAGCGGATGTATGTTGGTGATCTTTTATGGATCAGAGCATTTTATTCTGTGGTCATTTGTGATGAATTATGAGAGAAGGAGACGGGCATGGAGCACTTACGTTGTGTAGTTGAGAGAATTACATATCAGAATGCCGACAATGGCTACACGGTTCTGAAATGTGCGGTGAAGAATTACAGTGATCTTGTCACAGTAGTTGGCACGATGCCGGATACCCATGTTGGTTCTGTGCTGTCTCTGGAAGGTATGTGGAAGATGGATGCCAAATATGGGCGGCAGTTTTTGGTGGAGAAATTTGAAGAGACACTTCCTGCCACAGTATATGGAATCGAAAAATATCTTGGTTCCGGTCTGGTGAAGGGCGTTGGTCCAAAGTTTGCAAAAAGAATTGTGGAAAAATTCGGGAAGGATACACTGGATGTTATTGAAGAGACACCAGATGAACTGCTCAAAGTATCAGGTATAGGAAAAGTACGTGTAGACCGGATCAAAACAAGCTGGCAGGAGCAGAAAGAGATCAAGAATATCATGCTTTTTCTGCAGAGTCATGAGGTCAGCACCTCTCATGCGACAAAGATTTTCAAGACGTATGGAAGTGAAAGCATTGCGATCGTAAAGGAGAACCCATACCGGCTTGCAGATGACATCTGGGGAATTGGATTTAAGACAGCGGATTCCATTGCACAGAAGATGGGGATTGACAAAGGCAAATTTGTCCGTCTGCGCAGTGGTATTTTTTATACATTGAATAAGCTGGCAGAAGCAGGTCATTGTTATACAACAAGAGAACAGCTGACTGGAAGGGCAAAGGAACTTCTGGAAGTGGAAGAACCGGAGCTGGAGATTACCTTGGATGAGATGATCCGCACGAATGATGTGATCAGAGATGAAGCAGAAGATCGGGAAGTAATCTATCTGCCCCCATATTATTTTTCAGAAAGTGGCTGTGCAAAGCGGCTGCTTCGGTTGATGTCCTGTGGAAAGAAGAAATCTGAGGATACGGAAGAAATATTGGAGAAAGTAGCAGCTTCATCAGAAATTACTTATGACGAGATTCAGTGGCAGGCGGTAAAGACAGCGGTTTCCTCTAAGGTCATGGTGCTGACCGGTGGACCTGGAACCGGAAAGACTACAACAACTCTGGGAATTATTTCTGCATATAAGCAGGCTGGATGTCAGATCATTCTTGCTGCACCGACTGGAAGAGCAGCAAAGAGAATGTCAGAAGCAACTGGAATGGAAGCAAAAACGATTCACCGGTTATTGGAATATAAACCTCCGGAAGGCTATCAGAAAAATGAAGAACATCCGCTGGAAGGAGATGTGCTGATACTGGATGAATGTTCCATGATCGATATTATGCTGATGTATAATCTTTTAAAAGCATTGCCGCAGCAGATGTCTCTGATTCTGGTAGGCGACATTGATCAGCTGCCAAGTGTCGGAGCGGGCAATGTTCTCAGAGATATTATTGATTCCGGATGTGTTCCGGTAGTTCGTCTGACCAGGATTTTCCGTCAGGCACAGGGAAGCCGGATCATCATGAATGCACACCGGATCAATAGAGGGGAAGGCATTGATATGAGAGGCGGGAAAGATGCCGACTTTTTCTTTGCCACCAAAGAGAGTAATCAGGAAGTGGTGGATACTATCGTCCAATATTGTAAGACGAACCTGCCGAGATACTATCATGTAGATCCACTGCAGGATATTCAGGTGCTGACTCCGATGCAGAGAGGCGAATGTGGGGCAGTAAATCTGAACCAGGTGCTGCAGGAAGCCATGAATCCGTCAAAGATCTTTCTGCGGAGAGGCGGCACACAGTACCGGCTGAAGGATAAGGTGATGCAGATCCGGAATGATTACGATAAGGAAGTATTTAACGGAGATATTGGGACTATCACAAAAGTTGACGTGGAAGAACGGGAACTGACAGTTCTGTTTGATGAACGGGAAGTAGTCTATGATGTGACAGAGCTGGACGAACTGGCGCTTGCCTATGCAGTGACGATCCACAAATCCCAGGGAAGCGAATATCCAATCGTTGTCATGCCATTTACCATGAGTCATTTTGTCATGCTACAGAGAAATCTCCTTTATACGGGTGTGACCAGGGCGAAAAAGATCCTGGTACTTGTCGGAGAGAAGAAAGCTGTGTATTATGCGATAAAAAATGAAACGACAACTGGCAGAAATACATGTCTGGCAAGACGTCTGCAGCCGAACAGCAAAGAAGCACAGGAAGTGAAGGCACAGCTTTTGAAAGAAGCAGTAGACGAGACCGCAAATGAGAACGGAAGCGACAGTAAGAAGATGATCGTCTATAAGGGCAGCATCCAGCCTTCTATGGTATGTGAGACACCGGCAGTTTATGAGGGAAATCTTTGGAAACGCCTGTCGCAGTCAAAGTTCAGAAGCAGTTTTTCCCTGAAGGCAAACGATCGGAGTTATGTATCAGAAAAGGGAATGGAGAAAGTACGTGAGCATGCCTGTGATTTTATCAGAAAGCGTCTTGCACCGGCAGAAATACCAAATGATGGAAAACAGACACCGATGAGAGGGCATCCGGTTTTTGTAGCCCAGCATGCCACAGCTACCTGTTGCAGGGGATGTCTGGAAAAATGGCATTGTATTCCGAAAGGACGGGAATTGACAGAAGCGGAGCAGGAATATGTTGTAAATGTGATCATGGAATGGATCGGTCGGGAAATTCATTGAGAGAACGTCTCGGCTTTGGGGTCTGATTTCTATAGCCGTAATCCTTTAATATCTTTAATACGTGATAAGATCGTATTGCAGCTGCAGCTGATAACGCCGGGCAGTGTAGCAATAAGTGAAATTATGAAACCTGTGGAGGAATAGGATAATGTCAAAAGATGAATATTTGATCACAGATGCGCCTCTTAAAGCGCTGACGGTTTTTGCAATGCCAATGATTTTGGGCAGCTTTTTTCAGCAAATATACAATATGGCTGACTCTATCATCGTCGGCCAATTTGTTGGTTCCTCCGCACTTGCAGCTGTCGGGGCCTGTGCAGCGCTGACCAATGTTTTTATTTGTGTGGCACTGGGGGCAGGTGTCGGTGCCGGTGTGCTGGTGAGCCGCTATTTCGGTGCCAGGGAGTATGGAAAAATGAAGACCATCGTGTCAACATCCTTGTTTAGCTTTTTAATTCTAAGTATAGTCCTTGGGGTTTTTGGATTTTGCTTTTCCCACTGGATGATGAGTGTGTTACAAACCCCTGGCGATATACTGGATGATGCAGTGTTATATCTGCGGGTCTATTTCGTGGGATTTCCGTTTCTGTTTATGTATAACATTCTTTCCAATATGTTTACTTCCATAGGCGAATCAAAAATCCCGCTGGGGCTCCTGATATTTTCGTCAATCTTAAATATTTTTATGGATCTCTGGATGGTGGCCGGACTTGGTCTCGGTGTGTTTGGTGCAGCCCTTGCGACTCTTATAGCACAGGGAATTTCTGCGGTGTTTTCACTTTTGCTTTTCCTTAGCCGGATGCGTCGATATAAAAGTCGCTTTGACTGGTTTGACAGGCAGGAGTTACATTCCATGCTTCAAATTGCTGTACCTTCGGTTCTTCAGCAGTCTACAGTGTCCATCGGTATGATGATCGTACAGGCAGTTGTAAATCCCTTCGGTACACAGGCACTCGCAGGGTATGCGGCGACGATGCGGGTAGAGAATGTTTTTTCATTGATTTTTGTTTCTATTGGCAATGCGGTTTCCCCATATGTTTCCCAGAATCTTGGCGCAAAGAAAATTGAACGGATCAAAAAAGGATATCACGCTGCACTGGTGTTAGATCTATGTTTTGCAGTTCTTGCTTTTATAGTCATTGAAACATTGCATACTCAGATTTCCTCGCTATTCCTTGGTAAAGATGGAACTGCCCTGGCCTATCAGGTATCCGAGGGCTATATGAGATGGCTTGGTTACTTCTTCATCTTTATGGGAATCAAAATGGCAACCGATGGGGTTCTTCGTGGTCTTGGGATCATGCGCCCGTTCCTCATTGCAAATATGGTGAACCTGGCGATCCGCCTGTCTGTTGCTTTGATCTGTGCACCGCGTTTTGGCATTGTATTTGTCTGGCTTGCTGTACCAGCCGGTTGGTTTGCAAATTTTTTAATATCCTATATGGCTCTCAGGAGATCATGGCCGACTGATAGCAGCACGGAAGAAGGGGATTACAGTTTGTAATATCCTGGCATACAGCACAGAACGTGTGGCACGTACTGCGATCATGATGATATTAAATCTGAGTTCTGCAATGCGGGTACAGATGAAGATGCTGGCATGCGGAAATCATGACAATTTTACCAGAAATCTTCAGGTTCCGCTCAATGCTGTATCAGGTCTATAGTATCTGGCAGCAAAGTGATGATACAGCTTCCGGGTTTGCAGAGTGAAAAAATATAATTACAATCAATAAGTCAGTGCTTTGATATTTTCTTCCGATACAGCAGGAATAACATAAACAATAGAATTACTGGAAAAATAAGTCCGAATCCCATGCCAATCTTAATATTATTTCCAGCATTCTGAGTGATACGACCAACAATTCCAGGTCCAATGCTGCCACCTAAATCTCCTGCCATGGCAAGAAGAGAGAACATAGCCGTTCCACCTGTTGGAAAAGTTTTTGAGGAAATACTGATGGTTCCAGGCCACATGATTCCAACTGAAAATCCACATGCAATACAACCGATCAGTCCGATGATCGGGTTGGATGACAAAGCAGTAAGCAGATAACAGACAACGCATAATATGCCTGAACCACTCATAAACTTCATTAAATCTAACTGTTCTCCATATTTACCAAAAATTATACGGCTGATTCCCATTGTTACTGCAAACATGCAGGGACCTGTTAGATCTCCCAGAGCTTTTGATAATCCCAGTGCTGATTCTGCATAAGCAGATGCCCATTGAGCCATTGCAAGTTCAGAAGCTCCGGAACAGATCATCAGACATATTGCAACCCAGAAAAATGGCTTGGAAAACAGATCCTTAATTTCCATTCCAGAACCATTGTCAACCAGAGATTCAATGGGACAGGTCATGAAGTTATAAGTATTAATTGCAGGAATGATTGCCCATATTACGGCGAGCCACTTCCAACTGTCTATTCCAAATATCAGGAAAAATAAGCTGGAAATCAAAATTGTCCCAACAGCTCCCCAACAGTAAAACGAATGGAGCAGACTCATAGTTGCTTCTTTGTTTTCAAACGGACAGGCCTCGATAATAGGACTGCAAAGTACTTCTATTAAACCGCTTCCGATGGCATAAACAATAACACTACATATAATTCCAATAAAAGGATCAGGTAAAAAATCAGGTAAAAATGCCAGTCCAAGCAGACCCAGTGCAGCAAATATTTCTGATGCAACAATGCACACACGATATCCGATATGATCTACGAATTTGGCACAGAACAGATCAACCAGAAGCTGTGTGAAAAAGAAGAAAGTGGATATCAGAGCAATGTTACCGAGAGAAATATGGTAGTCACTGTGAAATTTCAAAAAAAGAAGCGGTGCGAAGTTTGCCGCAATAGCCTGTGTGATAAATCCCATATAACAGGCTATTTTTGTCTTATGGTAGTTAGTTTTTTTTACAGCATTCATTTTTTATTTTCCTCTCCGAATGTTTTTAACAGTTTTATGTTCAATCTTCACATTCATCAATACTTCCACAAAAAAGTCTGTTCTGGGTGGTGCGGTTATTTCAATTTTGTCGCCCTCAATGTTGATCTCACTTTCATTCATCCATTTAAAAATCATAAGAATACCTCTTTTCTTTTTTTACTTGATTATATAGCAAATATCATATATATACATTGAATTAAATTGTAGAAATACTGTATAATATCGTAAAAAAGAAAGAACGTGATATGGGATGGATTATAATAAAATACTTACAGACGAGGAGTTCATGGAAATTAAACAGCATGGAAGCAGTGATTATCCATTCCAGTATTATTATGATAATCTGGAATTGTTTGATTTTCATTGTATTGAGTGGCACTGGCACAGAGAATTTGAGTTTTTATATGTCGAGTCCGGACAAGTTACATGCGGAATAGGAGAAAAACAGATTATATTGTCAGAAGGAGAAGCAATTTTTATTAATTCTAAAATATTGCACCGCTTTTATGCATCATCAGGTGGTATCATTCCTAACTTTGTATGTATGCCGGAATTTATTGCGCCGGAGAACAGCCTGATCTATAAGAAATATATCTTGCCAATCATTTCATCGAATATATATTTCCAGCGTTTTCAGCCTGATGAACTATGGCAAACAAAGATCATACAAACTATGATAAAAATAATGGAAATACAGAGGAATGAGAAAATAAAAGAGCTTGCTACTTTGGCATTGCTGCAGGATTTATGGCTGACTTTTTATGAAAATGTAAAGTTATCTGATAAAGGAGATGTACAGACAGTGGATGAAGTTGCACAGAAAAGAGTGCAGTTGATCATGCAATATATACATGAAAACTATAATCGCAATTTGTCTCTGGATGAAATTGCTTCGCATATAGGAATCAGCAAAAGTACTGCACTTAATTTGTTCCACCGTTTTTTACATACTACACCGGTTAATTATCTGATAGGATATCGACTTCAGGCAGCTTCCTGGTTATTGAAAAATACGAATAAAAAAGTAAAAACGATCGCTTATGAAAGCGGATTTCATAACGTTGATTATTTTTGCAGATTGTTTAAAAAACGTTATCATTTAACTCCATCAGAATATCGCTGCACATGTTTAAAAGTGTTGTCGGCTGATCCGAGTCTTCAGACCTGTAAATAAAGCCGATGCAGGACTTTTGGAATCCTGTATCGGCTTTGTTGATTTTGTAAAGGCTTTGAAAAATTTACTTTTACTGGTTCATCAGTGCTTTGATATCTTCTTCCGGTGTGGTGATAGGTGCAATACCATAATTTTCAACCAGAAAGTTCAGAATATTAGGAGAAAGGAACGCCGGAAGAGAAGGACCAAGACGGATATTTTTGATACCCAGATGCAGGAGGGTTAACAGGATACAGACTGCTTTCTGTTCATACCAGGAGAGTACGAAGGAAAGCGGAAGCTCATTTACAGAACATCCAAATGCATCTGCAAGTGCCACAGCAACCTGGATCGCACCATAAGCATCATTACACTGCCCCATATCCATCAGTCGTGGAAGACCACCGATCTCTCCCAGATCGAGATCATTGAAACGGAATTTTCCACATGCCAGGGTGAGAACGATACTGTCAGAAGGTGTCTGCTTCACAAATTCCGTATAATAGTTTCGACCTGGCTTGGCACCGTCACAGCCGGCAACCAGGAAGAAATGGCGGATCGCGCCTGATTTTACGGCTTCTACCACAGTACCTGCATGGGACAGGATAGCTGCATGACCAAAACCGGTTGTCACTTTTTTACCGCCGTTGATACCGGAGAACATACGATCTTCTTTGTAACCGCCCAGCTCCAGTGCTTTTTCAATAAGTGGTGTGAAGTCTTTCTTCTCGTCAATATGGACAGCTCCCGGGAAGGCAACCACTTCTGTTGTAAATACTCTGTCAGCGTAGCTGCTTTTTGGAGGCATCAGACAGTTGGTAGTGTAGAGGATAGGGGCCGGAAGATGGTCAAATTCTTTCTGCTGATTCTGCCATGCAGTTCCGAAATTGCCTTTCAGGTGAGCGTATTTCTTTAAGAATGGATAGGCATGGGCAGGGAGCATTTCACCATGTGTATAGATATTGATTCCTTTTCCCTCAGTCTGTTCAAGTAAAAGCTGCAGATCTTTCAGATCATGTCCGGTCACGACAATAAAAGGCCCTTTTTCTACCGTAAGTGTAACATCAGTTGGCTCTGGTGTTCCATAGGTTTCTGTATTTGCCTTATCAAGAAGTGCCATGCACTTCAGATTGATCTCTCCTGTTTTAAGTACTGTGGAAAGCAGTGCTTCTGTGCTTTCTTCATAACCGATCTTAGATAATGCCTCGCAGAAGAACTGATTCACTTCGGCATCTTCATAATTCAGAACATTTGCATGATAGGCATAGGCAGCCATTCCGCGGATACCAAAGAGAATAAGAGATTTCAAGGAGCGGATATCTTCATTGGCATTCCACAGCTGCTGAAGATCATATTCCTTTGTTCTGCAGTCAGGAGCCAGTCTTTCTTTTTCAGCTCTGACTTTTTGTATCATATTTTCGATTGCTGCATTGTCAAAACTTACATTTGTAACTGTAGTAAACAGTCCTTCGATTATGATCTGTCCGGTTCTTTTTGAAATAGTTTCCGTGCTGTCGGCAGCTTTAGCCAGACTGATCAACGCACCTGTCAGTTCATCCTGTAATTTCGCTGTATCTGCTTTTTTTCCACAGACACCGGCATTTCCGGTGCAGCCGGTACACCCGACAGTCTGTTCACACTGAAAACAAAACATTTTTTTATCCATTATTGTATTCTCCTTTTATTCTGTGATTTTTTCGGAGGATCTTTCTTATTATTTTATCCTCGACCAGTAGTATTTATCCTTGGTTTCTGTTAGGAGTATAGTATAATAATTACAACGTGTATGTTTGATTTCCAACAGGAGGATTAATTTTGAAAAAATATTTACCCATTCTAAGAACGAGCCCTTTCTTTAAAGGTCTTACTGATAATGAGATATTATCCATACTGCATTGTGTAAATGCAGCAACGATCTCCAGAAAACGGGATTCTTATATTTTCAGAGCCGGAGACTCTACCGAAGTAATGGGACTTGTGGTGGCAGGCTGTGTTCTTGTTATTCAGGAAGACCTGTGGGGACATCGGAATATTCTGTCAAAATGTCATGCAGGAGATTTTTTTGGTGAACCATATGCAGCAAGTCCGGGAGCTGTTCTGAATGTCAGTGTGGTAGCAGACGAAGATTGTGAGATTATTTTATTAAATGTTCAAAGGCTTCTGGTTTCCTGCCCAACAGTATGTGACCATCATCAGAAGCTGATCCGTAACCTGGTCGGTGTCCTGGCAAATAAGATCCTGATCCTCAACGATAAGATCACACATGTGGGCAAGCGAACGACAAGGGATAAGCTGTTGTCCTATCTGTCGTCGGTATCTATCAGACAGGCATCGTTATCCTTTGATATTCCTTTTGACCGGCAGCAGCTGGCAGATTATCTTTGCATTGACCGTGCGGCAATGTCTTCGGAGATATCAAAGCTGCAAAAAGAAGGACTTATAAAAACAAACAGAAACCATTTTGAGCTGACTGTCTGTAATGATACGGATTCAGGAATAAAAATGTGATATACATCACGGAAAACGATAAACTTTTTCATTATAATACAAAAGGAAAGTGAGACTGCTTAAAGTGATCCTATTGTTATAAGCGTTCACACGATGGTATTATGGTGTATGTATAAAGAATCTATGAAACCAGTTATTGAAAAACAGGAGGAAAAATATGCTCATCAGAAAAGCAGAAGAAAAAGATATTCCGAGGATCCTGGAATTGTTAGGACAGGTGCTGCAGATCCATGCAGATATAAGGCCTGATATTTTTATTCCGGGCACAACAAAATATACGACAGACGAATTGACAGAGCTTTTGAAAAATGAAGAAAAGCCAGTATATGTTGCAGCGGATGAGGCTGATGTTTGTGTGGGGTATGCATTTTGTCAATTAAAGGAGCAGCCTTTTTCAAACAATATGGTACCGTTTAAATCTCTTTTTATAGATGACCTGTGTGTCGATCAGGAGACACGAGGACAGCATATTGGGGAAAGTCTGTTTGAATATGTAAAAAAAGAAGCAAAGCAGCTGGGATGCTATGAAGTGACATTGAATGTGTGGGCAGGAAATACTTCAGCAGAAAAATTTTATGAAAAAATGGGAATGCGGACAAAAGAAAGGCAGATGGAATACATATTATAAGATGTTGAATTGTTCAGGAAAAAACAGCCGGCTAAGATACAGACTGAGATGTCTGTACCTTAGCCGGAAAATTTATCACTGTAATGAACATGCATAGCTTCCCAGTCCATAAACAATACATAAAATACTCTTCCGTATTGCTGGCTGTCCACAATCCTTCCGTGATCAAGAACAGAAAGGTAAGAGCCGTCCGCTTTTCGGAGATGAAAGTGGATGTAATCATTTTTATTGCCGGCATCGATCTGTTTCCAGATGCTTGCTTCTATCTGCTGCTGTTCATCCTCACGGATCAGGTTGTGGAAGCTTTTATTTGTAAGGCTGAAGAGTTTATCTATAGTTTTATATCCGGTCATTTGAAGGAACTCATGGTTTGCATACAGGAGTTCATCATCATCTTTGTCCGCTCTGTATATGATAAATGCACCCGGAAGGTGTTCAGAGATATCCTTGAATGCAAATCCGAGCTGTTTGCGGACTCCTGACCGGAGCCCCTCCCTGTAAGCCATACATCCGTTTTTTCCGTGAAGCTTTATTTCATAAAGTGCTGCATCTGCACAGCGCATAAGCTGTGAACGGCTGGATGCAAAGGTTGGATATTCTGCATATCCGAGAGAAATAAAAAACGGATATTCTTTTCCCTTGCATGAAAATGTCTTTGGAAGCTTGGTAAATTGCAGCAGCAGTTCTCCCGCTTCTTTATAGGTATGATCCGGCAGAAGAATGCAGAACTCATCGCCACCGTTTCTTCCCAGTAATGTGTTTTTTGGGAAAAAAGCCTTCATGCTATCTGTAAGACTCTTTAGTGCCCTGTCTCCATAGACATGTCCGTAAATATCATTAATAAACTTAAAGTCATCAATATCAAGGAGTGCGGCCACAAAATGCGTTTTTGGATTTTTAGTGATCATCCTTTCGGCTAATTCATCAAATCCATAGCGGTTGTAAATATCGGTGAGAGAATCTGTGTGTGCCAGTATTTGAAATTTGTTTTTATTTTCTTTCGATACTAACCATACCCGGGTAAGACCTGAGAAAAGTAAAACGACAGTAGTAAACATTCCGCCGACGATTATCAGTAATCTAAGGTCTCTCCATCCGCTTTCAGGAGCTACTTCTAATTTCCAGTTCTCTTCCCCTATCGTAAAACCATAAGAAACAGTATGAGTTAATTGGTCGTCTGACTGATAAACAACTTTATAAGTATCGCTCCAGGGAGCGTCGGTTTTTGAGAGTCTGTATTCATATCCGAAATCCGAAAGTGCACTGATCGCATCTGAAAAAATGTCAGGAACACGCAGGATAACAATGGTAAATCCCCAGAAATATTCCTGGTTGTTTTCATCTTTCAGGTAGACTGGATTGCGGACAGCAATTCCACAGCCGCCCCGTTTTAAATCGAAAGGACCTTGTGTAATGATCACGTGATTGTCTCTTGCGTAACAGGAAATTTTGCTGCAATCTTTATCCTGGAGCAGATCGATCTTACTCGCTTCCGTTCCCTCAGAAGGATAAATATCTGTTACATTACCATCCGGAGCAAGCTGTATGCTTTCAATAACGTCAGACATAATATTTTCCGCAATTGTGTCAAACTGACTGATCTTTCCGTTTTCACTGATCAGGACCTGCTTTAGCGTATCTGTGATCGCAATTCCATTTGTAATCTCATTTTTTATACGTTCGCCGTAGGTTGTTGCATTTAATTGTGCTTTTATGTGTTGTTGTTCAGTTTCATGTGAGTCTATTTTGTATACAATTAAACCAACAAGGCATATGCCCAGTAAAAAAACGATAAGAGGTACAATTGTTTTTTTCTTCACCTGGTTCACCTCGTTTTATTAGTTTCACAATAAAATATTATATCATAGAAGTGAAAAAATAGAATGATTTTTTGCGTTAAAGTGATATTGTTTTTTTTATGTACAATGGAAATATGACCAGAGGGTAAAATATAGTATACAATTGAGAATTATATTGGAAAGAATACTGAAAAAACCTCGCGGTTTTGTAGGGTATATGATATACTATTCTTTATAAGTAAATATCTTATCGGAATTCACGGAGGATCTGACCGATGCTGAATAAAAAAGATTTTTTAAAATATGCATCAAAATTAGCATTTCCGATCATGATCCAAAATCTGATCGGAACATTAGTAAATGTTGCGGATACTGTAATGCTGGGATATGTAAGCCAGACTGCCATGTCAGCTTCATCTCTTGCCAACCAGTACACATTTATTCTTTTCTGTTTGTATTATGGCATGGCTACAGGTACTTCGGTTTTATGTGCCCAGTACTGGGGAAAGGGTGATAAAAAGACAGTAGAAAAGATTCTCGGCCTGGCGGAGCGGATCTCACTGATCGTTTCTCTTGTATTTTTCGTTATCTCCTTTTCCATGCCGACTACGATCATGAAGATTTTTACAAACAGTCCGGATACGATTGCTGCCGGCAGCGAGTATTTGAAGGTGATCTCATTTTCCTTTATGTTTATGGGATTCTCTCAGGTTTTCATGAGTGCCCTTCGAAGTGTCGGAAAAATAATGCTGCCTTCTGTTACATACATTGTATCGCTTTGCGTCAATGTATTTTGTAATGCCACCTTTATCTTTGGCCTGTTTGGACTTCCAAAGCTTGGTGTTACCGGTGTTGCCCTTGGTACTGTTATTGCCAGGATCGCAGAGGTATTGATCTGTCTCATCTATTCATTAAACAGCTCCGATGTCAGATTTCGGATAAAATATTTCTGTGCGAAATCCGGTATTCTGTTCAGGGACTTTATGAAAATTGCTTCTCCGGCTGTGATAAATGATGTTGTCTGGAGCTTTGCCAGTTCAGCGTTCGCAGCGATCCTTGGCCACATTGGCGATGATATGGTTGCCGCAAATGCAGTTGCTGTTATGGTGGTAAACATTGGTGCCATCGCCTGTCGCGGTTTTGCCAACGCTACTACCATCATTATCAGCCAGGAGCTTGGTAAAGATCACAAGGATACAGCCAGAGAATATGGGAAACGTATGCTGAGAATAACAATTATCGTAAGTCTCATCGGATGTGCCATTATTCTGGCAGTCCGCCCTATGATACTGGACTTCTACCGGGATAAACTGACAGAGACAGCCATTTATTATCTTGGTATTTTTATAATCATGACAACCTGGCGTCTTGTAGGAGAGGGTATCAATACCTGTCTTATATGCGGATGCTTCAGAGGAGGTGGCGATTCCAGGTTCGGAATGATCGTAGATTCCATATTTATGTGGCTTGTTGCAGTTCCTCTCACCTTCCTTGCCGCATATGTTTTAAAACTGCCGCCTGTCTGGGTATATTTTATAATGACCCTGGATGAGTTCGAAAAAATGCCTGTGGTGTTCATCCACTATTTCAGAAATAAATGGCTTACGAATATTACCAGAGATTTTGACTGATTATGTAACTAAGCAGGAGGCTTTTATAGAAATGAAATACTTTGAGGCAAAAATGTCTTATCCTCAATTTTTAAAATATCTGGTTCCATCGGTGCTGACCATGATCTTTTTATCATTTTATACAACGATAGATGGATTTTTTGTATCACGGTATGCAGGCTCTGACGCGCTTGCAGGAATTAATATTGTTATTCCGATCACCTGTGTTATTTTCGGAACATCTGTCATGCTTGCAACGGGATCAGGTGCCATCATAGGAGAGAGGATGGGACAAAAAAGAGAACAGGAAGCAAATGAGATATTTACTTTTATCACGATCGTGCTGTTCGTACTTTCAGTTGCTTTTACAGCTGTGGGAATCCTTTTTCTGAAACCGATCTGTATTTTTTTAGGAAGCAGTGAGCGCCTGATGGAGCATGTGGTGCCATACGCATTTGTCATATTTTTAGGATCAGTTTCGATGTCATTCAAGCTATTTTTTGAATATCTTGTGAGGACGGATGGGAGATCGTACATCGGAATGATCATGTCTCTGACAGGTCTGGCTTTTAATATTGTTTTCGACTATATTTTTGTGGCTGTATTCAGACTGGGAACGCTTGGAGCTGCATGGGGAACATTTCTCTCCATTACAGTAAGCATGTTGATCGGCTTTATCTATTTTCTGAAATACAGCCATATAAGGTTTTGCAGACCGAAGACCGACATGAGTGTTCTTCTGAAATCCTGCACCAATGGAAGCAGTGAAATGCTGACGGAGATGTCTACCGGGATCACTACATTTTTATTTAATCTTATTATCATGCAATATTTTGGTGAAGATGGAGTTGCGGCTGTGACGATCATTATGTATATTTACTATTTTTTCATCGCTTTTTATATGGGAATTGCCGTTGCAGCGGCTCCGATCATAAGCTATAATTACGGCTCTGAAAATCATGACAAGATCAGAGAAATAACACGATATAGTTTTATTACGATTGCCATCAGTTCAGTATTGATCCTCACGGTATCACTTGTATTTGGAAAACAGATCATCCATTTATTCGTTGGGGAGGGAAATGTATTTACATTGACATGGGATGGCCTGAAGCTGTTTAGTCCGGTCTTCCTGTTTATTGGTTTAAATGTATTTCTTTCCGGATATTTTACTGCCCTGGGAAATGGTTTTATTTCGGCATTGATCTCATCAATGCGTTCTTTGATCCTGGTGGCTGTGTTCATATTGATCCTGCCAAAGCTTATAGGGGTTGCAGGCATCTGGATGACGATGCCGCTGGCAGAAGCCGTGACTATTTTCATGGCGGTTTATCTGTATCGAACATACGGAAAAAGTTTCATGCAGGAAAATTCCAGAGCCACGTCTTAATGATATTTTGCAAAACTTTAACAAAAAAGAGGCCGTCAAGTACGACCTCTTTTTTGTTATGGCTTTATCATGTCATGGGAGTATTTATAACTCCTGTGGAGATATTTCCAGGTATTCATAGGATGGCTGGAAATCATGGCTGTCACACTGACAGTAATATTGGGTAAAAATACGTTCTATGATGTCCGGGATATGCGTTTCGTCAGGCTCAAACAGTATGATGAGATACTGCAGGGAACTGTAGCGTGTACAGATATCCACACGGCGGATATTCTGCCGGATGGCCTGTTCCATATACTCCAGAGCCTGCTCAATGGATTCGATATCAGGAACTGTATCCACAAGTGTCTCGATGGTGATCATCGCCAGATAACATCTGCACTGGCTGCGTGTGACAAGCTGACTCATGTATTCATACTGTCGTGCGAAATCCCGGTAATTCAGATCAAGAGCACCTACATAGATGCCGCTTTTCTGAAGGGACTCTGCCACAAGCGCCAGATCCTTTCCGGAACCGGATGCCGCAAGAGTGCTACGGTCGATCTGCTGGTAGAAAAAGAACTGGTTTTTGCCGTTTTGTTTTACGTAATACAGAGCTTTATCTGCTTTGGAATAGCAGTCCTCAAAGGAATCATCGGTGCTGCACAGACACAGGCCTGCGGACAGTGTGGCAAACCGGAGTTCCGGATCATCGGTAGTGATGGTGTGAAATTTCTGGAACAGATCGTCCATCTGCAGAGACAGGGAATCAGGATCTGTGTCCGGAAGGAACATCAGGAATTCATCGCCTCCAAGTCTGCAGGAAATTCCCTGATCTGCCCGTTTCTGGAGCAGCTTTCCAAGACATTTCAGTGCACGGTCGCCGGCTTTGTGGCCATAGATGTCGTTGATCTTTTTCAGGTTGTCCATATCAAGGAATACCAAACATCCATCATGTGTCTGCATAAATTCCGCGGTAAGACGTTCGCCCAGGTTACGCATGGGAAGACCGGTAAGGAAATCATAGCTTTTTGCGTCTTCCTGACTTTTTATGGTGGCCATTATGTCCGAGATGAATTTGCTGACGGTAAGCTGCATATCCGGAAGGTTATAAGTGTCCGGTTCTTCCTGGGAAGGATCCCACTGAGGCAGCCGTTTTTCATTGAGCAGTTTCAGAAAAATGTCTGTGATCTCCGGGTCGAACTGTGTACCACGGTTTTTGCGGAATTCTTCGTAAACAACCTCCGGTGGAAGCGCATTACGGTAGATTCGGCGGGAGTTCATGGCATCGTAGCAGTCGGCAACAGCCACGATCCGGGCATGGATGGGGATTTCTGTTCCGGCCAGCCCGTCCGGATAGCCTTTTCCGTCATAACGCTCATGGTGACTTCTTGCGATTTCTGCCGCATGTGGGATCAAGGTTATATCCTTCAGGATCTCGGCACCGATAACGGTGTGTTTTTTTATAAGGTTGTATTCATCATCGGTCAGCTGTGCAGGTTTGTTCAGGAACGGATCCGGGATACCGATCTTACCGATGTCGTGAAGGTGAGTAGCACGCTTCAGATTCAGGATCTCCTCCGGTGTCCAGCCCAGCTCCTCTGCGATCAGGGCTGCATATTGTGCAACCCGGTAGGAATGACCGCGGGTGTACGCATCCTTTGCCTCAATGGTGGTGGAAAGGGTCTGAATCATCTGCAGAGACATTTTTTCATTCTGTTCCTGGTTTTTGCGGATTTCGCTTTGCTGGCGTTTCAGTTCTATATCCTGGACATTTTTGATGGCTCTTACAATATTGACAAAGAGCAGGATCAGCATGCCGGCGCCCACAAACAGTCCGGACATTAATGTGACAAAGTATACGGAGGTTGCCTCAACGGCAATACACAGGATCGCTGCCAGCAGACCAATGAGCAAAAGCCGGTCGGCCTTGTTTTTTTCGGTGCGTATATATTGGAAAAGGTGTACAAATATTGTGGCAACGGTGATCGCCAGGATTCCGTGACTTACAGGCATGGTTTCGATATAATCTGCGATACCTGCAGCAGTGAGGATCGTACAGACTGCAAAGTTTATCATTGCGATGCTTCCAAGACAGACATAAAATCTGTGATGCAGCCCTTTCTGGAGACTGTCCGCAAAAAACAGGATCGGGAGCGGACACAAAAGGATCATAACGAAGCACAGAGATCCGAGAGCGGAAGCGTTGGGGACCAGGAACTGACGGAGCTTGGATTCACCCAGCATCCAGACGGCGCCCATAACCATGCACCATCCAAGATATTCCATGTCAAATCGTGTATGATAGACCAATCCCAGAGCGAAACTGAACAGGATCGTGACGATTCCGGCAAACAGGATAAAAAAAGCAATGTAGGTTTCCAGTCCGTATCTGCCTTGTTTCCACAGTAAACAGGATTGACAACTCCGGTGTAATTGGAGGTGTAGGTGGTCAGTTCAATACGGAGCTCTTTGCCGGCATCGGAAGCATAAACCGGGCAGAAAACATAACGGCTGGCGGAGTTTTTGCCCACAAGCCTTGTTTTATGCGTGGAGTAGCTGGTCCTGAGGTCGTCCCCTACATAAAAATCCACATCCTGCAGGGAAGAACGGATGGCAAAGCAGGTATCTGTAAGATCATCGGGAAGCTGGATGTTGAGGACCATCGTGTCACCGACGGGAACCTTGTAGGTGCCCGGAACGGAGATTTCCTGGGTGGTTCCATCCGGTTTCTGCCAGGTAACGGTACCGGAATAGATCACAGAGGCTGCTGAGGTGTCGGAAGAACGTTCATCCGCACCAAAAATCTGCATAAAAATGAACCAGCCAAGGATGGCGAACATCAGAATATAAAAGAAATATCTTTTTCCCTGGTTAAAGGTTTCGGTTTTTTCTTTCATGGCAATATGCCTCCTTGTAGTGGGAAAGGAGTGGTTTGTAAATTGAAAAACTCCTTTAGATCGATTATACCAGACCGGAGTGGAAAAATCAGTATAAACAGACTAAGACGGGTAATTTGGTAAGATTTTACCAAATTTTTTATGAATTCGGTGGTATTATATAAAGCAGATAGAAAACATATCCGATGCATCTGCGTGCAGGATATGATACAATGGGTAAATGTGGAGTATGACATGTAAAGCATGATATATGCAGGATAAAGGATCAGAATAAAGAATGAGAGTAAAGCGACAGGAGGAAGGATCATGAGTAAGATCGTAAATATCACATCAAAAGAGGACAAAGATCAGAAGCTGCAGGACATTGCAAATTCACTGGAAGAGCTGAAGGATGTAATGGCTGAAGTGATAGAGGCCTATGAGGAAGAAAATGCGGACAGCCGGAAGATGGACACGCTGACAGAGGCACTGGATGCGCTTGAGGACGCTTATGAGGCCGTTAACGATGTGCTGCTTGAGGAAATCTGATCATGCAGTATAAGGTTCTGAAGATAGAAGAAGACATGGATTTCGGCTGTGAAGAGCGGCAGCCGGGTGAAGCACTTATGTCAGTAGTGCTGATGGAAGATGAAAATGGAAATGAAACAAGTCTGCGACATGATGACGGCCTCCTGTATGAAAGAGATATCAATGAGGGAGATCTTGTTACCATGGACGGGCAGCATCAGCTGTGGAAATTGTAAAACAGAAAGGGACGTACATCATTGGATTTTGTCATGACTGCGTTGTTTGTGGTTATGTTCATTGATCAGTGGGAAGATGCACAAGATCATAAGCCGGCGCTGGTCGGAATTGTATGCTCTGTGATCTGCCTGGTGATCTTTGGAAGAGGGAAGTTTATCCTTCCGTCAATGGCATCGATCGTTTTATGCTTTCTGGGAATGAAGAAGCATGAGGAGAAGAGAAAAAAAGAACGTATACAGAAGTCAGGAGAATATCAGGCATGACAGTTGGGATATAGCCGGACAGGAGGGATAAGGAATGACTATGACAATAACACAGCAGATCATAACGGTTGTGGTAGTGGTCCTGGGGACTATGACAACGCGATTTTTGCCGTTTATCATATTCCCGGAAGGAAAGGAACCGCCGGCCGTGATCACCTATCTGGGAAAAGTACTGCCCTGTGCAGTGATCGGATTGCTGGTGGTATTTTGTCTGAAGGATGTGCCGGAAAGTACGCATTACGGACTGCCAGAGCTGATCGCAATACTGTTCATTGTGGTATTACATAAATGGAAGAAGAGTACATTGCTCAGCATAGGAGGGGGAACGGTGTTTTATATGGTGCTGGTGCAGACCATATTTGGTTAGTCAGAAATATGCGAAAAACAGAAAATGAAAAGCTAAGGCAGGATACGATAACCGTATCCTGTTTTTTGATTGCTGCAGTAATTTATGAAAATGCTGTAGATCAGATAAGCAGGCGCAGGATTGTATGTAAAGGTGCAATAAGCCGTGAAAAGAAGCGAGCGGTCGTGAAAATGAGCGCGTCCGCAAGGGACGCACAGATGTATTTCCTTGTTCCTGGAAAATACAGAGAAAATATGCTGGGATCAGAGGAATCTGTAATTGTAACAGAACAACGATACCCCTTACTTGTCTGTGAATCCGATTGCACAGGTCTAAAAGCCTCAGCGTAGCTGGAGGCAATAAATAGTGTGTGTGGAATGGTGTGTTATGAAAATAACAAAAATGAGTAACTTTTGCTCTCACAATGGAATAAAAAACGACAAGACACTATGCGTTTTTATGGCTGTAAATGCATGCGTTTCAAGAGTTTATACAGGGAACATGGAATACCATGAAATGTGAATAAATTAACACATAATTTCGGTAAATATACTCAAAATATAACCATACTATATTGACAAAATTAAAAATAAATGATAATCTGTGATCAGAACAAAACGAGAATGACTAAAATTTTTATGAAGTTAAGAATAAAAAGGTAAGCACGAAAGGAGTATCTTAAAATGGCTGAGATCAAAAAAATGGGTTACTGTGTAAACGGTGAGTGGAAAGAGTCAAAGGCAGAGAAATACATGGATGTTACAGATTCCAGTACAGGTGAGGTGATCGCGCAGGTTCCCTGCTGTACACCGGATGAGGTAGAAGAGGCGATCGCTTCCGCACAGGCTGCATTCCCGGAATGGTCCTCACTTTCTCTTGCAAAGAGACAGCAGTATATGTTCAGATGGAGAGATGTTCTTTATGCTCATAAGGAAGAACTTTCCGTACTTTGTGCAAAAGAGCTCGGAAAGAACATCAAAGAGGCAAGAGGAGATGTTCAGAAAGCAATTGAGCCTACAGAAGAGGCATGTGCACTTCCGACAATGATCCAGGGCGATGCTGCAATGCAGGTAACTACAGGATATGATACAGCTACATATCGCAAACCACTTGGAGTAACTGCTGGTATTGTTCCGATGAACTTCCCGGCAATGATCCCATGGGGCTGGATGGTTCCGCTTTCCATTGCATGTGGAAATACAGTAGTACTGAAAGCAAGCTCCCAGACACCACTTACAGCTATGAGGATCATGGAGCTCTTCTATACAGAGGGCGGATTCCCGAAGGGTGTTGTAAACCTTGTGACCTGCAGCCGTGTAGAGGCTGATATCCTTCTTACAGATGAGAGAGTAAAGGCTGTTACATTCGTAGGAACAACAGGTGTTGGTAAACAGGTATATTCCAAGGCAGCAGCTCATGGCAAACGAGTTCAGGCACAGTGTGAGGCAAAGAACCATGCACTTGTACTTGAGGACTGCAACCTTGAGGCTACTGTTAATGCGATCATCAACTCTACATACGGATGCGCAGGTATGAGATGTATGGCTCTTCCGGTTGTATGCGTACAGGATAGTATCGCAGACGAATTTGTTTCACTTCTTAAGAAAAAAGCAGAGGCTATGAAGCTTGGCTGTGCATATGATGAAGATACCGATCTCGGCCCGGTTGTAAATGCAGGTCATAAGGAGAAGATCTGCAACTGGATCCAGAAGGGTATCGATGAGGGTGCGGAGCTTGTACTTGACGGACGTAATGTAGTAGTTCCGGGATATGAGAACGGATTCTTCGTAGGACCGACAATTCTTGATCATGTAACACCGGAGATGACAGTTGGAAACCGTGAGATCTTCGGACCGGTAACCTGTATCAAACGAGTAAAGGATTATGAGGAAGGCATCGCAGTCATGAATGCCAATCCATTTGCAAATGGTTCCTGTATCTTTACACAGAGCGGATATTACAGCCGTAAATTCGCTATGGAGACAGATGGCGGTATGGTAGGAATCAATGTAGGTATCCCGGTTCCGACAGCATACTTCCCATTCTCCGGAAACAAGGATTCCTTCTTCGGTGATCTGCACGTTCTCGGAAAAGATGGCTATCGTTTCTTCACAAGAGCAAAAACAGTTACAACACACTGGTTCGATGAAGCTGCCGGAAAGAGAAAGGTCGGCACATGGGAAGGAAGTACTGAGGCTTAAGAAAGCTTCATAAATAAATTTATGACACTGAAAGGCAGATCGGGTAAGATCTGCCTTTCAGATAAAATCCTCTAATGAAATGAGCATATTCAAAAACGGTGCATCTGCTGGATTTCCGGCAGATGCACCGTTTTTTAGGGTCAATATCCCATTTAATCGATTGTCATAACACGGATGCCGTGCTCCTGGCAGAAGCTGTCGTATTCTTCAGGAAGTGGCTGGTCGGTTACGATGGCGTCCAGCTTTTCCATGGAAGAATAGGTCATAAGCGAGATCCGGCCGAATTTGGAATGGTCTGCAAGAAGGATCATGCTGTTGGCATTCTCTGCAATGGCTTTTTTGGTGATGTATTCCTCGGCGCTGGCATTGGTAAGTCCGCTCTTCATGGTTACACCTGTGCAGGCCATAAAAGCCATGGAAATGTTGTAGGTCTGCAGATAATCCTTGATATCCGGTCCTGTGAAGGACAGGGTCTTGCGGTTCAGCTTTCCGGGAACGGAAATGATATCCAGGTTCGGATAGGATGCTGCCTTGTTGAAGATAAGCAGGCTGTTGGTCAGGATCGTACAGTGCTTATCTGCAATAAAATCAACCAGGTTCAGGCAGGTTGTACCTGTATCGATATAGATGGTATCGTCTTCTGCCACAAGCTCTGCGGCACGGCGGCAGATTTCTTTCTTTTCGTCAGGAAAACGTCCGCCACGCTCTTCGTAAGACAGAAGGGGAAGAGTCTGTGGAGTTTCGAGTGCTGCGACACCGCCATATACTTTCATGATACTGCCACGTTTCAGAAGGATATCGACATCTCTTCTGATGGTGTTTTTGGATACGTTGAATTTCTCACATAATGTATCGAGAGAAGCGTTCTTATGCTCCAGCACATATTCTTCGATCATGTCCAGTCGCTGTGATTTCATAGAGGTCTACCTTCTTTCTATTGGTTAAGTCTTGGTTATATTTTATCATAAAAGAAGGTAGAGATAAAGTGCTTTTATAAGAACATACCAAAAATTATTTCCCTTCAAAAATATCTTGACGAAATTCTTATTTGAATGTAATATGAAAACGGTTTTCAAATTCAAATCTGCCATGTAAGGTGCAGTTGATAGAAGAGAGTAGGAAATATAATGGAAGAAAAAATGAAATACAGCACCAGGCAGCAGAAAATAATTCTGGAATGCCTGCAGGAATATGGAGATACATTTTATACCATAGATCAGTTTATGGAGCTCCTTCGTGGAAAAGAGATCCGGATCGGAAGGACAACGGTATACAGAGGACTGGAGCGGCTGCAGAAGGAGGGAGCGGTGCTGAAGGTTCCGTCTGTGGAGGGAGCGCCTGCCCAGTATCGTTTTATACGTGATGAGGAGCGGAAGAATTACGGTAAGCTTGTGTGTCTGGAATGTGGGCATACGATTCCTCTGCAGTGTGGATGTATCGATCATTTTGTGGGACATGTGCTGGATGAACACGGATTTGAGATTGATCAGAGCCGGACGATCTTTTATGGATATTGTGACAGCTGCAGGAGGCTTAAAAAATGAATGTTAACAGAGGGAAGATGACAGCGGTAGCAGTTCTGGCAGTGACGCTTCTTGTTGTGGGCGGTGTGACCGGATATGGTTTGCACAGGGCCGGAACGGTGGGACAGCCATTTGTGGAGGATGGCCGACTGAAGGTGATGGCCAGCTTTTATCCAATGTATGATTTTGCCCGGAAGGTAGGGGGTGACAGGATTCAGGTGAAGGATATGGTTCCGGCGGGAACGGAGCCTCATGACTGGGAGCCGGCGGCAACGGATATCCGGAATCTTGAGGATGCAGATGTGTTTGTCTATAATGGTGCGGATCTGGAGCACTGGGCGGAGGATGTACTGGATACTCTGGAGAATCAGGATCTGGTTGTGTCTGAGGCATCGGATGGTGTGGAGCTTCTGGATGGAGGACATGATCATGCTCATGGTGATGAAGGAAAAGATCCGCATGTCTGGCTTGATCCTATGCGTGCAAAGCAGGAAATGAAAAATATCAGAGATGCTTTTGTGAAGGCTGATCCTGGGAACGGTGATTATTATGAAGCAAATTATGAGAAATATGCCGGTGAATTCGATGAGCTGGATCAGGAGTTCAGAGATGGTCTGAAAGGTACGAAGAGCCGGGATATCATAGTGGCGCATGAGGCTTTTGGATATCTGTGCAATGCCTATGATCTGAAGCAGCTGGCTATCGAAGGGCTGACACCGGATTCAGAGCCTGATCCTGCCAAGATGCAGGAAGTGATCGAGTATGCGAAAAAATACGACATCCATACCATATTTTTTGAGGAGCTGGCAAGTCCCAAGGTGGCGAAGACAGTGGCGAAGGAAGTGGATGCGGTGACTGCTGTGTTGAATCCGATCGAGGGATTAAGTGAGGAGGATATCGAGGCCGGAGAGGATTATTTTTCTGTGATGAGGAAGAATCTGGAGGCGCTCAGGAAGGCATTGAACTGAAGGTGCAGGACAGCAGCTGTAACAAAAAAGGAGAAATTATGGGAATTTTGATAGAAAATCTTTCGTTTCACTATACAGGGACACCTGTGCTGGATCAGGTGAGTCTGGAGGTGAAGGATGGCGATTATGCCATCCTTACCGGTGAAAACGGAAGTGGAAAAAGTACATTTCTGAAGCTTCTTCTGGGCGAACTGAAGGCGCAGGAGGGAAGTATCACCGTAAATGGAAAAGATATTTCTGCCACATTCGGAAAAGGAGATCTGGGATATGTTCCACAGAACAGTATCAGCAGAAACCAGAATTTTCCGGCGACTGTGGAAGAAATCATGATGACAGGTGTGTATTCCTCTTCCTGGAAGGCACGTTTCCGGGCAAAAAAAGAGATCCCGCGTTTGAAAGCCGCACTTGCGGAGATGGAAATGGAAGAGTTCTGGAAAAGAAGGATCGGAGATCTTTCCGGAGGACAGCAGCAGAGGGTCATGCTGGCACGTGCACTGGCAGGAAAACCGAAGATCCTGATCCTGGATGAGCCTACCACAGGAATGGATATGGTTTCTGTGAAAACACTTGCAGAAGTTCTGAGGAAGCGGAATGAGGAACAGGGGTTGACGATCCTTATGGTTACTCATGGAAATTCAGGTGAGTTTAAAGGAGCAAACCGGTTCTTTAAAGCGGAAGAGGGGAGGATCGACGAAGTATGAGTATTTTACAGTATGGATTTATGCAGAGGGCTTTTCTGGTGGGAATCCTTCTGGCTGTGATCACGCCCTGCATCGGGATCACCATTGTTCTGAAACGGATGTCCATGATCGGAGATGCGCTTTCCCATTCTTCACTGGCTGGTGTTGTGCTGGGACTGATACTTGGAGTGAATCCGGTAGCCGGTGCAGTAGTGATGTGCATCGTAGCTGCTCTTGGAATTGAGGCTATCCGCAAAAAAATTCCGCGTTATTCGGAGGTGGCGATCTCCATCGTCATGTCTGCCGGGATCGGACTGGCCGGTGTGCTGTCCGGCTTTGTGGAAAACGGTGCCAGTCTGAACAGCTTTTTGTTCGGAAGTATTGTGTCCATCAGTGAAGGAGAGCTGGCGCTGGTAGTTGTGATCAGTGTGCTGGTACTGGCAGCAGTGCTGTTTTTTTACAGGGAACTGTTTTATATCGGCTTTGATGAAAATGCGGCAAGGATCTCCGGTGTTTCCGTGCGGAATATTAATTTTCTTTTTACTATTCTGACGGCTCTGACAGTTTCCATTGCGTCCCGTACAGTAGGAACCCTGATCGTTTCCTCCATGCTGGTAGTTCCGGTGGCGTGTGGGATGCAGATGGCAAAAAGCTATAAGGGTACACTGATCTGTGCCATTATCGTGGCGGTATGTACCACCATTGCCGGACTGTTTCTTTCCTATTATGCCGGACTGAAACCAGGTGGAATGATCGTTCTTCTTGAGGTTGCGTGGTTTGTAGTTGTGATGACAGTGAAAAGTTTTAACAAATAAAACACATTTTTCCCACAAAGTAAACACAATTAACCCATATACTTTGAAGCATCAAAAGGAAACAGAGAAGAATTTTTTCCCAGGGAGGACTTAACCATGAACAATAACAGAAAATTAAAAATAAAGAAAATGATGAAAAAGGGTGCAACCATCAGCCTGTGTGCAGTACTTGCCGGCGGCATTGGAGTTGGTGCATATGAAGGTATAAATTATTTCTCCGGTGCACAGTCCGTACAGGCGGCAACCGACAGCTCCGAGAATCTGACTCTTATGAAGTCTGATAAAAAATCAAATAAAGACAGCGAAGATACAGAGGATACAAAATCCTCCGATACAAAGGGCAGTCTGGATGTATCAGATGTTGCTGAGAAGGCAATGCCTTCTGTAGTTGCCATCACAACCAAGTCCGTTCAGGAGGTTCAGGATTATTACAGCATGTTTGGTTCCCAGTATGCGCCGAGCCAGGAGCAGGAAGTTGAAGGAAGCGGTTCCGGTATTATCATCGGAAAAACAGATTCTGAGCTGCTGATCGCCACAAACTATCATGTTGTGGATGGTGCCGATACCTTGTCAGTTGCCTTTGCAGATGGTAATGCTTATGAGGCTACGGTAAAGGGCTTTGATGAAAGCGAGGATCTTGCAGTTGTTTCTGTTGCAACGAAGGATGTTTCGGATGATACAATGGATGCAATTTCTGTTGCAAAGATCGGAAGCTCTGATGATCTGAAGATCGGTGAGCAGGTTGTTGCCATCGGTAATGCACTTGGCTATGGCCAGTCCGTTACTACTGGTATTGTCAGTGCTAAGAACCGTAAGACAGATGCATCAGGACAGATCGAGGGTGATTCTACAGATAACAGCAGCAGTATCAACAAAGGCGTGAACCTGATCCAGACAGATGCGGCTATCAATCCCGGTAACAGTGGCGGTGCGCTTCTGAATATGGATGGTGAGGTTGTTGGTATTAACTCTTCCAAGCTTGCTTCTACTGAGGTTGAAGGTATGGGTTATGCCATTGCAATTTCTGATGTTGCGGATTCTCTTGAGAACATGATGAATGCCAAGGCAAGAGATAAAGTGGATAATCATGGTATCCTTGGTATCACAGGCAGTACAGTAAGTACGGAGGCAGTACAGATTTATGGTATCCCGCAGGGTGTATTTGTTTCGAAGGTAACCGAGGGCGGCCCTGCCGATGATGCAGGTATTACCAAGAATATGGTCATTACAGAGTTTGATGGTAAAACGATCACCAGTATCGATCAGCTGGTTGAGCTGCTTCAGTATTATGAGCCGAAGGAAAAGATCGATGTGACGGTTGCAGTTCTGGATGGTAATGAATATAAGGAGAAGACACTCACTGTAAAACTTGGTAAAGATGACAGTTCCAGCAAGGATAGCAAGGACAGCTCTGAGGATAGCACGTCCCAGGATTCCCAGGATGCAGATATCCCAGATATCCAGGGAGGACAGGATGACTCCGATCAGGGGGATGCAGATGCATTTGCTGATGATGGAGAAGCTAGCCTGTTCAGAGATTTTGAGCAGAATGGCTTGTATGACTGATCAGTCCCTAAATTATAGATGGAGAGCATTTTCGAGGTGAAGAACCGCAATCAGTTCATCCCCTCCATGAATCCGCAGGAAAGAAACCAGAAATACAGCGGATGGAAAGACGCAGTAGAAAAAGTTCTCGTATAATAAAACGTGAGCTTCAGGCAGCGGCAATTGCTTGACCCCATGTGTATGTCAGATTATAATAAAATAACAGGCATTTTCGGATGCATTCCAGATGTATCGGAAATGACGGAAAGCCGGTCTTTGCCAGTATCATGTGCAGAGGCCGGCAAAAGTTATATTCAGAGATAAATAATCATCCATTTGCAGTAGCTGTGCAGTGGCATCCGGAGATGATGTATGATTCTTCGGAGCAGCTGAAGCTTCTACGGGCATTTGTGGAGGCAGCAGGGAAGGAGACGGAAGCATGAATATTTGTATCTATGGAGCGTCCAGCGCAGAGCTGAAAAAGATCTATTATGAGAAAACGGAAGAGCTGGGACAGCTGATGGGAAAGCGAGGACACGGCCTTGTTTTCGGAGGTGGAAAAGAGGGGCTGATGGGGGCGGCAGCCCGGGGTGTTGACAGAGAAAAAGGCTATATCCTGGGTATCGCACCGAGATTTTTTGACCAGCCGGGAGTGTTGTATGAGCATTGTACAGAGTTCATTTTTACTGAAAATATGCGTGAGAGGAAGCACCTGCTGGAAAGCCGCTCGGATGCGACCATCGTGGTACCTGGGGGAATTGGTACTTATGAGGAGTTTTTTGAGATTCTGACATTGAAGAGTCTGGGACGGATCGACAGGCCGATCGTTCTTTATAATATTCAGGGATATTACGACAGCATGCAGGCACTCCTGGAATACACAGCAGGGGAAAAATTTATGTCCAGAGATGTTGTGGGTATGTGCCGGTTCATGAAAGACCCGGAGGAGATCCTGGATTATATTGAGAATTACCGGAATTATGGGGGAAGGCTATAAATAAAATACAGTACGGCTGATACAACAGCCCTGTATATAAGATCGTGCGAAGGGGATTTTTACAGGAGAAGATATATTTTATGAGGAAAATAATGTTAAATGGCCAGTGGGAGCTGGCAGAAGCAGGAAATGACAGATTATGTGAGGTACAGGTTCCGGGATCTGTGCTTTCCGGGCTCTATGGTGCCGGGAAGATCGAAGATCCTTTTTACCGGACAAATGAGGATGTGACAAGGGAACTGTTCCGGAAGGATTATGAATTCAGCAGAACATTTGTGGCTGCAGAGGATATCCTAAAAGAAGAAAAAATAATTCTGGTCTGTGAGGGGCTGGATACTCTTGCAGATATTTATATCAATGGGCAAAAAGCCGGATCTGCAGATAACATGCATCGTACCTGGAAGCTGGATGTGAAAGAATTTCTTCATTCCGGGGAGAATCAGATCCGGATCGTATTCCGGTCGGTATTCAAGTATATCGAAGCTTATGAGTATGAAGATAATAAAGAGATCCACTATGTTCCCTGCGGTGGAATGAAAGGAAACCAGCTGATCCGGAAGGCTCATTGTATGTTTGGATGGGACTGGGGCCCCCAGACCATTGATGCCGGGATTTTTCGGGATATTTATCTGGAAGCATACAGTCATCCGAGAATTGAGGATGTGAAGATCACACAGGTGCATGGGGATAATGCTGTGGATGTGTGTACAACTGTGGCTGTAAGCGGAGATGCTGTGGATAAGTGTCAGGTGAGGGTGACGATCCAGGAGGATGCAGAGAGCGTCTGTGGACATAGAACAGGTGCTAACGACCGAAAAACGGAAGCCCATGTATGCAAAGTGGGGGAGACTGTATCAGCGAATAATAATCCAGCAGTGCTGACATCTTCGATCCACAACCCGAAGCTCTGGTGGCCAAACGGCTACGGCGATCAGCCGTTATATAAAGTTCAGGTGGAACTTCTGGACGAGTATGGCACAGTTCTGGAAACCATAACGAAGCGCATCGGTCTCCGTACCCTTACCATCAGCCAGGAAAAAGATCTCTGGGGAAAAGAGTTCGCGTTCTGTGTCAATGGCGTGAAAATTTTTGCCATGGGGGGAAATTATATTCCGGAGGACTGCATCTATTCCAGGATCACACCGGAGGTCCAGAAGTATCTTCTGGAATCCTGCAAACGTGCCAATTTTAACTGTGTCCGTGTGTGGGGCGGCGGTTATTATCCTTCGGATCATTTCTATGATCTTTGTGATGAGATGGGACTGATCGTATGGCAGGATCTGATGTTCGCATGTAATGTTTATGATCTTACAGAAGAATTTGAAGATAATATCACGAAGGAGATCACGGAAAATGTAAAACGTCTCCGTCATCATGCATCCCTTGGCCTGTGGTGCGGAAACAATGAGATGGAGTCTGCCTGGGATCACTGGCCGGAGGTACAGAGTGAGTCGAAATATCTCCGTGCGGACTACATAAAAATGTTTGAGTATGTGATTCCGAAAGCAGTGAGGGCGGCAGACAGCGAGACCTTTTTCTGGCAGTCTTCCCCAAGCTCCGGAGGCTGCTTTGATGATCCGGACGATGAGAACAGAGGAGACTGTCACTACTGGGATGTATGGCATGGTCAGAAGCCTTTTACAGATTATCAGAAGCATTATTTTCGTTTTTGCTCGGAGTTTGGCTTCCAGTCTTTTCCGTGCCTGAAAACTGTGGAGAGCTTTACGGAAGAGAAAGACAGGAATATTTTTTCCAGGGTGATGGAGAACCACCAGAAAAATCCTGCAGCTAACGGAAAGATCCTGTATTATCTTTCCGAGAATTTCCGTTATCCGGAGAATTTCCGCAAGCTTCTCTATGTGAGCCAGATCCTTCAGGGAATGGCCATGAAGTATGGAGTAGACCACTGGAGACGTCACAGAGGCCGCTGTATGGGTACCCTTTACTGGCAGATCAATGACAACTGGCCGGTGGCATCCTGGGCAAGTATCGACTACTTTGGCCGTTGGAAGGCACTTCATTATATGGCAAAAAATTCTATGGGCTACAGGCGGTGAGTATGTGCATGGATGGGGATATCATGCAGGTGTATCTGGAAAATGAAAGTATGGACGCACAGTCATATCAGGTTGCCTTTTATGTGAAAAATATGGAATGCGAGATTCTTGAGAAGCTTACCGGAACGGGCACTGTGGGTGTGCAGGAGTCCGCTCCGATCCTGGCGGTGGATGTTTCCGGATGGGAAGACAAGAAGTATGAGATCTTTCTTGAGGCGGAAGTGACACTTGCTGGCGGAGATGTGCTCTGTGATGTGGAGACCCTTGTTCCGTATAAATATCTGGAGTTGGATAAACCGGAGATCACTGCCGAGGTGGAGGAGCAAGGTGATGCATTTGTGATCCATTTAAAAAGCAGCTGCTTCAGTCCGTTTACAGCTATTGGATTTACTGATGCGGATGTTACTCTGGAGGATAATTTTTTCCATATGACAGATGGAGAGGAAATGTGTGTCCGGCTTGATAAGAAAGATATCCGAAATGGAGAGATTCTGGATGCAGCGGATCTGACACAGCAGATGGAGATCCTGACGCTGGCATAGAAAGCTTTTAAATAAAAAAGACGCGGCCTTTTATCGGAGGATAAAAAGGTTCGCGTCTTTTTTTATATGATATTAGGGGATCATCATGGGTTTGCGCGTGTTTACATTTGATTACGATATTTGGGATCAGAATTCGTAATTTTTATGTCTTTTGAAGAAATCCTTAGTTTCCTTTACAACCACACCGCTCAGGGCAAGAAGAGCGATCAGGTTCGGGAATGCCATCAGGGCATTGAAGATATCTGCGATGTTCCATACAGCTGCTACAGTCATATATGGTCCGATGAATACGCAGATGATGTACAGCCAGCGGTATGTTGTAACTGCGGCTTTGTTTCTGTTGAACAGGTATTCCAGACATCTTTCACCGTAGTAATCCCATCCAAGGATTGTTGTGAATGCAAAGAATACCAGGCACAGCATCAGTGAGAAGGATGCTACAAACGGCGGGAAAGGAAGACCTTTCTGGAAAGCAGCTGTTGTGATGGCAACACCCTCAAGACCTGTGTTCCATGTCTCTGTGATGACGATGGAAAGACCTGTCATGGTACAGATAACGATAGTATCAATGAATGTACCTGTCATGGATACAAGACCCTGACGTACCGGCTCCTTTGTCTGAGCTGCAGCGGCTGCGATCGGGGCACTACCAAGACCGGACTCATTGGAGAAGATACCGCGGGCGATACCCTTCTGCATAGCTACGACCATGGTTCCCATTGCGCCACCTGCAAGTGCACTTCCTGTGAAAGCAGATTTTACGATAGTTACGATCGCTGTAGGTACTGCAGTGATGTTTGTGATCACGATGATCAGTGCCAGTGCAACATAGAGAACTGCCATAAACGGTACAACGACCTGGGATACCTTTGCGATTCTCTGGATTCCGCCGAGAACGACAAGTCCTACACATACGGTAAGTATCAGACATGCAACTACAGTTGCCCAGGAATATGTATTTCCGAAAAGTGCTACTGTGTGTGCTTTATCCGGGTCAAAGAAATTGGTAACTGCAGATGAGATACCGTTTACCTGTGTAAAGGTTCCGATACCGAAAAGTCCCACACCTGCTCCGAAAAATGCGAAGATCTTGGCAAGCCATCTCCACTGTTTTCCCATACCGTTTTCGATGTAGTAGAAAGGTCCGCCGAGAACGTGGCCTTCTTTGTCAATGGTACGGTACTTGATCGCCAGAAGTCCTTCTGCGTATTTGGTTGCCATTCCGAAGAATGCGGCTACGATCATCCAGAAAAGTGCTCCTGGTCCGCCGGCTGCGATAGCAGTTGCGACACCTACGATATTTCCGGTTCCGATGGTTGCTGAAAGTGCAGTACACAGAGCTCCGAAGCTTGTGACCTCACCATCGCCGCCTTCTTCATTTTTTACCATGAATTTCAGTGCCTTTCCGAGGTGCCTTACCTGTAAAAGACCTAACCGAGTGGTTAACAGAATTCCTGTGAACAGGATCAGAATGATCAGCGGAAGTCCCCAAACGACTCCGTCAAACCATGTGATAAAGTTGTTGATTTGTGTAAACATTACTCTTTCCTCCATCCTTTTGCCTGAGAGATTTACAGCATTTTGTGTGCTGCGTACACCTTCGGCGCTCTTCCCTTTTGATTTGAAGAGACTCTCCTGAGTTTTTTTATTTTTGAATGATGCCAGGACCTTTTGTGTGCGGTGGTGGCGGTCATTCGTTTTGTGTAGAAAAACACTGTAACACAGAGTATCACATGAATTGATGGATTTCAATGGTTTTTTAAAAAAAATTGCATTTATTAGAAAAATTAATCGACATATAATTGGAAGTTTTGGGATTTACTTTTCTATCAGCGGATGTTCTTTGTAATACATGCGGGTGAAATGCAGAAATGTCAGCATATCGCCGCTGATATATTTGCTTTTTTTCCATACCATGCCGATTTTTATGCGGACAGGTGGATTGAGCGGGATACCGGTAACATTGGAGGTGGAAAAGTTATCGGTCATGCTGGAGTAGAGAAAGCAGCCATATTTTCCGGTTTTTACAAATTGTAGGGTGGTGTAGATCTGGCTGCTCCGCATAACGATATTGGGTGTGTGGCCATCCATCTCAAAACGCATTTTCAGGATCTGATTCTGGACGGAGTCAGCATTGAAAAAGATCAGCTGCTCTTTCGCCATATCTTTTGTTGTGACTGATTTTTTTTCTGCCAGCCTGTGGTCGTTGCTCACACAGAAAACCACTTGGTCGTTGGCCAGGACGGTGTTGTGAAATTTATCTATATTATACTGTTCCATATTGACCAAAGCTACATCCAGGGTGTCATCCTGTACCAGATTGCAGGCACGGACAGATCCGTATTCTTCCAGTACTACGGCAATTTCCGGGTGCTTTTCGTGAAACGCCGTAAGCAGCTCCGGAAAAAATACGGTACTCAACATGGGAGGGATCCCGATGCGAAGAGGGGGCTTTATCCTGGACATGCTGGAGTAATCGGCCTGAAGCTCATTACAATATTGAAGGATATAGGTAGCTTTTTTGTAGAAGGACTCTCCCTCCTGGGTCAGACTCAGCTGATTTCCTTTTCTGGAAAAAAGACTGATCCCGAATTCAATCTCCAGATCGCGGATAGCCATGGAAATGGTGGGCTGGGTCACATATAATTCTTCGGCTGCCTTTGTGATGCTGTGGCAGCGGCTGGCTGTGCAGAAATAGCGTAGTTGATTCAGTGTCATGATAAACCTTCTCTCGATGTATTGTCAGATTAAATTTTTTAGTAAAGTTTTTCATTTCCGTCCGGAAAAGATGTGACAGAGTATTTGGGTGTCTACATAAAAATAGCATAGAAATATAATTTTTGCCAGATTCATTTGCTGATACGCTGATTTTATGTTAGTAATGTACAAAAATTATCATTAAAAACTGATACTATAAATATTTTTTATGCGGATATATGTTTCATTAATTTGTTTTTTTATATGTACACCGGTTATAATGGAACCATCAAAAGAAACGTGTACGGCCTATACTTTTCAGGAAAAAACCAAATGGAAGGAGAGTACAGAAATGTCTCAGACAACTATCACATTGCTGTTTCTTGTGTTCACCATTATCAGTTTCATCCTTGAAAAAATTCCTCTTGGTCTGACGGCTTCGATCTGTGCGATCGGCCTGACCCTTACAGGAGTTGTGGATGCAACAACAACATTTTCACAGTATGTAAACAGTAACGTAATCCTTTGCGTTGGCATGTTTGTAGTAGGCCAGGCATTGTTCGAAACAGGAATGGCAAATAAGATCGGAGGACTGGTCACGAAATTTGCCAGAACAGAAAAAACACTGATCATTGCGATTATGGTGATCGTAGGTGTAATGTCTGGATTCTTATCCAATACAGGTACTGCAGCAGTGCTGATTCCGGTAGTTTGTGGAATCGCCGATGAGTCCGGTTATTCCAGAAGCCGTCTTCTGATGCCGCTGGTATTTGCCGCAGCACTTGGCGGAAACCTTTCTATTATCGGTGCACCCGGAAACCTGATGGGTGTGAATGCACTTCAGGAGATGGGGCTTTCCACAAGCTTCTTTATGTATGCGCCGGTTGGAGTTCCGATACTTCTGATTGGAATCCTTTACTTTGTCCTTATCGGATATAAATTCCTTCCGGATGGAAAGAATGCATCCGGTGCAGCTCTTGAAGATCAGCAGGATTTCAGCCATGTACCGAAGTGGAAACAGACTGTTTCCCTGGTAGTACTGATCCTTGTGATCCTTGCAATGATCTTTGAGAAAGAGATCGGCATCAGCATTGAGGTTTCCGCATGTATCGGAGCGATCCTCCTGGTTCTGACAGGAGTTATTTCCGAGAAAGACGCACTGAAGTCCATTGACCTGAAGGTTGTATTTCTTTTCGGCGGTTCTCTGACACTTGCAAAAGCATTGGATACAACCGGAGCCGGAGAACTGATCGCAGATAAGATCGTAGGACTTCTTGGAGCAGATCCGAGTCCGATCCTTCTTCTTCTGGTGATTTTTATTGTAACCTGTGTGCTGACAAATTTCATGTCAAATACAGCAACCACAGCACTGATGATTCCAATTGCGGTATCTCTTGCAAACAACCTCGGAGCAGATCCGAGAGCCGTTGTTATCGCAACTGTTATCGCAGGTTCCTGTGCATATGCAACACCGATCGGTATGCCGGCAAACACCATGGTAGTCGGTCTTGGAGGATACAAATTCAAGGACTATGTGAAATCCGGTCTGCCGCTGATCCTGGTATCCTTTGTGATCTGTATGATCCTGTTGCCGATCCTGTTTCCGTTCTATCCGTAAGGAGAGAAACTTTTGAGTTACTGTTCACTTTGTGACCAGCAACACTTTTGATCAATTAAGTTCATTCCCTCCTGTACTGATCATACAGTACAGGGGAAGTGATAAATAAGCCAAAAAGCCATCTTAACCATTAATCAGCCAAAATTAATGATGAAACAACCAACAAAAACCTATGTAACTAAAAAACATTAAACCATCGAACCATATCAGGAGGTAAATCATGACTAAGGAAAATGGAGTTAAAGTATTAACAGACATGGTAGCAGATTTTGTTGCCCATATTGGAAAAAAATTACCGGATGACGTAGTTAATAAACTTGAAGAGCTTGGGTCACAGGAAACAGCTGCACTTCCAAAGGTTCTTTATGAAACAATGACAAAGAACCAGGGACTTGCTGTAGAGCTGAACCGCCCAAGCTGTCAGGATACAGGAGTTCTTCAGTTCTGGCTGAAATGCGGAACAAATTTCCCGTATATCAATGAGCTGGAAGCACTTCTGAAAGATGCCGTTGTCCAGGCTACTTTTGCAGCACCGTTAAGACATAACTCAGTTCAGACTTTTGATGAGTACAATACAAAGAAAAATGTTGGTAAAGGAACCCCGACTGTATGGTGGGATATTGTTCCTAACAGCGATAAATGTGAGATCTACGCATACATGGCAGGCGGCGGATGTACCCTTCCTGGAAAAGCAATGGTTCTGATGCCAGGTGCCGGTTATGAGGGTGTTACCGATTTCGTTCTGGATCAGATGACAACTTACGGACTGAATGCGTGTCCTCCGCTTCTTGTTGGTGTTGGGGTAGGTACATCTGTAGAGACAGCTGCCCTGAACTCCAAGAAAGCGCTGATGCGCCCGATCGGTTCTCACAATGACAACGCAAACGCAGCAAAAATGGAGAAGCTTCTCGAGGACGGTATCAATGCCATTGGCCTTGGACCGCAGGGTATGGGCGGAAAGTATTCTGTAATGGGTGTCAACATTGAGAATACCGCACGTCATCCATCTACCATCGGTGTTGCAGTAAACGTTGGATGCTGGTCTCACCGTCGTGGACATCTGGTTGTAAATCCGGATCTTACAGTAACCTGTGATACTCATTCCACATGGAAATTTAATGCTTAATATAAACGGAGGGAAAAATCATGATCGAAATCAGAGGAGATAAAAAAGTTCTTATTACACCTATAAGCGCAGAAGACCTGGCTGATATCAAAATCGGCGATATTGTATGGCTGGACGGAGATCTGATGACCTGCCGTGACGTTGCTCACCGTCGTCTGGTTGAGTATGGAAGAGAGCTTCCGTATGATATCCGCAACAAAGCGATTTTCCATGCCGGCCCGATCGTTCGTAAGATCGAGGGTACAGAGGATGATTATGAAATGGTTTCTGTAGGACCGACAACTTCCATGCGTATGGAGAAGTTCGAGTATGAGTTTACAAAACTGACTGGTGTCAGAGTGATCGTTGGTAAAGGTGGTATGGGCCCGAATACGGAGCGTGCTTGTAAAGAGTTCGGTGCTATCCACTGTGTTTTCCCGGCTGGATGTGCAGTTGTGGCTGCTACAGAGGTTGAGAAGATTGTTGAGCATCACTGGGATGAGCTTGGTATGCCTGAGACTTTATGGTGCAACAAGGTTAAAGAATTTGGGCCGCTGATCGTATCTATCGATGCACAAGGACGTAACCTGTTTGAGGAGAACAAGGTTGTATTTAATGAGCGTAAAGAGGCTGCCAAGCAGGCAATTTATCCTGAGGTTAAGTTCATTAAATAATATTGGATATTGAAAAAATTTTTCGGGATATCTGAAATAACGAGGCTCTGCCATGAGAGCTTCGGGATTGACTGGTGATTGTGAAATTGAATTAACAGCGTGATATGAAAAAGAGAGATGTCCGGCAGATCATATAATGTGGTCTGCAGGATGTCTTTTTTTGTTGTTTCTTGGAGCTTTTGTGTTTTACAGGGGTGAGGTGGTGTGATAGAATATAAGCGTTGCAGCAGGCTGGTTATTAAGGTATTATCTGGTATGGATCTTGCGCAGTGAAGGTGGATCGTGGATATCTGCCTGACAATATTTTCAGAGAGGATGAGGTATAAGGTTTATGGGGGATTTTTTGAAGAACATTAACTGGAAGCATGTTCTGATCATGTGTATCGGAAATGTTTTTGCAGGTATGGGGATTGGAATTTTCAAGCTTGCCGGGCTCGGAACGGATCCGTTCAGTGGAATGAATATGGCGGTTGCGGATATGATTGGTATGGCGTATGGTAATTTCCAGCTGATTGTAAATATTGTGCTGCTGATCATTGAGATTGCTTTTGGCAGAAGGTTCCTTGGGATCGGTACGGTTGTGAATGCGGTTTGTCTGGCTTATATTACTACTTTCTTTTATAATATTTATACTGGTGTTTTTGGATTGGAGCTTGTGGCGCTGCCGGTACGTTTGGTGGCACTGTGTGTGGGTGTTGTGATCTGTTGTCTGGGACTGTCGATGTATCAGATGCCGGATGAGGGGGTTGCGCCTTATGATAGTCTTTCGCTGATCATGACAGAGAGATGGCCGAAGATTCCTTATTTCTGGCACAGGATGTCTAATGATGTGCTTTGTGCGCTGATCTGTTATCTGACTGGTGGTGTTGTGGGTATTGGTACACTGGTGACGGCTTTTGGGCTGGGACCGGTGATCCATTTCTTTAATAGGGTTTTTACCGGGAAGCTGCTTGCCTGGGTTGATGGTGAGTGAGTTTGTAGTTGTATGGGTTGAGCTGAACTGGCTGCGGGATGTGGCTGGTTCGGCTTTTTTTGGTGAAAAGGGACGCCCGTGAGGCGTGTGCTGCCTGCCGCCGGGGCTTCGTCGGGGCCAGCCAAGAATCAGCTCCCCTCCTGCAGAGTCCGGCGACAGGCAGCACACGCCTCACGGGCTGGCTTTTCAGGGCGGTAGGGTAGTGTGGCTGCTCGGGAGTTGGATGAGCTATCAGCGCTACGCTGGATAGCTGGGAGGAAAAGCTGATTTTGCAGTAAGTGGCTGAAAAAAATTACCGATGCGAATATCCACTTGACTGGATCTCTTTACCTTGACATCTTCCGTGAGAGTATGCACAATAAAGGTATCATAAACTTGCCAGACAGAGATAAAATATGAAACAAGAGTAATAAACATGCAGAACATTTTCATCGTAGCAGACATGCCAGATCAGACTTGTCTGTTAAGAAGGATGAAACCGCAGGAAAGGAGAAAGCTATGAAAAAGAAGCTTCTGAAAAAATTGATGGTCCTTGCGCTGTCCGCAGTAACTGCCTTCAGTGCGGTACCGGCAGCAACGGTAACAGCAGCAGGTAATCCTTATCCTAAAACACAGGATGTGGATCGAGATGGCTTATACGAGATCCCCTGCACACGCTTTGCATGGCAGTGCGTGTATGATAGACAGGGAATCGCATTGCCTGCATGGGGAAATGCGGTAAGCTGGTGGCAAAATGCTATCAATCAGGGCTATGCAGTAGGAAATGAGCCTGTTCCCGGTTCTATTGCTGTATGGAGCGGAGATTATTACGGACATGTTGCTTATGTAACAGCTAATCTTGGAAACAACAGATTTACGGTAGATGAGGGAGGAAGAACGGACAAAGATCAGACATCCTCTCATGGAGTTGCATATGGATATACACTGACCAATGCAGTCGGAGGAAGGCGCCCTTATGATTCCAACAAGGTGCTGCTTGGCTTTATCTATCCGGGCGTTCGTGTACCGGGCAAGCCATATGTGAGCGTGAATCCGGGAAAAGCGAATCAGACCACAACGTTTTCCTGGAATGCAACAAGCTATGCCAGATATTATGATGTATATGTGTATAAAGCAGGAGAATCCAATCCGACGCAATTTCAGTATGGAGTGAATGGAACAAGCTGGTCCTGCACATTGCCGGCGGGGAATTACAGGGTAGCGGTGGCATCTGTGAATCATGCACAGTATGCATATACATTTTCGGATTCTGTGAATTTCACTGTCCAGGCAGCTCCGGTCACACATACACATAACTATCAGAGAGTAACAGTAAAGGCAACCACCACTGTCAACGGATATATACAGGAGCAGTGCAGCTGCGGAAGTATACAGAATAAACAGATCATCTATTATCCGAAAAAAATACAGCTTTCCAGAACAAGCTATACTTATAATGGAAAAGTAAAAAAGCCAACGGTAAAGGTTACAGACAGCAACAACAGGGTGATCAGTGCAGACAACTATACAGTTACCTATTCTGCCGGAAGAAAATATGTTGGAACTTATCGGGTAACAGTTCGGTTTAAAGGCAATTACTCGGGAACCGTTACAAAAACCTTTAAGATCACCGGAAAAGCTCATAAACACAGCTACAAAAAACAGGTAAAGAAAGCAACTACATCCAGGAACGGATATGTGCAGTATCTTTGCTCCTGCGGTGTGGTGACCGGAAAGAAAACCATCTATTATCCGAAGACAATAAAGCTTTCTGCCACAAGCTATACATATGACGGAAAAGTAAAAACACCGAAGGTAAAAGTAACCGGTGCAAATAAAAAAACTATCAGTTCCGGCAATTACAAGGTGACATATTCCCGTGGAAGAAAAAATGTTGGTACTTATAAGGTAACGGTGAAGTTTAAGGGGAATTACAGCGGAACCGTAACAAAGACCTTTAAGATCAAGGCGAAACCTAAAAACTGGGTTTATGTGGATACGCTTCCAAAGAATATCACTTCCGATAAATATACGATCCAGTATAAACACACCTATCAGAAAACAACCTCCAGCTATGTCAACGATGGTGGTGTTTATGAGTCTGTAAGACCACTGGAGACATCTGCTTCCAGACAGCTGGTGGGCTATTATTACTATCATTTCTGTGGACCGAATACCGGACAGAATGTAAACTTTGCGCAGACGGGCTCTTATGTACATTTTGACAGTGTGGTAGCCAGTCAGGTAACCGTAGCTGCTTCCGGCGCAGATGGAGATGACCCGAGCATTACCTATTATCTGCTGAACTGGAACGGGAACGGCAACCGGGTGTGGTGCTCCAGCGGAACTACCTGTAACGGCGCCTACGGAAGCCACGGAGCCAGAGGCCAGGCCTGGTACCGTATGAACCAGTACCAGAACAAAAAAATCCAGACTCAGACCACAACCTCCGAAAGTGATTGGACAACCGGTAAAGACAGCACAGCAGTAAAAACCGTTTACCGTTATAAAGCAAAATAGATCATAGATCAGTCATAAATCAGAAACTCCCTCATGTATCAGAAAAAACTGATATGTGAGGGAGTTTTTTTGCTTAAAAAACGGCTTATTTATTTAGATTATAGTTGGTAAATTTCACAGAGCACAATACTCTGTTTCTATAAAAATACCATAAATTTTTCGGAAATTCAAGGTGCAAGTTCCTGAAAACCGGCTTTTTTATCGTGGTTTTTCGCCATATTTTACGGATAATATAGGGCGCAAATATTGTGGTGTCCGAAAAAGGACACTATTCGCCGTCAGTGTCATCGTCAGAGGATAAAAGACCGGCGGATAAAAACTCTTATTTGTGAACAGACTATAAGATTCGGCATAGCAGGAGGAAAGATCAATGAGCAGAAAAGGAGAAAACATTTACAAAAGAAAAGATGGACGATGGGAAGCCAGATATATCAAGGAGCATCGGATAAACGGAAGGATACACTATGGCTACTGTTACGGAAAAACATATCATGAAGCCAGAGATAAGGTTAATCAGGCACGTTATGCGCTGATGAATGATCAGCTCCTGCCCGTGAGAGGAAAACGGAATCGCTTTGCAGATTACTGTAATGAATGGCTGTATCTGAAACGAAGCAGCGTGAAACCATCCACTTTTGTAAAATATACAACGATCCTGGAAAAATATATCAAGCCTGATCTCGGGCAGTATTTTTCCGAGGCTGTTTCAGAAATACTTGTAGAACAATTCAGCTACAGGCTTATCCATGAAAGAGGATTGTCACCAAAAACAGTGCGGGATATCCTTTCCGTGCTGCATTCTATTCTGAATTATGCAGCAAAGCAGAATCCACTGGCAAAACCGGTGGATATCGTATACCCCAGGCAGGATCGAAAAGAAATGCGTGTGCTGACCTGTGAAGAACAGAAAAGGTTTACGGAATATCTTTTACAGGACATGGATCCGTGTAAATTTGGGGTTTTGCTGGCATTGTTGACAGGATTGCGGATTGGAGAAGTATGTGCTCTGAAATGGGAAGATATTTCTCTGGAAAATAAAGTCATCTTTGTACGTCATACCATGCAGCGCCTGAAAAATCTCAATCCTGCAAGTGAAGAAAGGACCCGGATCATAACCGGGGTTCCTAAAAGTGGAAGGTCGGTAAGGACGATCCCCATGAACCAGGATATTGAAAAGCTCTGTAACAAATGGAGAGCAGATGATGTGGAAGCATATGTTCTGACCGGAAAAGCAGGGCATTTCCTGGAGCCCAGAACCCTGCAGTATCGCATGAGGCAATACACGAAAGATTGTGATCTGAAAAATGTTCATTTTCATACTTTGCGGCATAGTTTTGCGACACGGTGTGTGGAGGCCGGATTTGAGATCCGCAGTCTTTCGGAGATCCTGGGGCACTCCAGCACACGGATCACACTGGAATGTTATGTACATTCATCCATGAACCTGAAACGTAAAAATATGGAAAAACTGAAGATTGCAGATACCGTGGAAAAAGAATTTCCGGGAGCCTGAGTTTTTTTATAAACCGTCAAAAACCGCCGTCAGAGAAGAAAGAACCGTTAAATTTACACGGATCGCAGGGAATCTTTCACAGAGTATTGTGCTCTGCGAAAGAGCAGAAATACCGGCATGGACATGTAATGAGCAGTGCCTGTTTTTGACTGCCATAGCATACAAGAAGGAGGTTTGAAGTATGATACATAATCATTCATCTGGAAAACACCGTCTGTGGAGGAAGATCCTCGCAGTCTGTATTGCGTTCGCAATGATCTGCAGTGTTTCCATCTCAGCGTTTGCGGTAGAGGCCAGCAGTGAAACAGCCAATGAAAATACTGAAACAGTACAGTCCGGATCCGCAGAGGAAGCAGAAGAGCTGACAGCTACAGAAGCGGAAAATGATCAGTCGGTGGATGAATCGCAATCGGAAGAACCTGCGGTGACAACCGGAGATGAAAATACAGAGGAACCGATAGATGTTATCGAAGCTCCATCTGAGGATCCAGAGCAGCCGGAAGAGCCATCCGTAGAGCCTAGCGAAGATAACGAACAGCCCGCAGAACCAACTGTGACCGAACAGCCGGAGGAGCCGACAGTCACAGAACAACCGAAAGAGCCAGCTGCGACGCCGGCGGGAGATGCAGATGCATCGGTAGATGAGGTTCAGGATGTGGAGCTGGAAGCGCAGGCGGATGCACAGACAGTGCAGGATATAGAGCTGGAGCAAGATCCGGTAGCAGTACAGGAACGATGGAACTTTTACAAGAAAAAGGCAGCAATTTATTATCTTGCCAATCCTGCAGGAGATCCATGGACAAATGATACGGGAGCATGGGCACCGACAGAGGAAACCAGTAATACGTTAGGAACAATTGATATAGAGAATGCAAAATGGGAAGATGGTTATGTAGGAAATACGGTTTACAAAGAGAAAAATATTAAAGAAAATGTGTCGAATCATATTACTTCATGGCCGGATGGAAGTACAGGTACAACTTGGACAGTAAAGAGTGGAAATACGACTACTGGTTCATATTTTACATTTATATTGGATTCAATCTGGGAGAATTACAAAAAAGCAATCAGTGAAGATACGGGAATTAATATTAATAATCTTGACAAATCAGATATTCTTGAAATTACATTAACTCCCCGTAAAATTTCACGAGATAACGGAGGAAAATATCCATATCACATAGACTGTGCATTGAGTATTAAAAGTAGAAGTGCATTTACTGCTAAATTCTGGGTGAAAAACCCAAATGATACAGAGTATACACAAGTTGATGCGAAAAACTATAAAACTGGAGATTCTGTTATTAAAACAGAGCAAGGTGAGAATGAGAAAGTTATCGATGGAATAACATATGTTCTGGATGGCTGGTATCCGGAAAATGATGGCGGAGGAGCATGTGGAGATCAGAAAATTACAACCTGGCCACATCGTCCAACTGATCCAGAGTTAGCAGATGGTACCGTAAATTTTTATGCTCACTATATACCGCTTTATACAACGGTAAATATTAAAAAAATTGTAACTGGAAATATGGGAGATAAAAGCAAAGCGTTTCACTTCAAAGTTTCTGTAGTAAATGGAAATATTAATCTTCCATTCAATATCGGTGCGACACAGTATAGTGGTTCAGCGGATATTACATTGTCGGATAACCAGACAACAATGGTGACAAAGGTTCCAGTCGGAGCAACGGTGACAATTACAGAGAATGATTATAGTGGCAGTAGATATACAACTTCTTATACAATAGGCGGTTCTGATTCTACTATTGGAAACACAGCGGAAATATCCAATATTCAGCAATTGAATGAGGATGAAAATACCGCACATGAAGTTACCTTCACCAACAACAAAGACGCAATCCCGGACACTGGGCTGGATCTCAATACAACACCATACATTCTGGCGTTAGGTATCGTAGCTGCCGGAGCAGGTGTGTTGTTATTCAGGCGCAGGAAGCGTTGGAGTTGAAGGCGGTTGTGATGAAGAAGAAACGGTCAGGAAAAAAAGGAAGCTGTAATGCTGGAGCAGAGCGGTTTCCGCAGACAGAGGCGTTAAATCATGAGCACGAAAAGCTGAAGGAGTGGTTCCGGACGGTCAGGTTTCGGAAGGTGCTGTTTGGCGGAGTGGATGAAGTTCATCTCTGGAAAAAGCTGGAAGAGTTAAACCAGATTTATGAAATATCCTTAAGCGCAGAACGTGCACGGTACGATGCACTGATTGCTGACCATCAGAAAAGCTGTGATGCCATGATTCGCAAATATAAGGAACTTGCTGAAAGAGGGACTACCGGACAGGATACAAATGTCTGATCTGTTCACAGGACATAGTTCCAGAGAAGAGGTGCGGAGGTGATGCGTGCTGAAAAAGATCAAACCTGTTCTCAGACAATCCGGAAAAGAAGATATTCTACAGAAATAAAGGAAGGCTACATCCGTCTTTTCTGGCGGATCGTGTTGAGCGTGGCCGTTGGCTGGCTACTGTTTACACAGGTTTTTCTTATAGGCCAGGCACCGGATAATGAAATGTTCCCGGCAGTGGAGGCCGGAGATCTTCTCATCGGTTATCGGCTGGAACAGAATCTTGAAAAAGAAGATGTTGTCGTGTATGAAGCCGGCGGCAAAACTCACGTAGGGCGTATCCTGGGATGCGAAACAGACGTGATCACAATGGATGACACAGGAACGCTTCTCGTAAACGGAACAGCCCAGACAGGAGAAATTGCATTTCCTACATATGCAAAGGAAGGGATTACATATCCCTATACAGTTCCGGAAGGCAGTGTATTTATTCTGGGAGATTACCGAACACATGCAAAAGACAGCCGTGAATTCGGCCCCATCTCCACGGAGAATGTAAAAGCAAAAGTGATCACCATACTTCGAAGAAGGGAACTGTAAAAAAGTAATTGTTCTCCCATTTCTGAGAGAACATAACAACAAATGTATAAGCTGCTTTTTATGAGCTTATAAATAAAAATTTATATTTCTAGGAGGATTTTCTTATGAAAAAGACAAAGAAACTGTTAGCATGTTTGATCGCAGCAGCCACCATGTTTACCATGGGAAGTACGGCGTTTGCGGCAGAAGCAGATGCAACACCTGTAGATCAGGAAACTGTTACTATCCACAAACAGTACAAATTAATTGGAGAGGGAACTTCACCGGAAGAGACATTTACATTAGAGCAGGTTGGAAGCGGAAAAGTAACAGATGGAGATGCAAAGTCTGCTCCACATCTTGGAACAATTACAGGTGCTTTATTTACGAAGGGAGCGGCAACTGCTAGTGGAATAACTAAAGATATTACAATTGAACTGCCAACTTATGAAAAAGTTGGTGTTTATGAGTACACATTACATGAAGTAAATAGAAATAATGCAGGTGTTACTTATTACGAAAATAATATCAAACTGGTTGTAACTGTTATTCAGGGAGAGAATGGAAAACTTCGTATTGCAGCAGTTCATACAGAAGCAGCGAATGGAGAAAAATCAGATACATTTGAAAATACTTATTCAGCAAATAGCTTACCTGTTAAAAAAGTTGTAACTGGTAATCTTGGTGATAAAGAAAAACTTTTTGATGTAACAGTAACTTTAAAAAATAATACAGGAAAGACAATGGCCAGTGATATTTCTTATACTGCTGGAGGTAAAGAAAATACTATCAAAGCCAGTGACTGGGATGGTACTACAGTAACAAAAAATATTCAGCTGAAAAATGATCAGACAATTACTTTTACAAACTTACCATTTGGTGTGGAATATGCTGTAACAGAGGCCGATTATACAGGCAACAATGGTGGATACGATGCTCCGAAGTATGAGTACAAAAACAATGATAAGAAAATTAGTGTAGCTGATCAGTCAGTAACAATTACTAACAATAAGAATAGTGACAACATCGACACCGGCATCAACCTCACAACCCTCCCATACATCCTCGTATTCGCAGGTGTGATCGTAATCGCAGGTGCAGTATTTATCACCAGAAGACGTAAATACGAAGATTAATGATCATCCAGGCAGCAGAGAGGAGGCATTATGAACGCATCTAAGTTTTTCCTGAAAGCAGCCAACTCTCTGGTTACTGCCATTGTAGCATTGTTTCTGATCCTGGCGGCGGCGTATTCCGGGTATGCACTCTGGGATAACGCACAGGTCTATGGCGCTGTGGACGACATCCAGTCCCAGCTCTTAAAACTGAAACCCGACCCGGAACAGAAAGACGGAGGCACTTCTTTTGAAGAGCTCCGCAAAATCAATCCGGATGTCTGTGGATGGATCACACTGGACCACACAAAGATCGACTATCCGATCCTTCAGGGAGAAGATAACCTGACTTACATCAACACCGATGTATACGGTGATTTTGCTTTGTCAGGAAGCATCTTTCTGGATTCCGGCTGTGACAGAAATTTTCAGGGGAAATATTCTCTCCTGTATGGTCATCACATGGCAGAGCATAAGATGTTCGGAGATCTGGATCTTTACAGAAAAAAGAAATTTTTCAACAAAAACACCACAGGTACGCTGATCCTGCCTGACCGTTCCTACAAGCTGGAAATTTTTGCATGTATGCAGGTTTCCGCATCTGAGGATTCTATTTTTGCAACGGGAAAATGGCAGGCGGACACCAGCGGACTTGTGGATTTTGTCAGAAAAAACGCGGAACATGTCCATCAGCAGACAATGGATAACATTGGAAAGTCCGAAGATTTTTCCCAGATACTGGCAATGTCAACCTGCTCTTCGGAATTTACAGATGCAAGAACAGTTCTTCTGGCGGTAATGAAACCTTATTCGCCGGAGACGTAAGGAGGGGATGAAGACGAATATACGAAAATTTCCGGCAGTGCTCCTGCTTGCGGTTCTGTGCCTGACAGTTTTTCCGATTTCAGCTATGGCAGCTGGAGTTGCGGAAGTAAAGATTCCTGTCAGCGTGGAATTGTCAGGTGAGAAGCCATCTCCGGACGAAACTTATACGATCATTCTTCAGGGTGAGGACGAAGCACCCATGCCGGAAGAAAATACGATCACGATCACAGGTGCGGGGAAAGCAGAATTTCCTGCAGTGGAATATGCTGTTCCTGGCGTATACACTTACAGCGTTTCCCAGCAGCCTGGAAAGCTGGAAAACGGACATTATGACAATACCGTTTATTATGTGAAAGTAACAGTAACGAACGGAGAGTCCGGTGATCTGGAAGCAGTTGTGGCTGCACATACCGATGCACAGATGAACAGCGAGAAACAGGATATCGGCTTTGTGAATTCCTACGATCCTGTGGATACGCCGACACCTGTACCGGAAAATACACCGACACCACTTCCGGAAAAAACTCCGACTGCAGTGCTGACCAGAACTCCGGCAGCGACCATAACGAACACGCCGATAAAACCTGACAGCAATCCGCCTGCTTCCGGAACTTCTTCCTATACGGGAACTTCTTCCTATACAGGAAATACTGGTTCCAGTCATGTAAAAGCTATGCCAAAAACAGGAGATAACACAAACATTGCAAAATGGATCGCAGTGATCTGCGTTTCCGGATGCGTGGTATTACTGGCAGCAGTATTTGTCAGAAGAAAAAAGAAAACGGATAAATAACAGGATCCGGACAGCGGTGCGGCAGGAAAAATTTCTACCGCATCGCTTTTTTTGACGAAATGTGAGGGACAGAGGATGGCAAACGGACTTAAACTGGAAGGTCAGAGATTTGGTCATCTGACGGTACTGAAAAAACTGGATGAGCGGGAAAACAGGTATGTTGTATGGCTGTGCAGATGTGATTGTGGAAATGAGATAAAAGTAAATACCAGACATCTGATGCGTGGGACTGTAAAGGACTGTGGATGTATTCCGGAAAACAGTGCCAAGAGAGGACCGGTGGCAGAAGACCTTACAGGCCGGCGTTTCGGGAAACTTGTGGCAGTAAAAAAAATGGAAAGTAAAAACGGCAGGACCAGGTGGGAATGCCGCTGTGACTGCGGGAATATGCATATTTCCACTGCACACAGCCTGAAAGCCGGAAAATGTACCAGCTGCGGTTGCGGCCATTATGTCAGAGGTCGCGGGATCACCGACATCAGCGGACAGCGTTTCGGGCGGCTGACTGCTCTCTATCATACAGATAAAAGGAGCAAAAAGGGCTCTGTGTTCTGGCATTGTCGGTGTGACTGCGGAAATGAAGTGGATGTGACAGAGGATGGCCTTCTTCATGGTAATTACAGAAGCTGTGGCTGTCTGAGACAGGAGATATGGAAGGAGCTTCCCGGGCAGTTGCATATGGTAGATGGAACCTGTGTGGAGATGCTGGAAAAAAGAAAGCACCGCAGTGATAATACCAGCGGATTCCGTGGCGTCTATCAGCTGCGGAATGGAAAATACCGTGCTACCATCGGATTCAAGGGGAAACGATTTTATATCGGAACTTTTGTGGATTATCAGGATGCGGTCCAGGCCCGCCAGGAAGCGGAATCTACCATCCACGAAGGCTTTGTCCGCGCCTGGTACAGCTGGAACCGGCAGGCAGAAAAAGATCCCGGCTGGGCCAGAAATAATCCCCTGGTATACGAGATCCAACGGATCAACGGAGAGTTTCAGGTGACAACGAATATGAAAGAAAAAGAACTGCTGAAGTAAACTGAATATTCTCACATAAGCTGTCGCATTAATGTGCTACAGCTTATTTTTTTGAAAAATACCGATAAAAATGTGGACAAAACCAAAAATAATGGTTAATATATACACATGCCTAAAAATCAAAAAATGAAAATTATACGAAATATATAATATAAACCCGGAACGGATAAAAAACATATAGACATATTTACAAATCGACATCGCGGATATCAATACCGGAAGAAGTGGTGAAATAACGGGAGGAAGAGAATATGCTGAAATTTTTTAAAGGAAAAGATAAAGGAAATTTAATCTATGCACCCTGCAAGGGTAGAGTGGTTCCCCTTGCGGAGGTTCCGGACCCTGTCTTTGCGGATAAGGTACTGGGTGACGGTTTCGCCGTGATCCCGGCAGACGGCAGGATATATGCTCCGGCAGACGGTGAGGTGGCAATGGTATTTGATACTCTTCATGCAGTTACGCTGACAAGCACTCAGGGAGCGGAAATACTGATACATATCGGACTGGATACAGTCACACTTAAGGGCGAACCCTTTAAAGCGCACGTTGCAGCAGGTGACAAGGTTAAAAAGGGTGATCTTCTGATAGAGGCTGATCTGGACAAAATCGAGAAAGCCGGTTTAAATACAATTATCCCGGTTCTGATCTGCAACACAGATGATTACGGAAAGATAAGCCTCCAGAAGGAGGGGGATGTTTCGGCGGATGAAGCCGTCCTCAAGCTTTCATGATCATCTTCATGCAGCTGACAGGCTTATAACAGCCCGGAGATAGTAGTAATTTTCGGGGTGTTATAACCGGAGTGATCCGGTCAAATATATTTATTTTAAGGGAGGGGAAATATATGAAATTTCTTCAAAAACTGGGAAAAGCGTTAATGCTTCCAGTGGCAGTACTGCCAATCTGTGGTATCCTCATGGGTATCGGATACAGGTTATGTCCGGCAACCATGCAGGGTGGAGACATTCACGGCGCAGCCAATCTGATCGGTCTGTTTTTGGTTAAGGCAGGCGGAGCGCTGATCGACAACATGGCGATCCTTTTTGCTATCGGTGTTGGTGTCGGTATGTCAGAAAAGAATGACGGAACCGGCGGAATTGCTGCACTTGCATCCTGGCTGATGCTCACAACACTTCTTTCTACAGGATTTGTTACAACCATCATTCCATCAATCGCTGACAGTGCAACAAAAACTCTTGCATTTGACAAAATTGCGAATCCTTTTATCGGAATCCTTGCCGGTATCATCGGATCTACATGCTATAACAAATTCAAGAGCACCAAGCTTCCTGACTGGCTGTCATTCTTCAGCGGCAAGCGTTGCGTAGCGATCATCGCAGGAGTGGTTTCCATTATCGTATCTGTTGTATTACTGTTTGTATGGCCATTACTTTTCAGCGCACTTGTAGCATTAGGAAAAGCGGTTGCAGGTATGGATGTTGTTGGTGCAGGTATCTATGCATTCCTGAACCGTCTGCTGATTCCTACCGGATTACATCACGCACTGAACAATGTATTCTGGTTTGATACCATTGGACTTGGTGATCTTCAGCGCTTCTGGGCAGGTGAAACCTCTGCAGATGTATCCTGGAGCCTTGGAATGTACATGTCCGGATTCTTCCCATGTATGATGTTTGGTATTCCTGGTGCAGCACTTGCAATGGTTAAATGTGCGAAACCTGCAAAGAAAAAAATCGCGATCGGTCTTGTTGCATCTGCAGCAATCTGTGCATTTATCTGTGGTGTAACTGAGCCGTTCGAGTTTGGATTTATGTTCCTTGCTCCTGGCCTCTATGTGATCTATGCATTACTTTACGGTATCTTTACCATGATCACAGTTGCTCTTGGATTCCGTGCAGGCTTCAGCTTCTCCGCTGGTGCGATGGATTTACTTTTCTCATCCTCACTTCCGGCAGCACAGAAGACATGGCTCATCCTTCCTCTTGGAATTGCAGCATTCATCGTATTCTATGTTGTATTCCTTTTTGCCATCAAGAAATTTGATCTGAAGACTCCGGGAAGAGAAGACGATGACGATCTTGAGGCAGAGAAGAATATTGAGCTTGCAAATGATGATTATACTGCTATTGCCGCAAAAATCCTTGAAGGCTGTGGCGGAAAAGAGAACATCACAAGCATTGATAACTGCATCACAAGACTGAGACTTGAGGTTAAGGATATTACAGCTGTAAATGATAAAGTGATCAAATCTGCAGGTGTTGCAGGCGTGATCAAACCTGGAAAAACTTCTGTACAGGTTATCATCGGAACCAAGGTTCAGTTTGTTGCAGATGCATTTTCTGAGCTTTGTAAATAATGGCTTTTTTGGAGTCAGGTATTTGTTAAAATAATTATGGGGGCAGCAGAACTGTGAAAACGGTTCTGCTGCTGTTTTTTTGTATACCTTATATTGACCGATACTTTCAAAAAGCGTACAATGTTACTTCGATAAAAAGCAACAGGTCAGTGCGTTTACGATTGCAATATTTCTACAGGGGGAATGAAGTTAATGAAATCCTGCGTATTTCACAAAAAATATCTTTTAGTCGGCATATATATTATTTTTGTTCTGTTTACCTGCTGTAATTCCCGATTTTATCATACACCGCTGGCAAAAATATGTTCTGTAACAGAAAAACAGACTCTGAGCAGAGAAGGAACCAGGGGCTCAAAAGAATATTACTATACTCAGAAGATTACAGCACGGATATTAAACGGTTCGCATAAAGGGGAAAAAATAACGGTCTCTAATGAATATACATCTTCTCAGGTTCAGACCAAGAAATATCATAAAGGAGACACCGTTCTTTTAAGCGGTTCAAAGGAAAGCCCCGGAAAAACGATACGTTCTGTAAAAAGGGATGGGTATCTGGTATTACTGGCAGGAGGATTATTTTTTCTTCTGATCTGCATTACAGGAAAGCAGGGATTTTACACGATCATATCACTGATACTGAATACAGTCATATTTGCGTATGGATTTCAGGCTTTTACAGAAGGGAAAAATATTTTAAATATCTGTAATGTCATCGCAGTTCTTTTTTCATTGACTACATTGATCTGCTTAAATGGAATTCATAGAAAAACATTTTCCTCAGTTCTTTCAACACTGTGTGTTCTGTTTCTGATCATGGCATTGTTTGAATTTTCTATTTATATGTACGGAGATCTGGATTATTCCAATCTGGAATACCTTGGAAGTACAGGCAATTCTGCGGATATATTCTGGGCAGATATTATGCTGACAGGACTTGGTGCAATTATGGACGTGACGGTGACGATCAGCGCAGCAGTAGGAGAAATCGTGCGGAAAAATCCATCGGTTTCTCTGAGAAGACTGATACATTCCGGTCGTGAAATCGGATATGATATTATGGGAACCATGATAAATGTACTGTTGTTTGTTCTGGCAAGTGGCATGATTCCCATGTTCATACTTAAGATGAATAATGATGTAAGCTTTATAACGATCGTGAGATATCACATTCCATATGATATCTGTCGTTTTCTGATAGAAAGTATTGGAATTGTACTGGCAATACCGGTATCTGTTTTTATTGCTTCAGCGATTATGAAAATACCATCACGGAAAAGGAGTGTCAGAGAATGATCATTTTTCTTGCATTGATTTTAATTTTTCTGGTGATCTTGATTGGCGGAGAGCGTGGAGCCATGTCAATTATGACACTGGCAGGAAATATTGTAATTTTGTTTTTTTCAATTATGCTGATGTCTGCCGGATTCCCTGTACTGCTCCTGATATTGGTGGCAGGCGCAGGTATCTGCTATAATTCTCTGTTTTATCAAAATGGAAATAATCCAAAGACGCGGGCGGCTTTTCTGGCTACACTGCTGGTAATGTTATTTTTGTTTATTCCGATTTATATTATCACATGGAGATCAGGAAGTTACGGGTTAAATGAGCTGCAGATTTCGGAAGATGATTTTATGTATTATTACAGTACGGACCTTCATATTAATATGCTTCATGTAGGAATATTTGTAACTGTTTTCAGTACTCTTGGGGCTGTTATCGATACAGCATTATCTGTAACATCTTCTGTATATGAAGTCTGGATTCATAAAAACGGTCTGACAGCGAAAGAACTTACAGCTTCCGGCTATCAGGTTGGAAAAGAGATTATCGGAACAACAGTAAATACGTTGCTGTTTGCCTATCTTGGAGGAACTATTTTATTATTCTCATACATTCAGACACAGCAATATACCATGGAGATCATCCTTAATTCCCAGTTTCTATTCCAGGATGTTGCAGTCATGCTATCTGGTGCGGTAGCCTGCCTTATTACCGTTCCGGTATCGATCGGATGTATTATTCGACAGATTCACCGTACTGATTCGGAAGAAAAATCTGAAGTTATATAATAGCGTTAAAAAACAGTCAGACCTGTGGAGAAGAATGTGAAAATGTGAAGAGGTTGAATGAAAAAGTAACTTCCACCATGTGCTAGTACTGATAAGTAAAGGGATTTCTGCAGAATTAATTTCTACAA
>NZ_JAJEPT010000007.1:0-152766 GCF_020686995.1 Blautia fusiformis
AGGTTCCAAATGAATTATACACAGAATGAAAAGATTGAGCAAGTAACAGATTCAACAATGGTTGTCGGAGTTGATATCGGAAGCCAGATACATTATGCAAGAGCTTTTGATAACAGAGGACGCGAACTTACAAAACGTATTTTTTCTTTTCATAACGATCTGGAAGGGTTCAATTCTTTCAGCCTTTGGGCAGAGACACTTAAGACTGAGAATAAAAAGATTGCAGTTCTGATAAGAGACCTGGTATACAGCCGTGACGGGATCATGAAGCAGCACAACATATCTGCAAACAGGATTCAGAGATGGCTTGCAATACATTTCCCGGAATATCTGGGATTATACACACGATTTGATGCAATAAGCGGCCTGACAGTGCTTGAAAAAGCACCATTGCCAAAAGATGTGATCGCACTTGGAGTAAATGGGATCCGAAAGATCTGGCATGATAAAAAGATGCGTGGCAGAGGAGTTACTGAAGATAGGGCAAAGACCCTGGTTGAAGCTGCGCACAACAGTGTTGGACTTGACGGAGGGATTGGAACAAAAAGTGAATTATATATGCTGCTCAGGTTTCCAGCACGGTTTATCTTTGCGGAGAATCGAAGACAAGTACCGTCTGGGCATCTATTGATCTGAAGCAGCGGCAGCTTTTTGATCTGGATTAAAATTTACATAATCTTTATTTGATTATTTGAAAAAACAGTGCTATAGTAAAGTTGGTTCCGGTAAACGGATGATTTATGGATCCCAGAAGAGGACCGGGCGGAACCAAATTACTGTTGACCGGTCAGGATCTGGATCAGGAAAGAAGGAAGAGGGAAAAAATTGCGTAAAAAATCACATATACTGTTAGGCAGATACCTGGCTGACCAGATGTCTGAGGTGTACAGTCTCCAGCAGCACAGAAAAGCGTTTTGCCTGGGCAATATCATGCCTGATCTGAAACCATCGTTTCTCACCACCAGACATGAGTTTTTCGGAACATTCGATCACCTCCAGAATAAGATGAGGGCGCTTGTCGAGAAGAACCCGGAGGAAGAGAATGCCAGAGTATACTGGAGAAGATTCGGTGAGGTCATGCATTATATGGCTGATTATTTTACTTTTCCTCATAACAAAACATACAAAGGAAATCTTGCAGCACATAATTCTTATGAAGCTGAGCTGAAGAACCGCCTGAGAGAATGTATCCTCAGCGGCGCAGCAGACAGCCAGCTGGAAGAAGCGAAGCAGTTTGAAAGCTTTGAGGAACTTGTGGAATATATCCGTGAGCGTCATGCATATTATCTGGAAAGCCCGCGGTGCATTGCCGATGACATCCGTTTTATCCTTCGGGTGTGCTATCAGGTTGTACAGGGGATTTTTCAGCTCTGTGTCAGAAAACAGTTTCATATGGGCGGACAGCCGGCAGTGACTGTCTGACAGTATATAAAAAGCCGCAGTGTGTGAGAGCACTGTGGCTTTTTTACGTTATGGTAAACTCTAAAAAATCTTACAAAAATGTGAATAAAAAGTGAAAAATAGATGAATTGAAGGAGATATCCTACCAGAACAGTTGATTTCACGATTTTCGTATGCTAAAATAAATTGAATTAAACTTTAAGTTATCAAACGGTTTAAGGCAGACCTTTATTATAGGGGAAGTAAAGGGATGTTCAAGGAAAGAAGGGAGCATCTTAATAAATATGAAGAACAAGTACCTGAATAAGTTTTTTTGCATCACGATGTTATCAGCTATGGTACTGGCAGTTCCAACCGGAGTAAAAGCCGCCGAGGAAGCAGATAATGTTGTTGCTGAGGAAGGTGTTTCAGGAGACGGGAGCGAGGTAAGTGAACCGGAACCAGAAGTTCCGACAGAACCGGTGCCGACAGCTGCACCGGAACCGGAAATAACTGCTGCACCTGACCCGGAACCAACTACAGCGCCGGAGCCAACAGATACACCGGCACCTGCGCCGACGGAAACACCGGAGCCAACTGCAACACCTGCGCCGACGGGAACACCGGAGCCGACAGCGACACCTGCACCAACGGCAACACCGGAACCGACAGCGACACCTGCACCAACGGCAACGCCGGAGCCAACCGCAACACCTGCACCGACGGCAACACCGGCCAGGGATGACTCTGCAAAGGTACAGGCGGTGATCCGGAAGATCAAAGCACTGGCAGGCAGAACGATCACAGCAGCAGATAAAGCGGAGATAGATAGCGTACGTGCAGCTTATGAGGCACTGTCTAATACAGAAAAGGCCAAGGTTACGAATTATAAGATCCTGACTGAGGCAGAAGCCAAGCTTGCAGCTGTCGACAAGAACGACAGTGATAACAAAAAAGGCAACAAAAAAGATAACAAAAAAGATGATAGCAGCACGGAAGATAACAAGAATACAGAGATCACAGATGGAAATAACGCCACAGCAACACAGATCGGAGATCCTGTTTATGTGACAAATATGGTATCCAATCTCCATGCGGGCAAGGATTTTTATCTGGATAGTCTTAAGAGCAATTATCATCTGTCCTTCTCCGATGATTTTGCTTCTGTAATGGAAGAGATCGAAAGAGAATATAAAGAGAAGAACAAGCTTACCGATACGGAGAATACACTTCTGGTAAGAAACTGGCAGGATATCCTTGCTGTTTATATTTACGAAAAGAGCAAAGCAGGAGCAACGTCATTTACATTGGATGCATCCTGCAAGGATGATCTGGCAAGGATCTTTGCGGAGATGAACCCCATCGTCAGGGACAAGCAGGATATTACCAAGATATCCTACGGAAATCGTAAGATCAACTACTACATCAAGAAGAACAATATTGCAAAGGAAGACAGAAGCGTCCTTAAGAAATATGTGGAAACAGACTGTAAGCTTCTCTGTGCGGTAGTTACCGCATCCAAAGGCTTTGTCCGTGAAAGTGTGGGAGACAATGTTTCTGAGGATCGTGTAGATGTTATCACCGCAGCGTATTCACTGGTTGGTAAGGTCGGATATTTCTGGGGCGGTAAATCTACGGTGATCGGAGAAGATCCAAGCTGGGGCTCCGTTGAGAAGGTATCTGCAGACGGCAGCAGAAGCTCCGGTACGCTCCGTGCATATGGTCTGGACTGCAGCGGCTTTGTTACCTGGGCAGTGATCAATGGATATAAGGATCAGGGAATGCAGGCAGCAGTTGGAGACGGAACCTCTGACCAGTGGGAGAAGGCCGGTGTTGTCAGCGAAGCAGATGCACAGCCAGGAGATCTGGTATTCCAGAGAGGACCGGAAGCAGGAAGCAACAACCACGTTGGTATCCTGTGCGGAAAGACGGATTCCGGCGACTGGATCGCAGTACATTGTTCCTCAAGCAAGAATGGTGTAACGGTTGGTGAGGCATACAGTGCAAGCTTCCGTTATATCAGAAAGCCATCCTTCTATCAGGATACAACAGCGGAGGAAAATGAGACCACAGCTACAGAGAATGATGTTCTGACAGAGGAGAGTGCAGAAAAGCTCCTCACGGATGTGGTTAGATCTGATGCACTGAAGGATGCACTGGCATCCGGTGATACTGTTTCCAGTGACCTTCTTGCAGATTTTAAGAATAAGGCTTTGCAGGAGGATGAGGAAGAAGATGAAGTTGAGACGCTGACTCTGGATCAGGAGACCATGGACGATGCAGTGGATACATTTGATGATGATGTAGAAACACTGGAAATGGAAAACTAAGGGACAGCGATTGAAGATAAGGGCAGTCTCCCACGGGAGGCTGCCCTTTCTTACAATCGCTGCTTCAGACATAGGACATGATATTATGAAAAAAAGAAATTTCTGCCCCATGGCAGCCGCAGTGCTTACAGCTGCAGTGATCCTTCAGCCCTTTAGCGCTTCGGCAGAGGCACTGGATCAGATCTGCTCCATAGCAAAGAGCATTATTTCAGGCGAACCAAAGGAAGTAGAGGAACTGCGTCAGATGGAGGTTGCCCAGAGCGAAGAAGGGCATCAGGAATATTATTTCAAACAGCTTACGGAAGAAGAGCAGAGAGTATATCGGGAGCTGCTGAAAGGAATCCGTGCCCGGGAAAAGGAGTTTTATCTGACAATCTCCGATGATGACAGTATTGACAGAAGCTATCATGCAGTATTGAAAGACCACCCGGAGATATTCTGGGTCCACAATCGTGAAAAAATCTACAAAACTACGTATTCAGACAGTGATTACTGCGTTTTTACTCCGGGCTATACTTATACAGACGGCGAGATCGATGAGATACAGACGGCGATGGAGCAGAGCTTTCAGGAGGTCAGAGCCCTGATCCCGGAGGATGCCGGTGACTACGAGAAGGTACGCATTGTTTATACGTATGTGATTGACCATACCCAGTATCAGACAGGGGAGGATGATCAGAGCATAGCAGGTGTTTTCTGGAAAAAATCCGCAGTCTGTGCCGGATATGCAGGAGCTGTCCAGTATCTTCTGGAAAGGCTGGATATTCCCTGTATTTATGTGGACGGAAGCACAAAAGGAAGTACAGAGGGTCATGCATGGGATATTGTAAAAATTGGCCAGGAGTATTATTATGTAGATGCTACCAATGGGGATCAGCCGGATTTTCTAAATGGAGATGCCGCACAGCTGGAAGAGCATAAGACGATCATTTACGATTATCTCTGCCCTTTCCCGGAAGAATATGAAAAAACCTATACACCATCGGAAGAACTGACAGTTCCGGCATGTACTGCGAAGGATCTGGATTTTTATGTGCTGAACCAGGGGTACTTTGAAGATTACAGCTGGCAGGATATATATGATTATTGTAAGATGAGACTGGATAATGGCGCGGCTGTTGTGCGTTTCAAGTTTGGCGGTCAGGAAGCTTTTTCCGAAGCCTGCCAGGAACTGCTGGATGATGGCGTGGTACAGAATGTGGCACAGTATTATATGAAACTTCACGGACTTGGTCAGGTGGAGTATCATTATGGAGTGATGGATAATTTTTATACCATATATTTTATTTTCTGAAACATCTTTGGGAGGATTTCCGGAGGTTTTGGAAAGAGAGGAGTAAGTTATGAATATGGATATGTTGTCAAGAGGATTTGACATACTGCAGAGAGCAGGAGGTATGGAACAGATCAGCCAGCTGATGGTGATCGTATACGGAGTGCTCTGTGTCTTCGGGCTTTTGAACTGTATCCTGGGATATCGTATCCTCCGGTTCTGGATGATGATCTTTGGATTTATCATCGGAGCAGGTGCCGGTTTTGGTGTGACCTATATGTCCGGTGTTCAGGATAAAATGGTGATCGTAGGTGCAATGGCGGGACTTGGAATCGTACTGGCTGTTGTTTCGTTTTTGATCTACAGGGCAGGAATCTTTGTACTGGGATTTGGTATCGGAATAACATTGAGTATCTATCTGATCCATCCGACCAGTTCCTTTTCCTTTTTCCTGTGCATCCTTATCGGCGTGGGACTGGGAGTACTTGCCATGCGTTACGCGAAAGGCGTGATCATTGTCGGAACCAGTATACTGGGTGGTGTTCTGGCAGGATTATCCATTGCAAAGATCGCAGGGCTGGCGCAGTTTCCATATGGCGTCGGTATGGCAGCGGGAATTGTGATCCTTGGTATGCTGATCCAGTTCGCCATCAACAAAGACCGATACGATGAGGACGAGGACGATGACGAAGAGGATGACGACGGTGGAGCTCTGCCGGAGGAGACCAGGAAGCCGGCAGGAAGGGACCGTAGAGGAAACGGCCGTGAATACACCTCTGACCGTAACAGGGACGATCGCAGATATATATCCGAAAACCGGGCAGACGATGACCGGGAAAGCCGGGGTGAAAGACGTTCCCGCAGATCATCTGACAGAGAAGAATACAACTCTGACAGAAGAGAAAGAAATTATGCAGACAGCCGAAAGAGATCCGGAAGCGAAAGAAACAGCAAAAGTGGTTACACTGAAAGAAGAAGCACTTCCGAAACCTCCGGCAGAAACAGAACCTCCGGCAGAAATTATGCTTCGGATGACAGAAGAGGCCGCAGATACAGCCAGAGCAGCAGCACCAGGGAACGAAGGAATGCAGGAACGGGAAGCAGATCCCGCTATGCAGATCCGGAGGATCATGAAGAATATGATCGCTTTGATGAGCCGGAAAACAGGGACAGCTATGAAGATTTTGAAAAACTGCAGCAGAAAAGACGCCGGATGGATATTGAAAATATGGCGGATTTTGATGAGCAGGAAGAATATGGAAATTACAGGAATGACCCGGATCTGATGAATGATGAGGATCTGGATGAGCTTGATGAGTGGAAAGACAACTGAGAAAAATCCGAGGAGTGACAGAAATGGGAAAAGAAGCCAAAACAAACGCGATGAGAATGCTGGATCGAAAAAAAGTAAAATATGAAGCAATCGCATATGACTGTGGAGAGTTCATAGATGGGATCCACTGTGCAGACATCACAGGAGCCCCTCATGATCAGTCCTTTAAGACCCTGGTCATGGAAGGGAAAAGCGGCGGCTACTATGTGTTTGTAGTTCCGATCGAGAAAGAGGTGGACCGTAAGGCAGCCGCAAAGTCTGTAGGCGAAAAAACAGTAGATATGATCCATGTAAAGGATCTTACAAAGATCACGGGCTATATCCGCGGAGGCTGCAGCCCTCTTGGAATGAAAAAAAATTATCCGGTGGTGTTTGACCAGTCTGCCGAAAACTTTGATGAGATCTATGTAAGTGGTGGAAGAGTAGGCCTTACCCTGAAGGTACCGCTTAAAGATCTTCTGGATGTAACACAGGGCAAGCTTGCTCCGATCACCATGGAGTAAGCGCATATAAAACAGATAAAAAAACTCCCCTGACTGCCTGTAAAGGCGGAAGCAGGGGAGATTTTTTGTTACAGAAGCATGGGATTTAGTTATCCTGTGCGTCCTCTTCGTTAACCTGGAATACGTGACGCTTCTTGGCCATTTCGTCGCTGGCAAGATACTCGTCGTAAGTGGTGATCTTGTCTACCAGCTTGCCGTTAGGAAGGATCTCCATGATGCGGTTTGCAGTTGTCTGTACAAACTGGTGATCGTGTGAGGTGAAAAGGATCACTCCCGGGAATTTGATCAGTCCGTTGTTCAGTGCTGTGATAGACTCCATATCCAGATGGTTGGTTGGCTCATCCAGGATCAGGATATTGGCACCGGAGATCATCATCTTGGAAAGAAGACAGCGAACTTTTTCACCACCGGAAAGAACACGGACACGTTTTACACCATCCTCACCAGGGAAAAGCATACGGCCAAGGAATCCACGGACGTAGGTTGCGTCCTTGATCTCGGAGTACTGTGTCAGCCAGTCGGTGATAGTAAGGTCGTTATCGAATTCCTGTGTGTTATCCTTCGGGAAATATGCCTGGGAAGTGGTAACGCCCCATTTGTAATTTCCTTCATCCGGCTCCATTTCACCTGTAAGGATCTTGAAGAAGGTTGTGATGGCCTGCTCGTTGGCGCCCACAAAGGCAACCTTATCTTCACGACCAAGAGTGAAGGAAATGTCGTCCAGAACCTTTACTCCATCAATGGTCTTGGACAGATTTTCCACCATGAGGACCTCGTTTCCGATCTCACGGTTCGGGCGGAAGTCGATGTATGGATATTTACGGCTGGAAGGACGCATGTCATCCAGCTGGATCTTTTCCAGGGCACGCTTTCTGGAAGTCGCCTGCTTGGATTTGGAAGCATTGGCGCTGAAACGGGAGATGAACTCCTGGAGCTCTTTGATCTTCTCCTCTTTCTTTTTGTTGGCCTCTTTCATCTGCTTGATCAGAAGCTGGCTGGATTCAAACCAGAAGTCATAGTTTCCGGCATAAAGCTGGATCTTGCCATAATCGATATCAGCAGTATGTGTGCAGACCTTGTTCAGGAAATAACGGTCATGGGATACTACGATAACCGTATTGTCAAAATTGATCAGGAACTCCTCCAGCCATTCGATAGCAGGAAGATCCAGGTGGTTGGTCGGCTCATCAAGAAGAAGGATATCAGGATTTCCGAAAAGAGCCTGTGCAAGAAGAACCTTGACCTTCATACTACCGGTAAGGTCTGCCATCTGTGTATAGTGGAACTCAGTGTCGACTCCGAGACCGTTGAGAAGAGTAGCAGCATCGGACTCTGCTTCCCATCCGTTCATCTCTGCAAACTCACCCTCAAGCTCGCTGGCACGGATGCCATCTTCGTCTGTGAAATCTTCCTTTGCGTAAATGGCTTCTTTCTCTTTCATGATCTGATAGAGTCTTTCATTACCCATGATGACAGTATCTAGAACCGGATAAGCATCATATTTGAAGTGATCCTGCTGCAGGAAAGAAAGTCTCTGACCGGGGGTGATCACAATGTCGCCCTTGGTAGGCTCAAGCTGACCGGAAAGGATTTTGAGGAATGTAGATTTTCCTGCGCCGTTGGCGCCGATCAATCCATAACAGTTACCCTCTGTAAATTTGATGTTAACGTCTTCAAACAGCGCTTTTTTTCCAACGCGCAGTGTGATGTTATTTGCTGAAATCATATCATACCTCTTTTTTCATTAAATAAATATCGTTTCAATTACATACGAAAGCATTACAATCGTTTCCTATTGTACCGTAAACTGAAAAATTTGCAAGCTGTATTTTCCTTTTTTCGGCTAAATAAAGGAAAAACAGGGGATTACTATGAATCACAGGAAAATAATAACCTTTTATTATATAAAAAAATGGGTTATACTGTCGTATGTGGTAATGAAGTATTCCGGGGATATGGATATCCGGCTCTCTGGCACATCAGAAACACCCAGGAACGTGGCAGATCGGATGGAATGCGGAAACTATCATAAATCAGCAGCTTAGTTGAACAGAAGAGAGGTTAAAAATGTTTATCACCAGAGAAAGCGATTATGCGATGCGGGTTATCCGCGCATTGATGTGGGAGCCGCGTTTGAGCGTCAGCGAGATCTGTGAGAGGGAATCGATCACAGCACCCTTTGCATACAAGATACTGAAGAAGCTTCAGAATGCAGGGCTCGTGGAAGGATACCGCGGAGTTCATGGCGGTTACGCGCTGAAGAGAGATCCGGAAGAACTGTCATTATATGAGATATACAGTGCGATCGATCCGGATATGTCCATCATTGAGTGCCTGAACGGCACATATCAGTGTCCAAGGAACGGACAGGACGGAGTTCCCTGCCATGCACATGATGAGCTTCAGGAGATCCAGGATCAGCTGTGGACAATGCTCCGTCGGAAATCCATGAAGGATCTTTTCGGAAAAGAGGAGAAGTGATTCCCGGATGTGAGTTGGGATAAGCGTATGAGATGATAAGGAGAGCAGTTTGGAGAGGAAAAATTCCGAACAGCTCTTTTTTATTTGTGAAAAAGATAACGGCGTTTGTACAGGATAATATACAAAAAACAATGAAAGAAAATGGACATAACTGGGAATCTATGATATAATAACCAATGGAATTTTAGGCCTTCATAAGCCTAAATAATATATTTTTTAACAAACCTTTAAGGAGGAAAAAACAATGGCAAGAAAGATGAAAACCATGGATGGTAACCATGCAGCCGCTCATGCATCATACGCTTTTTCTGATGTAGCTGCTATTTACCCGATTACCCCTTCATCTGTAATGGCTGAGGCTACAGACGAGTGGGCAACTCAGGGAAGAAAGAACATCTTTGGACAGGAAGTACAGGTTACAGAGATGCAGTCTGAGGCAGGTGCAGCAGGTGCCGTTCACGGTTCTCTGGCAGCAGGTGCCCTGACTACAACCTACACAGCTTCCCAGGGTCTTCTGCTTATGATCCCGAACCTTTACAAGATCGCTGGTGAGCAGCTTCCGGGAGTTATCAACGTATCTGCCCGTGCACTTGCTTCCCACGCACTTTGTATTTTCGGTGACCATTCCGACGTTATGGCCTGTCGTCAGACTGGATGTGCAATGCTTTGTGAGTCTTCTGTACAGGAGGTTATGGACCTTACACCGGTTGCTCATCTTGCAGCAATCAAAGGAAAAGTTCCATTCATCAACTTCTTCGACGGATTCCGTACATCTCATGAGATCCAGAAGATCGAGACATGGGACTATGAAGATCTGAAAGATATGGCAGATATGGACGCAATCGCAGAGTTCCGTAACCGTGCTCTGAACCCGAACCATCCATGTCAGAGAGGTTCCGCTCAGAACCCGGATATCTTCTTCCAGGCAAGAGAGGCATGTAATCCATATTATGACGCTCTTCCGGCAGTTGTTCAGGAGTACATGGACAAAGTTAACGAGAAGATCGGAACAGACTACAAACTGTTCAACTACTACGGAGCTGCTGACGCTGAGCACATCATCGTAGCTATGGGTTCCGTAAACGATACCATCGAGGAGACAATCGATTACCTTATGGCAGCTGGCAAGAAAGTCGGTGTTGTTAAAGTTCGTCTTTACAGACCATTCTGTGCACAGGCTCTTATCGATGCAATCCCGGATACAGTTAAGCAGATCTCTGTTCTTGACAGAACAAAAGAGCCAGGAGCTCTTGGCGAGCCTCTGTATCTTGATGTTGTTGCAGCTCTTCGCGACAGCAAGTTTAGCGATGTTAAGATCTTTACAGGACGTTACGGACTTGGTTCCAAAGATACAACACCTGCACAGATCGTAGCAGTATATGAGAACACTGAGAAAGAGAAATTCACAATCGGTATCGTTGATGATGTTACAAACCTTTCTCTTGAGACAGGCGCACCACTTGTTACAACACCAGAGGGAACAACAAACTGCAAGTTCTGGGGACTTGGAGCTGATGGTACTGTAGGTGCTAACAAGAACTCCATCAAGATCATCGGTGATAACACAGACATGTACGCTCAGGCTTACTTCGATTATGACTCCAAGAAGTCCGGCGGTGTTACAATGTCTCACCTTCGTTTCGGTAAGAAACCGATCAAATCCACATACCTGATCCACAAAGCAAACTTCGTTGCATGTCATAATCCGTCCTATGTTAACAAATATAACATGGTACAGGAGCTTGTTGACGGAGGTACATTCCTTCTGAACTGTGCTTGGGATATGGAAGGACTTGAGAAACATCTTCCAGGACAGGTTAAAGCTTTCATCGCTAACCACAATATCAAATTCTACACCATCGATGGTGTTAAGATTGGTATTGAGACTGGCATGGGACCAACACGTATCAACACGATCCTTCAGTCCGCATTCTTCAAACTTACAGGAATCATTCCTGAGGAGCAGGCTATCGAGCTTATGAAAGCTGCTGCTAAAGCTACTTACGGACGTAAAGGTGATGACGTTGTTAAGAAGAACTGGGCAGCTATCGATGCCGGTGCTAAACAGGTCGTAGAGGTTCAGGTTCCGGAGAGCTGGAAGAACGCTGAGGACGAGGGACTCTTCATGTCTCACGCATCCCACGGTGCTCAGGATGCTCAGGACTTCGTAAACAACATCCAGTGCAAGATCAATGCTCAGGAAGGTAACAGCCTCCCAGTATCTGCATTCAAGGATTATGTAGATGGTACAACACCATCCGGAACAGCTGCATATGAGAAACGTGGTATCGCAGTTAACGTTCCTGTATGGGTTCCGGACAACTGTATCCAGTGTAACCGCTGTGCATACGTCTGCCCGCATGCTGCAATCCGTCCGGTTGCTATGACAGCAGATGAGACAGCTAACGCTCCAGAGGGAATCAAGACACTTCCTCTTACAGGAATGAAAGACTATACATTCACAATGACTGTATCCGCTCTTGACTGTACAGGATGTGGTTCCTGCGCAAATGTCTGCCCAGGAAAGAAAGGCAACAAAGCTCTTGAGATGGCTCCGCTTGAAGCTAACACAGAAGAGCAGAAATTCTTCGATTACGGTGTAACACTTCCTCAGAAGGAAGACGTTATCGCTAAATATAAAGAGACAACTGTAAAAGGCAGCCAGTTCAAACAGCCGCTCCTTGAGTTCTCCGGCGCTTGTGCAGGTTGTGGTGAGACACCATACGCTAAGCTGATCACACAGCTCTTTGGTGACAGAATGTACATTGCAAATGCTACAGGATGTTCCTCTATCTGGGGTAACTCTTCACCATCTACACCATACACAACAAACGCTAAGGGACAGGGACCTGCATGGTCAAACTCTCTGTTCGAGGATAACGCAGAGTTCGGTTATGGTATGCTTCTTGCACAGCGTGCGATCCGTGGCGGTCTGAAAGAGAAGATCGAAGACCTTGTAGCTAACGGAACAAACGAGGATGTTAAGGCAGCTGGTCAGGAATGGCTGGATACTTATGCTGTAGGCGCAACAAATGGTGCAGCTACAGAGAAACTCGTTGCAGCTCTTGAGGCTTGCGGATGTGACAAGGCTAACGAGATCCTTGCACAGAAAGACTTCCTCTCCAAGAAATCCCAGTGGATCTTCGGTGGTGACGGATGGGCTTACGATATCGGATTCGGTGGTGTTGACCACGTTCTTGCAAGCGGACGTGACATCAACGTTATGGTATTCGATACAGAGGTTTACTCCAACACAGGCGGACAGTCTTCCAAATCTACACCGACAGGTGCGATCGCTCAGTTCGCAGCAGGCGGAAAAGAGACTAAGAAGAAAGATATGGCATCTATCGCAATGAGCTATGGCTATGTATATGTAGCACAGATCTCCATGGGTGCTGACTTCAACCAGACTGTAAAAGCAATCGCAGAGGCAGAGGCATATCCGGGACCATCCCTGATCATCGCTTACGCTCCATGTATCAACCATGGTATCAAGAAAGGTATGAGCAAAGCTCAGACAGAGGAAGAGCTGGCAGTTAAGTGCGGATACTGGCACAACTTCAGATTCAACCCGGCTGCTGAGAACAAGTTCAGCCTTGATTCCAAGACACCGGATATGGAGAACTATATGGACTTCCTGAACGGTGAGGTTCGTTACAATTCTCTGCAGCGTCAGAATCCTGAGAAAGCTGCAAGACTGTTTGCTAAGAACGAGTCTGAGGCTCAGGCTAGATATGAGTATCTGCAGAAACTTATCACTCTTTACGGAGCAGATAAGAAAGAAGACTAATTATTGATCAATAGTTACTGTTTATACAGTGTGCTTGCTGATTAAGCATTAGGTGACAGGCCTGCGGTGTTTAGCGCACCGCAGGCCTTTTTTCATATACAGGAGAGACATATATGAAGAGAATTTTTTCGAAGGAGAAATCCCGGAAAGAGAAAAAAGCAGATTTTTATATTCTGTATACGATTGTTTTTGCGGCGATCTCGCTGTTTATTTACAGTTGTTTTTATTTCAATGGAAAATCCCTGATCTGGAGTCATGACGGTGTTCCGCAGCACATCAATGCATTGGCCTATTATGGAAAATATCTGCGGAATGTTCTGCAGACGCTGGTGACGGAGCATAAGCTTTCCCTTCCTATGTGGGATATGCATATCGGATACGGTTCCGATATCCTTACAACACTTCATTATTATGCGATCGGTGATCCGCTGACCTTACTGTCCGTTTTTGTACCGGAAAAAGACACAGAGATCTTATATGAGATTCTGATCTTTCTCCGCATTTATCTGGCGGGTATCACATTCAGCATTTACTGCTTTTACCGCAAGAATCCCAAACAGGCCACATTTCTTGGAAGCCTTGTTTATATTTTTGCAGGATGGACCATTTATGCGTCCATGAAGCACCCATATTTTTCCAATCCCATGATCTATCTGCCGCTGGTCCTTATGGGAATTGAAAAGATTTACAAAAAAGAAAAGCCATACTTTTTTATCTGTGCGACGGCTGTAGCGGCAATGTCTAATTTTTATTTCTTTTATATGATCAGTATCTTTATGGTGCTGTATGCAGCTTTCCGGTATTTTGGAATATTCCGCAAGCGTTCAGTAAAAGATGTATTTCAGTGGTTCCTGAAATTTGCTGGCTTTTATCTGGTCGCACTTATGATCGCTGCACTGATCTTTTTACCTGTGGTCATGACTCTGTTTGGAACAGAGCGCTTTCAGGCGCAGAATTATGTGCCGCTGTTATATGACCGCATTTACTACGAAAAATATCTCGGCTGCCTGATCGGCGAAAATATGATCCAGTGGGGAGTTGCTGGATATTCCGCAGTCGCAATGGCAGGCGTGTTTGTGATCTTTTCCAAAAAGAAAAAATATACGGGACTGAAGCTGGGCTTTGTGCTTCTGAATCTGTTTTTGCTGATCCCCTTTGCAGGTCATGTACTGAATGGATTTTCATACGTGTCCAACCGATGGATCTGGGCGTATGGAATGCTGATCGCATATATCCTGGTACAGGCATATCCGGAACTGTTTACGCTGGGCATCAGGGAAAAACGACGGATATTTGTGATGCTGCTGATATATGGCGTGCTGGCACTGTTTTCAGAATCCGCCCGTACGGAACGCAATATCATGGCACTGATGATGCTGGTCCTGGCTGTGTTTACAGTGGTTTCCTACGGAAACGTATTTACACAGGGAAAATATCTCTGTGGAATGATCGTGGCCGTGCTTGTGACAAGCATCCTTCTGAATGTTTCATACCAGTATTCTTACGAAAAAGATTATCTGTCAGAATTTGAGGAAAAGGATCAGGCGCTGGAGAAGCTTCAGTCCGGACCGGACAAAGCAATCCGGTCAATGGACGATTCAGCGGTTACCAGATATGATCAGTACAAAACGGGCTCTTATGTAAACACTGCAATGTATATGGGAACCAACAGTACTTCCTATTATTTCAGTGTGGCCAATGGAAATATCAGCCGTTTCTTTGATGAGATGTATCTGAATACCCCCTGGGATTATCATTACAGCAGCCTGGACGGACGGAGTATCCTGGATCGTCTTGCCTCGGTGAAATATTTTGCCATCAAAAAAAGCGGATATGGGTATCTGCCATACGGCTATGACAGTGAAGCAGCAGTCACAAAAAAATACAGGATCTACGAAGACGAGGATTCCCTTCCTCTTGGTTATACCTATGATTCCTGGATCTCCAGAGAAAACTATGAAAAGCTTTCCGTGACCGAAAAGCAGCAGGCGCTCCTGCAGGGGGCAGTTCTGGAGGACAGCAGTCTTCCTGAGACAGACCTCACCTTTGACGATAAGAAAGCAGATTTTACACTGGAAGCAGGAAAAGGCTGTAAGATCAAAGACGGAAAGATCATTGTGGCCAAAGAAGGAGCAACCGTACAGATCGGATATCAGGGAGAGCCGGAGGCTGAGGTTTATCTTGTGGCAAAAAATCTGGATTTTAATGCCTATTCTCCACGTGCAGTGGTCAGTGATAAAAAATGGGATTCCATGACAGAATATGAGAAGAATACTGTGCGTTATGAAGACAATAACTGGCGCTACTGGAAAGAAAGCAAGGAATCAGCAGTGGATGTTTCGCTGGGCTCCGTGGACAAGACTATCCGGATCTTTACAGATAAATACAACGGCTACAGCGGAAGACATAATTTTCTTCTGAATATGGGATATAAAAACTATTCTGCAGGAACTATGACACTGACATTCTCCATGCCGGGAGAATATACCTTTGATGATCTGTATGTGGTATGTCAGCCCATGGCTTCTGTTGAAGAACAGACAGAGGAGCTTGGAAAAGAAAGTCTTCAGAATATCAAAACGGAGACAAATTGCATTCGTGGAGATATCACAACCACTTCCGATAAGATCCTGGTATTTTCCATTCCCTACAGCGCAGGCTTTACCGCCTATGTAGATGGAGAAAAAACAGAACTTGTGCAAGCAAACAGTATGTATATGGGACTGGAATTAAAAAAAGGCAGGCATACGATCGCACTCAGATATTGTACACCGTATATTGTGCCCGGAATGATACTGACGGTGCTTGGCCTGATCCTGTTTGCCGGGATCGTAATATCTTACCGGCGCAAGGGAAAACAAAAAGAAAGGGGAAAACAGGAGAAATGAGCCGATTATCGGTAGTTTTGCCTGCCTGTAACGAGGAACCGATGGTGGAGAAAACCTGCCGGACTCTCAGAGAGCTCCTGGGGCAGGCCGGGATCCGTTATGAACTGGTCCTGGTAGATGACGGTTCCTCTGACGGGACCTGGGCAGCCATAGAAAAAGTATCCAGGGAAGATAAAAATGTGACAGGTGTGCATTTTTCCAGAAATTTCGGAAAAGAAGCAGCAATCGTGGCCGGCCTTGCACAGGCATGCGGAGATGCGGTGGCAGTGATGGACTGTGACCTGCAGCATCCGCCGGAAATCCTCTTGGAAATGTACCGGCTCTGGAAGCAGGGCTACGAGGTTGTGGAGGGCATCAAGAAAAACCGGGGAAAAGAAACTCTTTTTCACAGAAAAAGTGCCGGATTTTTCTATCGGATCATGTCCCGTGCCACCGGCTTTGATATGGAAAACGCTTCCGACTTCAAGCTGCTGGACAGGAAAGCGGTGGAGAGTGTTCTCGCCATGCCTGAGCGCAGCATGTTTTTCCGGGCGGCATCATCCTGGATAGGCTTCAAAAGCATCTCCGTACCTTTTGAGGTGCAGGAGCGTGAGGCCGGAGAATCCAAATGGTCTGCAGGAACGCTGATCAGCTATGCGTTTCGGAATATCGTGGCATTTACAACACTTCCGCTGCAGTTTGTAACAGCCGGTGCTGTGGGCTGCTTTGGGTGCTCCCTGCTCCTTCTGGTTTATTCTCTGGTCCGGTATTTTTCCGGGCATGCGGTGGAAGGCTATACCACACTTCTGATCGTGATGCTTTTTATTGGAAGTGCTGTGATGATGAGCCTTGGGATCATCGGATATTATATCGCCAGGATCTATGAGGAAGTAAAACGTCGTCCAAGATATATCGTATCAAAGATCATACGAGGAGGAGATACCAATGAAAAAGTGGATCCTTAAATTCTATGAAAATGATGTGATCCGTTATATTTTCTGGGGTGGTTGTACGACTCTCGTAAATCTGTTAAGCTTTTATATCATGAGGGCAATGGGAATTCCACTGATGAGTGCCAACATCATGTCGATCATCCTGGCGATCCTGTTTGCCTATGTTGTGAATTCCAGATTTGTATTTCATGACCGCTGTGAAACATGGAGGGATCATATACGGCCCTTTCTGAAATTTATAAGTGCCCGTCTGGTGACCATGGTCATTGAGGTAGGTGGCGTATGGCTTCTGGCGGAGATCCTGGGATTTCGGGATATGTTTGCAAAATTCTGCACACAATTTATCGTGCTGGCGTTGAATTATATCTTTAGTAAATTTATTATTTTTACCACAGGTAAAAGGATTGGAGGTAGCAAATGATGACTTTGGATGAGGCAGTGAAGAAAGTCCGCCCTCTGGATGAAAAGGCTATGGAGGGGGCGAGAAAGAGATGGGACAGTATTGCAAAGCCCCTGCATTCTCTGGGAGAGCTGGAGAATATGCTGACACAGATCGCCGGTATCACAGGTACTCCGGAGGTACGTGTGGAAAAAAAAGCAGTGGTTGCCATGTGCGCGGATAACGGAGTTGTAGAAGAGGGGGTGACCCAGACCGGACAGGAAGTGACGGCTGTTGTGGCTGAGAATTTTCTGGAAGGGACTACTACCTGCTGTGTGATGTGCCGTCAGTGTGGAGCAGAGCTTTTTCCTGTAGATGTGGGAATGGTCACAGATACAAAGGTCCGTACAGATCTTAAGGTTGCTTATGGGACCAGAAATATGACCAGAGAGCCGGCAATGACCAGAGATCAGGCGATCCGTGGCATCGAAGCCGGAATTGCCATGGCAGAGGAGCTGAAGGAAAAAGGCTATCAGGTTCTTGCAACCGGCGAGATGGGCATCGGAAATACTACCACCAGCAGTGCGGTAGCAGCTGTGCTTCTCGGAAAACCGGTGGAAGATATGACCGGACGTGGTGCCGGATTGACCAGTGAAGGGCTTGTCCGGAAGATCAATGCGATCAAAAAGGCGATCGCCCTGAATAATCCGGATCGTTCAGATGCCATTGACGTCCTGGCAAAGGTAGGTGGACTGGATATTGCAGGAATGGCAGGAGTATTCATTGGAGGAGCAGCACTTGGAATGCCGGTTGTCATGGACGGATTTATTTCCTGCGTATCTGCACTGATCGCAGTAAAGATCTGCCCGCAGGTAAGTGATCATATCCTTGCGTCTCATGTATCCAAAGAGCCTGCAGCACAGCTGCTCTTGAAGGAGCTTGGCAAGGAAGCGATCATCCACGCCGGCATGTGCCTGGGCGAGGGAACCGGAGCTGTGGCACTGTTTCCGATGATGGATCTGTCCTGTGCAGTATATAATTCCATGAGTACCTTTGGTGATATCAATGTAGAACAGTACGAGGAGCTGAAATAATATGCTGGTTGTTGTAACAGGAGGCAGCGGAAGCGGAAAATCTGCTTTTGCGGAAGAAACCGTACTTTCCTTTGGCGAAGCCAGAAGGATCTATATCGCCACCATGCAGGCTTTTGACGAAGAAAGCCACAGGCGCATCCGCAGACACCGGCACATGCGTGCAGGAAAAGGCTTCGAGACAATTGAAAGATATACAGAGCTGGATGAGCTGCTCATCCCGAAGGACTGCGTGGTCCTTCTGGAGTGCATGTCCAATCTGGTTGCAAATGAGATGTTCCGGGAAGGCGGCTTCCACCCGGAGGTGGCAGAAAAGATCACAGAAGGAGTGAAAAATCTTCTTTCCCAGGCAAAGCATGTGGTGATCGTCACCAACGAGATCTTTTCAGACGGGATCCTCTACGAGGAAGAATCAGAACAGTACAAAAAAGAGCTGGGACAGATCAACCAGAAGCTGGCAGAGATGGCAGAAGAGGTTGTGGAAGTCGTATACGGGATCCCTGTATGGCATAAAGGAGGAAAGGAAGCATGAAAAGTTTATGGAACAGTTTTAAGGCAGCCTTTGCCATGTTTTCAAAGATCCCCATGCCCATGGTGGACTGGAAGAAGGAAAACATAAAATATATGATGTGCTTTTTCCCCTTTGTGGGTACTGCCATCGGCATCCTGACCTGGCTTGCAGGAGGGATCCTCGGAGTGCATGCAGCTCTGGAGCCATTTTTTCTCGCTGTGATCCTTACTGTGATCCCGGTATTTGTTACCGGCGGCATTCATGTAGATGGGCTTCTGGACACGTCAGATGCATTAAGCTCCTGGCAGGAACGCACAAGGAGGCTGGAGATCCTGAAGGATTCCCATGCAGGTGCATTTGCCATTATCACAGCCTGTGTATATTTTATCCTCTGGCTGGGAGCCTGGGATCAGCTCCTTGGAAATTATAACGGGATCTGTATCATGAGCCTGGGCTTTATGATGTCCAGATGTCTTTCCGGGATCGGTGTGATCACATTTCCCAAGGCAAGGACAGACGGGACTGTGGCAGAATTTTCCAGAAATGCGTCAGAGATCGCAGTGCGAAATGTTCTTATCACGATGTTTGTGATCCTTGCAGCGCTGATGATATGGGTAGATCCGGTCCTGGGTGTTCTGGCAGCTGTCAGCGCACTTCTGGTATTCTGGTGGTATCACTATATGGCTTTGAAATATTTTGGAGGGACCACAGGTGATCTTTCCGGATTTTTCCTTTGCATCTGCGAGGTTGTGATGGCACTGGTGCTTGCTTTTGGTGGCACGTTTAATCTGTAATGAAGATTTGGATGAGGTAAAAAAGATATGGAAATGATAATCGGAGGCGCATATCAGGGAAAAGCTGCCTATGCAAAAGCACAGTTCCCGGATGTGGACTGGAAATTCGGAGGAGAGATCACAGAAGAGGAGCTTCTGAAGGCAGCGGGTGTTCTGGGATTTCAGGAATACATAAGAAAAGCTCTGAAGGCAGGAGAAGATCTCACCGGCCTGGCAGAAAAGCTGACACAGCAGGATCCGGATGTGATCCTTGTCAGTGAGGAGGTAGGCTACGGGATCGTTCCGGCGGATGCTTTTGAACGGCAGTACCGAGAAGCTGTTGGCCGGGTGTGCACTGCACTGGCTGCAAAAAGCAGCAGGGTCACAAGAGTGGTATGCGGGATCGGGACGGTGCTGAAGGATGATTAGATTATATCTGATACGACACGGACAGACACCCGGAAATAAGCTTCAGCGTTATATCGGAACAACGGATGAACCGCTGAGCACGGAGGGAAAGGAATTTCTGGAAAAGCTGACCTATCCCATGCCGGAGGCCCTTTATGTAAGTCCGCTCTGCCGCTGTGTGGAAACTGCGGGGATCCTTTTTCCAGGAAAAAGCTTTCATATTATCGAAGAGCTTTCCGAGTGTGATTTTGGAGAGTTTGAGAATAAAAATTATAAAGAGCTTTCCGGAAATCAGGATTATCAGAGGTGGATCGACAGCAATGGAACGCTTCCTTTTCCGGGAGGAGAAAGTCGAGAAGCGTTTAAGTGCCGGAGCCTTACTGGATTTCAGAAGGCTGTCACACAGTGTATCCGTAACAACATAAAGACAGCGGCTCTTGTGATACATGGCGGTACAATCATGAACATTATGGAAGAATATGCGGACAGACCCAGGGCTTTTTATGAATGGCATGTAAAAAACGGCGGCGGTTATCTGGTAGAGCTGGAGCCTGCGCTGTGGCAGAAGGGACGAAGAGAGCTCTGTGTCCGTGAAGCATATATGGAGGGTTAAGTTATGAATGAACAGAAGATCAGCTGGAAACGCAGTGACTTGAAATGGCGCGGAAAACAGGCATTCAAAAAAAATTACTGGTCAGCAGTGCTGGTAAGTCTGGTGCTGGCTATTGTGATGGCAACCGGCGGAAGCGGTGCGGCCACTGGCAGTGCCGGAAATGTGGTAAGTCCGGACTACGGTGTTACAACGTATCGTTTGGGTACGGATATCAATGGTGTTACTTCTTATGTCAGCCATGTATTTCGCTCCCCACTGGCAGTGCTTTTTGCACTTCTGAGTGCCAGTGCCGTGGTAGCTGTGGCTCTGATCGGAATTCTTTTTCATTTCTTTGTGGGAAATGTTTTGGAGGTAGGCGGAAGAGATTTTTACATTGAGAACCTTTATTCTGTACCCGGGCCCGGAAAGCTCCTCAGTGTATTTCGTTCCGGGAATTACGGTAATATCGTAAAAACCATGTTTTTACGGGACCTGTATCTTGTATTGTGGACGCTGCTTTTTATTATTCCCGGAGTGGTAAAATCCTACGAATATAAGATGATCCCTTATCTTCTTGCGGAATATCCGGATATGAGCACAAAGGAAGTATTTGCAAAAAGCCGTGAGATGATGAACGGACAGAAGATGGATACCTTTATCCTGGATCTTTCCTTTATTCCCTGGTCTGTCCTTTCGGCAATTACGGCCGGGATCGCGGGACTCTTTTATGTATCCCCGTATAAGGATGCAACCTATGCGGAGCTTTATGATACTCTTGCGGCAGGAATGCCGGGAAACGGACAGCAGGTGTATGAAGATGAAAACAGCGGCATATACGGATAAAATGATCCTTGTGAGAGGCGGCGGAGATCTGGCCACAGGAGTGATCCACAAGCTTCATCAGAGTGGCTATCAGGTCCTGATCCTGGAATGTGACCGTCCAAGTGCCATCCGCCGTCATGTGGCTTTTTGTGAAGCTGTTTATGACGGAACTGCAGAGGTAGAAGGCGTTGTGTGCAGGAGGATCACGGAGAACGATATCCGGACCCAGTGCAGGAAATGCTGGGCACAGGGAGAGATCCCCCTTCTGACAGATACCCATGGAAAACATATCCGCGAACTGGAGCCGGAGGCAGTGATCGATGCCATCCTTGCAAAAAAGAATCTTGGGACAAGCAGGGATATGGCACCACTGACTGTGGGACTTGGCCCAGGCTTTACCGCAGGGGAGGATGTGGATTACGTGATCGAGACCATGCGGGGCCATAGCCTGGGAAGGATCATAAAAAAAGGCAGTGCCCTGCCGAATACCGGAGTGCCGGGACTGATCGCAGGGATCGGAAAGGAACGTGTGATCCATTCACCGGCAGCCGGTAACATGAAAAACATCTGTCAGATCGCAGATCTTGTTGAAAAAGACCAGGTGATCGCCATGGTAGGTGATACGCCGGTGAAGGCTACCATTTCCGGCGTGATCCGGGGACTGATCCGGGACGGCTACCCTGTTTTTGAGGGAATGAAGATCGCGGACATCGACCCAAGGGCAGAACAGAAGAAAAACTGTTTTACGATCTCAGACAAGGCGAGGTGTATCGCAGGGGGAGTTCTGGAGGTGCTGCTTTCCTGCGGAGTGCTTCCGGGAACAGAGAAAGCTGTGAGGAATGAGAATCTGTGACCGATACAGAGCCTAGTGTCCCTGAAAGAAGTTAGAAGATAAATGGAGTGTGTCATGAAGAAAAATGAAAAAGCGCTTACTGTGGCATTCACAGGAGGCGGCGGAAAAACCAGTCTGATCCTTGGACTGGCAGAAATATTTTCCGGACAGGGAAAACGTGTGATCGTGACCACAACCACGCATATGGCATGGGAACCGGAACGTCCTTTTGCGGAGGCAGAGGACATTCCGGGAGCATGCCGGCTTATAGAACAATACGGATACGTCATCGCGGCTCATCACAAGGCCGGGCAGCCAAAGATTTCCGGCCCCGAAAAGGAGATCCTGGAAAAGCTGCCCGGCTTTTGTGATCTTCTTCTTGTGGAAGCTGACGGATCCAGGCGCCGACCCCTTAAAGTGCCGGCTGTTCATGAGCCGGTGATCCCTTCTTTTGCAGATGTGGTAGTAGGAGTGATCGGTCTTGACTGCATCGGCAGAAGGATCTGTGATACGGCACACCGTCCGGATGATGTGGCGGGATTTCTGGGAAAGCGTACAGATGAGCCTGTGACATGGATGGATGTGTGGAAGATCATCCGGTCTGAAGACGGATTGCAAAAAGGCGTGGACGGGCGAAGATTTCTTGCGTATCTGAACAAGGCAGATATTCTGGAGGATCCCTGTGTGGTGGAGAAGCTTATGGCACAAGGTCAGGAGTCTGGGATCATGATGATCTGCGGAAGCCTGCAGAGAAGTGTAAACAGCTAGTACAGCGAAAATTAAGTTTCTGCTATATTGACGCAGGATGATTTCTTCATCTGCAAGGCGGAGGAATGAGGCGTAGCGGTGGCTACGACGATTGACGACAACGCAGCAGATGAAAAATCAGGCAAGTCAATATGGCGGTTACTTAATATTCGCTGTACTAGAATCGAAAGGAAGTGGAGCGGTGATATGAAGCTGGGACTGATCATGCTGGCAGCAGGAAACAGCCGGCGGTTTGGAAGCAATAAGCTGCTGTACGGGATAGACGGAATGCCGATGTACAGGCATATCCTCCTGGAACTGAAAAAAGTGAAAGCAGCACTGGAGGAACAGGGGCACAGGTGTGAGATCACAGTTGTCACACAGTATGAGGAGATCGCGCAGGAAGCAGAGAAGCTTGGCGCGCGGTTTCTTTATAATCTGCATCCGGATGAGGGGATATCTTCCTCACTGAAGATCGGGCTGCGGGTCAACCGGGAGATGGATGCTTGTTTGTTTACGGTGGCAGATCAGCCGTGGTTGCGGTGGGAGACGGTTTTTGGACTGGTGGATGTGTTTTTGAGAGATGGGAAAGGGATCGCCTGTGTGGAGCATGATGGGAAGACCGGGAATCCCTGTGTCTTTTCGAAGAAGTATTATGGGGAGCTGATGGAACTTTCCGGTGATGTCGGAGGGAAGAGGGTGGTTGTGGCACATCGGGGGGATGTGGTTGTGATGAAGGTGGAGGATGGACGGGAGATGGTGGATGTGGATTTTGCGGACGGACGCCGGTGAGGTACCGTCTGGTTTGGGCTGGGCTTCGTCGGGGGCTGGCTTCTAAGGCGCTGGAAATCTGCTAAAACCGCTGAAAAAAATCCAGAACTCGCTCCTGCGTCGCTCAAACAGCTGGATTTTTTCCAGCAACGCAGATTCCCACCGCCTAAGAAGCGCACCCCTCCTGCAGAGCCAGCCCAAACCAGACGCTACCTCGCCGGCTGACGTGCGAAGGAGTGGAGGGCTAGAGTGAAGGCGTGAGTTTAAAGAATATAGCGAAAAGAGTTGCTGACGTGCGAAAGGGGAGATAGGCTAGAGTGAAAGTGTGAAGTTTGTAGAAGCAGAGCATCGATGATGAAAGCACCGGCTGATGTGTGAAATCACCGTGTCTGAGACAATTTTCACTTATACAAAAGCCAGCAGGGAACCGCCCTGGCGTAGTGGGATGTTCTGCAGGAGTCCTGCTGATTCTTAGGTGGTGTGGTTTCTGCGTTATTCCAAAAAGTTCTGCTGTCTGAGCGGCTTGACGCGAGTTCAGAACTTTTTGGAATGGTTTTAGCAGAAGCCGCAGCACCTTAGAAGCCAGTGGACGACGAAGCCCTTCCCGCTACGCCAGGGCGGTTCCCTGCGTACGTTCGTTATTATAATATAGATATTTCCTACATAAAGTGATTCTTAGCCGCTTCTTCCTCAGCCAGACGAACCGTCTCACCGGAAGGATTGGAGATCACTGCTGAAGCTACGATCTCACAAGGCGGGTTCCCTTTTACACTGTCAACGGCAGCCGTAACAGCAGATACATCACCAGTCAGAAAAACAGTGGCATGACCACCACACTTCGTCTGCCAGGTAAGAAAAGAAACATCAGAAGTCTTCAGCATCTGGTCGATCACCAGGATCGCATTACTGCTGCCAACAACCTCAACTAAACCAAAAGCACCATAATTCATAAATCCGTCGCCCCCTTTATTTATTGATCGTCATCTTCAGTGCGATCTCAGTATCCTCAGAAGGAGAAGCGATCACAGTATGAGAAACAACCTTACCAAGAGGTTTGGCTGCCTCCAGCGCAACCTCCATAGCTGCATTAACGTCAGAAACAGAACCACGCATCTTGACACAGGCGCCACTCTTCAGACGGTTACGTTCAACACTCTGGATCCTGACATTGGCTGCTTTGGAAGCAGCATCAAGAGCGACAAAACAGGCAACCAGGTTATCCAGCTCAAAAACACCTACAGCCATGCCCTTATAATTATTATCCATAAAAATACCTCCATGCGGAATAGATTCCAGTAATGTGGTTTCTTGACCGGTTTTACGTGGAATCATTACCGTTTTTATGGATTTATTATAACTTTTTTAGACAAAAATAGCAAGAAATAAATACACAGATAACAAAGTATTACTGAGAACGGAGTGAACAGTAGTTCATGAAGAGAACAGCAACGCAAAGTTTACTTTGGACGCCGGATATAGTATATTAATTAAATAAGAAATAGCAGGAAGGTGTAAAGAAATGCAGATACATCAGACAGACTTTTCAACAGGAAATGTCTATCGTAACATTATGGAAGTGGCTGTGCCGATGATCATTGCACAGATCCTAAACCTCCTTTACAACATTGTAGACCGGATCTATATCGGAAGGATTCCTGAGATCGGAGCCACTGCACTGACAGGAGTGGGACTGTGTTTTCCTATTATCACCCTGATCACCGCATTTACCTATCTTTTTGGAAATGGAGGAGCACCGCTTTGCTCCATGGAACGGGGAAGAGGAAACCGGGAAGAAGCAGAAATGCTCATGGGAAACACCTTTGTGATGCTGATCGGCACAGGAGTGATCCTGACAGCCATTGGCCTTATCTTTTACAGACCGATCCTCTATGCCTTTGGCGCCAGTGATGTAACCTTTTCCTATGCGGCAGACTACATAAGGATCTATCTTCTGGGAACCCTGTTTGTGATGATCACTCTGGGAATGAACCCGTTTATCAACAGCCAGGGCTTTGGAAACACAGGAATGCTCACGATACTGATCGGTGCTGTACTGAACATTCTTCTGGATCCCCTGTTTATCTTTGGGATGCACATGGGAGTCCGGGGAGCGGCTTTGGCGACTATCATTTCCCAGTTCTGTTCCGCCATCTGGGTTTTACGCTTCCTTACAGGAAAAAAGGCGATCCTGAACCTGAAAAAAAGCGCCATGAGGATCTCCTGGAAAAGAGTGGGCAGTATCGTAAGCCTGGGTATGTCCGGTTTTTTTATGGCATTTACAAACAGTCTTGTGCAGGTGGTATGCAATGCCACACTCCAGACCTGGGGTGGTGATATCTACGTTGGTGTCATGACAGTTTTAAATTCTGTCCGTGACGTTTTCACCATGCCGGTCCATGGGCTTACTACAGGTGCTTCTCCGGTCATGAGCTTCAATTATGGAGAAAAAGCATACGACAGAGTCAAAAAAGCAATTAAATTTATTACAGCTGTCTGTGTGATCTATACCCTGGTAGGCTGGGGAATCCTGAAGCTGCTTCCGGAATTTTTTATCCGGATCTTTAACAGCGATCCCGGGCTTCTGGAAAAGGGAGTTCCCGCCCTTCATATTTACTTTTTCGGCTTCTGCTTTATGGCATTGCAGTTTACCGGGCAAAGCGTGTTCGTAGCACTTGGAAAGGCAAAAAAGGCCACCTTTTTTTCTCTGCTCCGAAAGGTAGTAATCGTAGTACCGCTGACGCTCCTGCTGCCTCATGTGAATGGCCTGGGAACAGACGGCGTGTTCTGGGCGGAACCGGTTTCCAACCTTGTAGGCGGCTGTGCATGCTTTTTCACCATGCTGGCGACGGTACTGCCGGAGCTGAACAAACGTAAGGCATAAGACGGGCCGGATAAAGGTTTGCGGGAAATTTTGATATGTGTTAGAATGGACAGGATGATTTTTCTGCAAACTAAGCAGAAATCTTAAGAAGGGCCGGCGTATAGCCGGACAGGAATGAGAGGAAAATATAATGGCTTTATTTCAGGCATTTCGGGCAGTAAGACCTGCTTCGGAAAAAGCAGAAAAGGTGGCTGCACTTCCCTATGACGTAGTCAGCAGAGAGGAAGCGAGAAAGATCGGGGAAAAAAATCCGGAATCTTTTCTCCATATAGACCGTGCGGAGATGGATTTGGATCCGGAAACCGATCTTTATGATCCGAAGGTTTATCAGAAGGCAAGGGAAAATCTGGATCGTTTCCAGAAAGAAGGGATCCTGATCCAGGATGAGAAACCGAACTATTATCTGTATGAACTGATCCGTAAGGGAAGATCCCAGACCGGGATCGTAGGTGTCAGCTCCATTGATGATTACATGAATGGTGTGATCAAAAAGCATGAGCTTACAAGAGAGGATAAGGAGCAGGACCGCATCCGTCATGTGGATGTCTGTGATGCCAACACAGGCCCTATTTTTCTGGCGTGCAGATATCCGGCAGAGCTTCTTACTCTTATGGAAGAATGGAAAAATGCACATGCTCCTGTGTATGATTTTACTTCCGATGATGAGATCACACATCGTGTATGGGTCGTAGATGAGGAAGAAAAGATCCGGACTATACATAGTCTTTTTGGCGGGATCTCCTCTATCTATATTGCAGATGGCCACCACAGAGCAGCCTCCGCAGTAAAGGTGGGACAGAAGAGAAGAGCGGAGCATCCGGATTACACCGGAAAAGAAGAATTTAACTTTTTCCTGTCGGTGGTATTTCCGTATGACCAGCTGACCATCCTTCCGTATCACAGGATCGTAAAGGATATCAAGGGTATGGAACCCAAAGCCTTTATTGGAAGCATGAAGTTTAATTTTGAGCTGATGGCAATGCCGGGATTTCCATGTAAACCGGTGGAGAAACACTGCTTCGGGCTGTATGTAGACGGAGAATGGTTCCATCTGAAGGCATATCCGGATATCTATGCGGGTAAAGACAGCGTAGGTCAGCTGGATGTATCTATTCTTCAGGATAAGGTCCTGGGTCCGGTTCTGGGGATCAGTGACCCGCGTACCGATGAGAGGATCCGCTTTATGGGAGGAAACCACCGGCTGAAGGATCTGGCAGCAGCTGCAGATGAGACAGGAGGAGCTGCCTTTGCCATGTATCCTACATCCATGGAGGAGCTGATGACGATCGCAGACGAGGGTAAGCTTATGCCGCCAAAGAGCACCTGGTTTGAACCGAAGCTCCGCAGTGGCCTTTTTATCCATAAGCTTTCAGACTGATGCCAGAGGCTTTATAGATTTTTAATAAAATGGTCAGGAAAATCTTAGGAAATCACTACAGATTGCTCACATTTGTCCGGTAAGATACAAGTATATGCTGAGCAAACGCGAAAGAGGGGTTTTCATGACAAACGAACAGTATTACGATTGTATCCAGCCATATCAGAACGCATGTCAGATCATGCGCGCCAAGCTTGAGGTGCTCAACGGAAGCCTGTATCAGAAGTCTTCCGTATCTCCGATCCACAATATCCAGGAACGGATTAAATCCAAGAAGAGCATCGAAAAGAAGCTGGAGAAGCTGGGACATTCGGACAGTGTGCAGAACGCCAAGGATCATCTCCGGGATATCGCCGGGATCCGTGTGATCTGCTACTTTATTGATGATATATACAATCTTGTAAATGCGCTGAAGCGGCAGAGTGAGCTGATCTTTATCAGGGAAAAGGATTACATACAGAATCCCAAGCCTAACGGATACCGCAGCTTTCACGTGATCATTGCAGTTCCGGTGTATTATCTGGATACCATGGAGTATTTTCCGGTGGAGATCCAGCTGAGGACGATGACCATGGATCTCTGGGCAAGCATGGAGCACCGTGTCTGTTACAAGAAGCTTCCGGAACATAGGGATGAGCTTGCGGAGGCCTTCTGTCAGTATGCAGATATCCTTGGAAAGATCGAGGAACAGTTTGAAGCCTACAATGAAACAGGAATGCTGGAGGAGATCACACCTGCCCAGATTACTGAGAATTCGACGGAGGGATAGGAATGGAGATCGAAGAGGAATTTATATCCGGTTTCTGCCGTACCATGAACGGGGGCGAAACCGTCTGCTGTGAGTATACACGGCAGGAGGACAGCAGCAGGAAGCTGACCTTTATGGACTGCGCGCATGAAAGATGTGTAAACACAGGCGCCTGTGAGATCTTCAAACAGGCCCATGAGCTGGAGCAGAAATAAAAGATCAAAGAAAAGAAAACAGTGAAAAAGCAATAATGATAAAACAGCAATAATAATAAAACAGCAATTATAAAAAATCACAGAATACAGGAGGAGTGCGTATGAAGCACACAGTAGATGCAATGGGGAAACAGTGTCCGATCCCGGTTGTGATGACCAAGAAGATCCTTGACAAGGCTGAGCAGGGAGACGAGATCTTGATCCTGGTAGACAATGAAACAGCAGTAAACAATTTGAGCAGACTTGCCGGAAGTACCGGATGCAGCTTCGTATCCAGAAAAACAGAAGGTGGTTACGAGATCAATATGACAGTAAAATCTGATCCTGCTGCAAGAAGCCAGGCAGAGCCTGAGATCGTCTGCACACCGGCTGTTCCGCAGGGAGATTATACCGTTGCCATCACTTCCGATAAGATGGGAGATGGAGATCCGGAGCTTGGCGGGATCCTGATCAAGGGATTTGTGTATGCACTGACACAGCTGGAGACACCGCCGTCAGTTATGCTGTTTTATAATGGCGGAGCCAGACTTACCGCACAGGATTCACCATGTATCGAAGACCTTAAGACCTTACAGGAGCAGGGAACAGAGATCCTGACCTGCGGAACTTGCGTGAACTTCTACGGACTGAAGGAACCGGCAGTGGGAACCGTAACAAATATGTATACCATAGCGGAAAAGCTCACAAAAGCAGGAAAAGTGATCCGTCCGTAAACAGAGAAACATATAGAAACAACAAAAGTATATAGAAACTTACAGAAGCAGACAGAAACAAATAGAAATATACAGAAATGCCGCAGAGCCATTTTGAAGCCTGCGGCATTTCTGACATCCAGTTGGTATCTGGTTGATATCCGGTTATGAGCAAGCAACGAAGCGGATCGGGAATATCCGCCTGACTTAGCTCCGAACTTACAATTCCACATCAAGCTGCTGCTGCCACTCAAAATGTGATTAAACATACTCACATCGAGATAATGCGGATTCTCACGAATACCGCTTACTGTTTCTTTGTGTATGCTTTTGAGTAACCGGAGTTATCTCTACTCACAGATCCTAAGTACACTCCACAGTCGTTAATTCCCGAAATAGCCTTCGGTACATACTTACGTTTGCGGGATCATGCAACTTCGTAAGTCTCTGCATCTCTCAGATTCCGTGCTGCATTGAGATCTCTGTCCTCAATATATCCACATGTGCATCTGTAGATCCTGTCTGAAAGTTTCAGATCTTTTTTAATACAGCTGCAGCAGTGGCAGATCCTGGAAGATGGATACCATCGGTCAACTACTCTCAGTTCGATTCCATATTCAGCACATTTTGTTTTCAATTTTGTCCGGAATTCATAGAATTTCTGGGACGCAACTGCTTTTGAGAGATGCCGGTTCTTCATCATCCCGGATATGTTCAGATCCTCAATCGTCATATGAGACGGCTTGGTTTTCACTATCTCAGATATTACCTTGTTGATATGATCTGTACGGATATTTTCTATCCGATGATGAAGTTTCTGTACTTTAAGCTTTTGTTTGCATATATTTGCTCTTTGAGTGGTCTCCCCTTTCTTTAAGTTCTCATATTTACGGGAAAGCTTTCGCTGTGCCCGTCTTAATTGTTTCTCAAGTTTTCTAATCCGTGCTGTTTTATTGATATTTCTGTATACAGTTCCATTTGATACAACTGCAAAGTCTTTCAGCCCCAGATCAATTCCAATCCCATCAGTGAAATTTCCATCTGCTTCCGGAGCAGGTATATCGACAAGTGCAGACACATAATATCTGCCTGCTTTCATGGAAACTGCCCCGCTTCGGATCACATATCCATCCTTAGAGGTCGGAATGTAACCTTTTTCTTTCAGCCTTATCCAGCCAAGTGTTGGGATCTTGATCCTGTGACGTTCACAGAGACAGTCTTTGGGATTATTCTTTACAAAATACATTTTTACATCAGATCTTCCTTTTTTCTTATATCTCGGGAAACTACTCTGATGATGAAAAAATCTTGAAAAAGCGGTACAGGCATTTTCGATTGCATTCTTTACCGATTTGGAACTGACTTCTCTGATCCAGAAATATTCCGGATGCCTTGGAAGGTATTCATTGTTCAGCCATACACTGAACGACTTGCCGCTCATAAATCTTTCACCGGCATCATAACGTTCTTTATTATGAAACAGGTAGAAATTATAAATATATCTGCATGTGCCGATTGTCTTATGTATTTTGATCTTCTGCTCTTCTGTAGGATCGATCTCTGTCTTGAAGCTCTTCAGCAATCTCCTCATCCTTTTCTATCTGTTTTTTATACTTACGAAGTCCATATAATCTACAGGAAAACACATGAAGGATGGAAATAATATCCTGTACAAGTTCTTCCTGTGGTGACAGTTCTTCATTGTTCACCACCAGTATCATTGTGTGGAATTTCATGCAGAATCTTTCAAACCAGTCGTATCCAAAACGGATAAATCTGTCTTTATGCGTGATCACTATGGTTTTGACCTTCTGCTCCATGACTTCGTCCAGTAATCCATTCCATTTCTTGCGGTTATAATTAAGTCCGCTTCCATAGTCTTCAATGCACTGGTCTACGATCATTCCTCTGGCATTACAGAACTGACGCAGAAATGCTGTCTGATCTTGAAGATCATCCCTTTGGTTTTTGGTAGATACTCTTGCATAAATAACAACTTTTCGTTTATCATGTTCTATATTTATACCTTTAAATTGAAGATACTGGTCATATGTGTAATAACGTCTGTCTGTTGGAGTTCGGTTTGCTTTTAAGATTCCCTCTCTGTCCCATCTCTGAAGCGTTTTTACAGAAACACCTAATAATTCCGCAAAATCTTTTGGTTTATAATTTGTGATATTTGATGTGTCCATAATATACCTCCATAAGTATATTTAAACACATTTAATATCTTTTTGCAATATATTTAGTTACTTATATCATCCTCCTCAATATGATGGCGCTTTGCATAGCCGGTAAGCATCAGTGTCAGTGCACCGTCGCCGGTCACGTTGCATGCGGTACCGAAGCTGTCCTGCAGTGCAAAGATGGTAAGCATCAGTGCAGTGCCGGAGCTGTCGAATTTCAGTATTCCGGTGATGATGCCAAGGGATGCCATGACGGTTCCTCCGGGAACACCGGGAGCTCCGATGGCAAAGATACCCAGAAGAAGGCAGAACAGAACCATGGTACCCGGCGTGGGAACGGAGCCGTACAGGATCTTCGAAATCGCCATACAGAAGAAAACCTCTGTCAGGACGGAGCCACAGAGATGGATGTTTGCAAACAGAGGGATCCCGAAGCTGACCAGATCCTTACGGAGTGGTTTTGCCTTGGAGGCACACTGCAGTGCAACGGCCAGTGTGGCTGCAGATGACATGGTCCCTACGGCAGTCAGATAGGCAGGACCATAATGGCGGACAACCTCCAGAGGATTTTCTCCGGAATAGATTCCTGCAAGGATGTAAAGAAGCGCCATCCAGATAAAATGTCCGGCCAGGACCAGTACGATGATCTTCAGAAAAACAGGCAGCTGTCTGGTAATGGTTCCCTCGTAGGCAAGGCCGCAGAAGGTAGTGCCGATAAATAACGGAAGAATGGGGATGATGATCCGAGCCACCAGAGAAAGAACGATTTTCTGAAATTCATCCAGGAGCCCAGTGATCAGCTTCGCCTTTGTCCAGGTGGCGGCAAGTCCCAGCATCATTGCAAAAACAAGAGCACTCATAACGGACATGATCTGCGGGATCTCCAGCTCAAAGATCACCTCCGGCAGCCGCTTCAGTCCTGCAGCATAGGAATGGATGGACAGATGTGGAATGATGAGAAAGCCAGAGGCTGTGGAAAAAAGCGCTGCGCCAACAGAGGAGCCGTAAGCGAGGACAACCGCAACACCCAGCATCAGCGAAGCATTTTTGCCAAGCCTGGTAATGGACGGAGCGATAAATCCCAGCACGATCAGCGGCACGCAGAAGGTAATGAGCTGGCCCAGAATGTACTTGATAGTAACTGTGATATTAAGAACTGCCATAGAGATTCCGTTGGTGCTGTACCGGTTCAGGATAAGCCCGGCTATGATCCCCAGGATCACAGCGACCAGCAGCTTAAATGGCAGACTGTTGAAAAAAGATGTTTTTTTCATTGGAAAACCTCCTCGGATAGTATAAAATAAAGCCAGAGTTTATTATAAAGGTATTTGATAAAAATCACAAGGAGGATGAAATGATTTATCTGGATAACGCGGCTACAAGCTTTCATAAGCCGGACTGTGTGCTACGTGCTGTGGTGGAAGCCATGCAGCATGCAGGAAACAGCGGAAGGGGCAGCAGCAGCGAAGCAATGGCAGCCTCAAGGCTTATTTTCAATACAAGATGCCAGATCGCGGAGATGTTTGACGTATGGGGACCGGAATGTGTGGCCTTTACATCCAATGACACGGAAGCGCTCAATATCGCCCTGCAGGGAACACTTCATCCAGAGGAGGGAACTATCCATGCGATCTGTACGGAGATGGATCACAACAGTGTGCTCCGTCCGCTGTACCGCCTGGAAAAAAAAGGCATGAAGCTTACGATCCTGCCGGCAGACCGCAAGGGACGGATCTCCCTTACGGAGCTTGAAGCAGCCATCCGTCCGGAGACGAAGGTGATCGTCTGTACCCACGCTTCCAATCTGACAGGAAATCTCAATGATATCCATGCCATCGGTGCGATCGCACAGAAGCACCAGAAGCTTTTTATTGTGGATGCTGCCCAGACAGCAGGAGTATTTCCGATTTCCATGAAAAAAGATCATATAGATATTCTTTGCTTTTCCGGACATAAGGGCCTTATGGGACCCCAGGGCACAGGCGCCATCTGCGTTCGGCCGGGGGTATCTGTGGAGCCTCTGAAGGTAGGCGGAAGCGGCGTCCTCACCTTTCAGAGAGAGCATCCGCAGGATATGCCGGAGACACTGGAGGCAGGCACCCTGAACAGCCACGGGATCGCAGGTCTTGGCGCAGCCATCAGCTGGATTACCGAAATTGGAACAGAACAGATCCGAAAAAGAGAGCAGCAGCTGATGTGGCGTTTTTATGACCAGGTAAAGGAAATTCCGGGAGTTACCCTGTACGGAGATTTTTCCAGGGAAGAACGCTCCCCTGTGGTGACTCTGAATATTGCAGAGATGGATTCGGCAGAGGTGGCCATGATCCTTGATGAAGAGTACGGGATCAGTGTAAGAGCCGGCGGCCACTGTGCACCGCTGATGCACAAAGCACTGGGAACCGAAAAAACAGGAGCTGTCCGCTTTAGCTTTTCTTATTTTAATACGGAAGAAGAGGTGGACACTGCTGCCGGGGCGGTAAAGGAGCTTGCCGCGGAATAAACAGCGAAAGACGGACAGAAAGGACACAGAGAATGTATCAGACAATATATGATGTGGTAGAAAAAAGAGGGCGTGTAAAAACAGGAATCCTCCTGAACGGAGAGGATGCCGGGCTGAAATATCTTTTGGAAGAAAGCAGCTTTTTTTATCCGAAGAGAGCAGAAAGAAATAAAGAAGCAGAAGAATTCCTGAAAGCTTCCGTGGAAGCAGCTGTGGAAACCGGCGTTGTGAAAAACGGAGACCGGGAGATATTTGTGGAAACCTACGAGAAGAATCCCAGGCTGATCATACTGGGTGGCGGCCATGTTTCTCTTCCGGTAGCAGAGATCGGCAGGATGCTGGGCTTTCATGTAACAGTCATGGATGATCGGGAGGAATTTGTGACGGATGAAAGATTTCCCATGGCAGATGAGAGGATCTTTGGAGAGTTTGATACCCTGTCCGACAGGATCCCTCCCTATGAAAATGCCTACTATGTAGTGGTGACACGAGGCCATCTGGGAGATTCCGCCTGTGCAAGAGCGATCCTTAAGAGACCCTTTGCATATTTCGGAATGATCGGAAGCAGGACAAAGGTGCGGATCACCAGGGAAAAGCTCCTGAAAGAGGGCTTTACGGAGGAACAGCTGGATCAGATCCATGCCCCCATCGGACTTCCCATCGGAGGACAGATGCCGGCGGAGATCGCCGTGAGCATCATGGCAGAGATCGTGCAGGAAAAGAACCGGCATTTCCGCACCTACTGTGATGAGGAGGTGGAGGCAGCAGTACGCCGCAGGACACCGGGAACCATGGTTACGATCATCGAGAAGAAGGGCTCCTCACCAAGAGGAACCGGGAGCAAGATGTTCGTATTCCGGGACGGAAGCACGGCAGGAAGCATCGGCGGCGGGAAAGTGGAGTTTGAAGCCGGAAAACACGCAGTAAATATCCGAAATACGGAAACAAAGGTTTACGAGCTGGGACAGGGGGCAGGAGATCTGGGGATGATCTGCGGCGGAACTGTCCGGGTGCTTTTTGAGCCGGTAAATATGTGAAAGAACCGGCCAGGACTTGCATAATATTGCAGAATCGTGTATATTGGACGCAGAGAATTTTTTACCGGCGTATAAGGAGGAATCAGATAAAATGAAGAAAAAATGTATTATGGCTTTGATAATAGGCGCGGCTTTCCTTGCACAGGGCTGTGGATATGAGGAAGGAACCGATGCAGTGGTAACAGTAGTAGATTCCACACCGACGCCGGAGCCCACAGAGAAGCCGAAGGCAACTGCAACACCTACACCGGAGGCAGCAGCAGATTCCACAGCAGACGGAGCAGCAGCGGCAGATTCCACCACAGCCGGGGCAGCAGATCCCTCAGCACAGACAGCAGCTACGGAGCAGACCCCAAGCGGCATCAACGTACAGGCTCAGGATGCCACCTACTATGCAGTGGAGGGTGTGAATTTACGTTCTGACGCCAATGCAGAGGCAGAGTTTGTGGCAGGTGTCCTTTCCGGAGAATCCCTGAAGTGTACCGGTGTCTGTGACAATGGATGGATCCGTGTGGATTATAATGGACAGACCTGCTACGCATCCGGTGACTATGTCAGCACAACACCGCCGGTAGGAGCAGTGGCGGCAGATACTACCGCAGAAGATACTACCGCAGAAGCAGCACAGTAGAGCACAGACTACAGGCTTTGACCAGATCAGGGAAATCCTGATCCTGCTTCAATTGCAGATATCTCCTTGATATAATAAAAAACAGGCAGCTGTATCCGATGAAATACATCGATACAGGCAGCCTGTTTTTTTGTTTCGGCATATAGTCCGTTCAGAACACAAGGATCATACCAGCGGATCGTACCCGCAGATCATTCTGGATAAACAAGACGGTCCGGTTTGATATCGTAGAGAACCTCGTTCAGGAATTTCTTTGCCAGATATTTTGCCATGCCAAGGTTCATATCCAGATAATTTCCGCAGTCCTTGGGAGAAGCTCCCGGGATCTCACCCTCAAAATCGCGGATAAATTCAAACATCTCGATCATCAGCGGAACGATATCTCTGGATTCATAATCCCCGTTAAGAAGAAGATAATTTCCGGTACGGCAGCCCATAGGACCCCAGTAAATGACCTTCGGGCCAAACTCCTTATGGTTCCGCAGGAAGGTAGCTGCCAGATGCTCCATGGTGTGAAGCTCGGCTGTGTTCATAACAGGCTCCTCATTGGGAGAAGTCATACGGATATCGAAGGTAGTGATCACCTGATCTCCAACCGGATCCTTACGTGAAACGTATACGCCAGGCTGAAGCTTGATATGGTCAATGGTAAAACTTGTGATCTTTTCCATGTTGATTCCTCACTTTCTTATATGTACGGAGTCCATAATAAGCTCCATACATGATTTTAGCAGAGAACCGGAAGAGATACAAGGCAAAACAAAGGGAATCCTGCACCTGGTTCCGTGCAAAGTTGACTTTATGAAAAGATGATGTTAAACTGAGAAAAGCTTACAGGGGAAGAGTGAAAAGCTCACCTGAAAATGCCGGAACAGGCGTTTTCGGGATCTGATAAGGAGGACTTATAAATATGAAACGTAAGGTTTTAGCCGTATTATTTGCGACAGCTCTTACCGCAGGAATGCTTTCCGGATGCGGAAGCACAGACAGTACTTCTGACAAAGCAGACCAGAAGGAAGAATCTCTGGAGGAAGAAACCTCAGAAGGACAGACAGGCGTAGATGAAGAGACAGCAGCCAATGCAGTATCCGAGGAGGAGGCTGAGGCGGCAGGCTTTTCAGACCATGAAGAAAGCGCCGATGATCAGGAGGCTTCCGGTGATGCAGAGGACACTTCACATGAAACCGAAGCTTCTGCAGACAGTACAGAGGATACAGACAGCGCAGACGGAGAATTTTCCGATGGTTCCGAGGATGCACAAATGGCAGGAACAACTGTGATCGATACCAGCCAGCAGCTGATAGGAACCCATCATGCTGCCATCACCGTAAAGGATTATGGCGAGATCGATGTAGAGTTGGATGCAGACACCGCACCCATCACAGTCACAAATTTTGTAAAGCTGGTACAGGACAACTTTTATGACGGTCTGACCTTCCACCGGATCATTGACGGATTTATGATCCAGGGCGGAGATCCAAACGGAGACGGAACCGGCGGAGCAGAGGATACCATCAAGGGCGAATTTTCCAGCAATGGAGTGAAGAACGATATTTCTCATGTAAGAGGAACCATTTCCATGGCCCGCAGCACAGATCCGGACAGCGCAAGCTCTCAGTTCTTTATCGTACAGTCCGATTCCACACATCTGGACGGCGACTATGCTGCATTCGGACACGTGACCTCTGGGATGGACATTGTAGATCAGATCTGCAAGGATGCCAAGCCGACAGACGGCAACGGAACCATTGCAAAGGATCAGCAGCCGGTGATCGAGAGTATCCGTATGGTTGACTGACAGGAGGGAGAAGGATGCTGAAAGGGAAAACAGTGCTTCTTGGCATCACAGGAAGTATTGCTGCATACAAGATCGCATATCTGGCAAGTGCATTACATAAGCTTCATGCAGATGTCCATGTACTGATGACAGAGAATGCAACGAACTTTATCAATCCGATTACATTTGAAACACTGACCGGGAATAAATGCCTGGTGGATACCTTTGACCGGAACTTTCAGTTTCAGGTAGAGCACGTATCCATTGCCAAGAAGGCAGATGTTGTGATGATCGCACCGGCCAGTGCAAACGTGATCGGAAAGCTGGCCAACGGCCTTGCGGACGATATGCTCACCACTACGGTAATGGCCTGCAGGTGTCAGAAGATCCTTGCACCGGCCATGAATACCGCCATGTATGAGAATCCTGTGGTACAGGACAATATCCGGAAGCTGCAAACCTACGGATATGAGGTGATCACACCGGCCAGTGGCTACCTGGCATGTGGGGACACCGGAGCCGGAAAAATGCCGGAGCCGGAAACCCTTCTGGAATATATCCTGAAGGAAGCCGCCTTCCAGAAAGACCTTGCCGGCAAAAAGCTCCTGGTAACGGCAGGACCTACCCAGGAGGCCATCGACCCGGTCCGCTGTCTCACCAACCATTCATCCGGAAAGATGGGATACGCCATTGCAAAAATGGCCATGCTCAGAGGAGCGGAGGTTACGCTGGTAAGCGGACCTACTGCCATTGAGCCGCCCCTTTTTGTGAAGGTCGTACCTGTGACATCTGCCAGAGATATGTTCGAGGCAGTCACCGGTTTAAGTGATGAACAGGATATCATCATCAAGGCTGCCGCAGTGGCAGACTACCGTCCGAAGCAGGTCAGCGAAGACAAGGTTAAGAAAAAAGACGATCAGGCTTCCATAGAGCTCGAGAGGACAGACGACATTCTGAAATATCTGGGCCAGCACAAAAAGCAGGGCCAGTTCCTCTGCGGATTTTCCATGGAGACCAGAGACATGCTCCGTAATTCCAGAGCCAAGCTAGAGAAGAAAAACCTGGATATGGTGGCAGCCAACAACCTGAAGGTAGAAGGCGCCGGATTCCAGGGAGATACCAATGTCCTGACTCTTATCACACAGAACGAAGAAGTGTCACTCCCGCTTATGAGCAAGGAGGATGCAGCGTTAAAGATCCTGGATAAGATCCTTCTGCTTACCACAAAGGCAGAAGCATAGCTACAGAGCCGGTCAGAGAGCCGGTTTTAACAACGAAAAGCGGAACAAAAAGATCACCGCTTTCCATCACCGTATTGTATCCGCAGAAAACGCCGGGAAATGCTGTATTTCCGGAAATATTCACAGAGCGGAACGGTAACAAGGAGGAGAAGAAATGAAAAACAACAGATTTACAACAGCGCAGCTTACATTACTGGGCCTGATGGCAGCAATCCTTCTGCTGATGGCCTACACACCACTGGGATATCTGAACATCGGGCCACTGGCCATTTCCTTTAATGTGATCCCGGTAGCCATCAGTGCAGTCGTCCTTGGACCCGTAGGAGGAGCCGTGGCAGGTGCGATCTTCGGCCTGACCAGCTTTCTCCAGTGCATAGGAGTAGGCGGCTCCAGTGCAATGGGAGTTGTGCTTTTCGGTATCAATCCGGTATTTGCCTTTATCCAGCGCTTCATCCCACGTCTTCTGGACGGTATCTGCCTCGGATATATTTTTAAAGGCATGCGAAAGGTCAGCAATACCTATGTGGCATGTGCAGTAACCGGATTCTTTTCCGCATTCCTGAATACACTGTTCTTCATGACAGCACTTGTAGGACTGTTCGGAAATACCGATTATGTAAAAAATCTGATGGGCGGTCATAACATCATCATCGGCTGCTGTCTCATGGTAGGGATCAACGCAGTATGCGAAATGATTTCCTCCACAGTGATCACAGGAGCAGTGGGAGCTGCACTTTCCAAGGCACATCTGATCCCATCCGCACAGATCAGCCGTGAGAAGACAAAAGCATAAAGACAGGGAAAATAAAATTATGATATTAGCAATTGATATTGGAAATACCAACATAGTCGTGGGCTGCATCGATGATCAAAAAACATACTTCATCGAGAGACTTGCTACCGTAAGAACAAAAACAGAACTGGAATATGCCGTAGACCTGAAAACCTTACTGGAAATCTACCACATCAAAAAGGCAGACATAGAAGGCTGTATCATTTCATCTGTAGTCCCGCAGATCACCAACATTGCCAAGCTGGCAGCAGAAAAGATCCTCAAAAAAGAAGTCATGGTCCTGGGACCAGGAGTAAAAACAGGTCTGAACATCATGATGGACAACCCCGGACAGCTGGGCGCGGATCTTGTGGCAGACGCTGTGGCTGGATTAAATGAATATCCGGTTCCGTTTATTGTGATCGATATGGGAACCGCCACTACAGTTTCGGTTGTCAACAGCAAAAAGCAATACATTGGCGGAATGATCCTTCCTGGCATCGGAATATCCCTGGATGCACTGACAGCCAGAGCATCCCAGCTCAGCGGGATCAGCATCGATGCCCCGAAGCATGTGATCGGGCGCAATACCATCGAATGCATGAAAAGCGGCGTGCTCTACAGCAACGCAGCAGCCATCGACGGGATCATAGACCGGGTGGAAGAAGAGCTTGGTGAGAAAACAACCGTGATCGCAACAGGCGGTCTTGCAAAAAAGATCATTTCTCACTGTAAGAAAGAAATCATTCTGGATGAGGACCTTCTGCTCAAGGGACTCCTTGTGATCTACAAAAAAAATAAATAAAAACAACAAAAAAATCAGCTGCCGGTGCAGGAAACACCTACCGGACAGCTGATTTTTTTACTGCGCAAATGCTCTGCGGAAATCCTCAGGCACAGGTGCCAGGAAGCACATAGGCTCCCCGGTGATGGGGTGTGCAAATTCCAGCTGGAAGGAATGCAGGGCCTGGCGTCCGATCCGGTCAAAAACCGGATGATACAGAAAATCCCCCGGCAGCGGACAGCCGATATACTTCATATGCACCCGGATCTGATGAGTCCGCCCCGTATCCAGATGCAGCTCCACAAGAGCATATCCATTGCTGACTGCAAGACGCTCATAATGAGTCACGGCAGCCTCCCCACGCTCAAAATTAACCTCCCTTGTGATCACAGAAGCATCCATTCTCGCAACAGGAGCGGAGATCGTCCCCCTTTCCGGCGGGATCCCGTCAGTAAGTGCAAGATACGTACGTCGGATCTGGCGCTGCTTCATCTGGGCAGAGAGAAGAGCCCCGCTCAGAGGGTTCTTGGCAAGCACCAGCACCCCGGTGGTATCCCTGTCCAGCCGGTTGATGCAGCGGTAGACAAAAGTCCTCCTCTGCTGCTTATAATACCAGGCAACACCGTTGGCAAGCGTATTCTCGTAGTTCCCTGCAGAGGGATGCACAGGCATATCAGCAGGCTTGTTCAGCACAAGGATATCCTCATCCTCATACAGGATATCCAGAGGCAGCGGCACCGGAATAATGGAAGGCTCCGATCCGTCCCCGGCCTCCTCCGGAACAAGAATCCGGAGAACATCCCCCTCCCTCAGGACCGTTCTGCCAAAAGCCGGCTCCCCATTCAACAGGATCGCCTGCTCCGCCCGCTTCATAGTAGTCAATATATGTTTGGAAAAACCCTTCTTCCGAAGAAACCCAAGAACATTTTCCCCGGACTCCCCGGTTGAGATCGTATAGGTAATAATTCTCTGCATAGAAAAAATCCTTTTCTGAAATTTAGCAGGCCGAAAGCCAGATTGCGCGGCCTGCGGGTATAGTATAGCATTTGGAAATGGAAATGTCGATTAGGCATAAAAAAAGAGCTGGTACAAGAGGAAACATCCTTGGACAGCTCATGGATTATGGGATTTGTGTCGCTTATTATCTTCATTAGTCACAGACCAAAAAAGATATATTTTACAGCCATATGTAAGGATACCATTGATATTTTCCTTTGTCAAGGCGTGCCAAAGACATGAAGCATGCTAATAATGTCGTTTTTTAAGCATCATATGCAGTCGTTTTCTATCAAAAAGTGAATAAACAGTCTGATAATCATCGAAATCTAACATTAGTGGTCACAAAAAGTGGTCACTTTTTTCTTGCGTAAATCCGCATAAAATCAATACTTTTCAAGCTTTTTTCCTTTTTCTTTCCAATTATTAGTGGTCAAAATCGTGGTCAACTGTGCCGAAAAAAGCAGCATTTAACAGTGTTTCAAGCTCTTTTTCGCTAATGAAGATATTAAGCGATACCTGACAGCAGAAAGAGATGCCATGAAAACAGGATACAGTATCAAAACATGGAAAATGCGGCTCTTTTGTCCGGAAAAGCAGATGATCGAAACAACCGAAGCCCTGTATCGGGAAGCCGTAGCCTTTTACTATGAGCTCCTGAAAGAAAGCGAAGAGCTCTGGACCGAAAATCTGCTAACCATTCAGGGACATCTGGAAAAACTCACTGTTCCCGGAAGAGACGGAAGAGAACCAAAGTACATCCCGCCAGGCGGAAAGCTCCCCGTTTACTTTCGGAGATCTGCCATGAACAAAGCTGCAATGGCAGTAAAGACCGCAGCAAGCGCAGAAAGCTTCCCCGAAAAGATCGATGCCAACATTACCTTTTTCAAGGGAATGTACAGAGACCTGACAGACACCTCCGTAGTGCTGAAGCTCTGGAACGGAAAGAAATGGATTTGGGTACTCTGCGGACTTACAGGACGCCCCTTCCCCAAGGAAGCAGCGATCCTTTCACCGACACTGGTCCATGAGGAAAAATGGCTCATGTTCCATGTACCTGTCAAGCAGGAAAACTCCGATGCCCGGACAGCAAAGGAACGAATGCAGGAAGGCGCCAGAGTATGCAGCGTCCGCTTTACCAATACGGACAGCTTTGCAGTATGCACAGTTCTGGATGAAGAATCCAGGCAGTTGGCTGTAAAAAACTGCAGAGGTGGAAATGCATACCGACATCATTGCAAAGCTTTGATGAAAAAAGTAGAAGCATCCAGGGCATTTACCGATAAAGACAACGTCAGTCAGCCAAACAGGAAATATTACATGCATCTCAAGCACCTGAATGAACATTATGCACATCAGGTCAGTAAGGAGATCATAGATTTCTGCAAAGAAAAACACACCGGGATACTGGTACTGCCGGAGTATGATGAAGATTTTTCCAGGATATCCATGTACAGGAGTGGCAACTATTCGCCCCTTCACTTAAGTATCCGCATCCGGAATTATCTGAAATACAAAGCCTGGGCAGAAGGAATCCTGGTACTTGAGCTGCGCGCCGACGGAACAGAAAAGCAATGTTCCATCTGCGGAGCCACCGGAAAAAAACAGGGCAGCATGTTCATCTGCCAGAACGGCCATCAGGTCAACCGCTTCCTGAACGGCGCCCGAAACCTGGGCCGTAAATGTCAGGAAAGCTTCCGGAAAAACAACAAACCAAGTTAATAAGCGGCAGAAATGCCTCTTATATATAAATGCTGAGTGATCAGCAAGAGAGGAAGCGCCAATGACGCCTCCTTTCCGGTTGAATACCGCCAGGCGGCCCAACGCAGGCGTCGCCGAAGAACTGTGCCCTTTGGGTGTGGGGTGTATTCGAAGTTATAAGAATGAAGAGTAGTTAAAAATATATTTATGCGTATAACATACGGGTTTGTTGAACTTATATATCTAAAAAGCCTGCAAATGAGAGATATATTTCTTATATAAATGCTGAGAAGAGAGTTATGAAAAAAGGTAATACTAAAAAATTCTCATTCCGATGTATACATAAATATTTTTGGGAGATAAAGGAGCTAGAGAACATGAAAGTATGTTTAGTAGGTTCATCAGGTGGTCATTTAACCCATCTTTATATGTTAAAACCTTTTTGGAAAGATAAAGAGCATTTTTGGGTAACATTTGATAAAGAAGATGCGAGAAGTCTCTTAGAAGGAGAAAAAATGTATCCTTGCTATTATCCAACCAATCGTAGTCTAAGAGCACTTATTAAAAATACGAAAATTGCATGGAAAGTACTTCATAAAGAAAAACCAGATCTAATCATTTCGTGTGGCGCAGCTGTGGCTGTTCCTTTCTTTTATCTTGGAAAGAAGATGGGCGCAAAACTGGTTTACATTGAGGTGTTTGATCGTATTGATAAGCCGACAATGACCGGCAAGATGGTTTATCCCATTGTAGATAAGTTTATTGTGCAGTGGGAAGAACAGAAAAAGGTTTATCCGAAAGCAATTAACCTGGGCAGCATATTTTAGGTAGGGGACGAAAACGATGATTTTTGTGACGGTAGGAACACATGAACAACCATTTAATCGGTTGCTCAAAAAAATAGACGAATTGAAAAAAAATGGAACAATTCAGGATGATGTGATTATTCAAACGGGATTTAGTACATACAGGCCCCAATGTTGCCAGTGGAGTAAATTACTCCCTTATCAGCAGATGGTCAAAAATGTGGCAGATGCTCGTATTGTGATTACCCACGGAGGACCAGCGAGTTTTATTATGCCACTGCAGATTGGAAAGACGCCGATTGTCGTGCCACGGCAGCATCAGTTCAATGAGCATGTCAATGATCACCAAGTGGAGTTTGCGCGTAATGTGTCAAAACGTATGGGTACGATTATTGATGTAGAAGATATTGAAACGCTAGGAGATATTATAACAAACTATGACAAGATTGTTGCTGGGATGGGTCATGGCATGATCAGCAATAACGAGAAGTTCAACGAGGAACTGGAAAAGCTGGTAGGTGAAATGTATGGAAGATGAGATGATAGCTAAAGTATTAGTAATAATGGCAACATATAATGGAGAAAAGTATTTACAGGAGCAACTAGATAGCATTTTACGGCAGAAAAATATTCAAGTCGATATTCTTGTAAGGGATGATGGTTCGAACGATAAAACAAAAGAAATTCTTGAGTGCTATTCAAAAAACAATAAGTTGAATTGGTATACAGGAGAGCATTTAAATGTTCAAAAAGGTTATTTTGATTTGATGAAAAAATCTGCAAAATTCGAGTGGGATTATATTGCTTTTTCTGATCAAGATGATGTTTGGGATACGGATAAATTATATATTGCAGTGCAATCGTTGAAATCAGTAAATAGAGGAATTCCGGCATTATATTATTGTGGGCAACGATTGGTTGATAGAAACCTAAATTTCTTATCAAATCATGAATTGAATGATAAAAGAACATTGATAACCAGATTTATTCTATCTGATTTTGCAGGATGTACAGGTGTTTTTAATAGAGAATTATTGAATGCAGTAATTCAGTATGAGCCACAGTATATGCTAATGCATGATACATGGATTCTTAAAGTGTGTCTTTGCTTGAATGGAAAAGTATTTGTTGATACGAAACCGCATATGAGCTACCGACAGCATGGAGGAAATACAGTTGGTTTGGGAAGAAGTTTACCTGCGTATTTTAAACAGGTGAATCAATATTTGAACGAATACAATGTTGAAGCACAGATGCAAGAACTTCTAAAAGGCTATGGAAATATAATGGTACCTGAATATGCGACATTGGCAAAGCAAGTATGTGGATACAAAAAATCATTCAAAGCTAAGAAAAGTTTGTTGAATAAGAGATATATAAATTTTTATAATAAAGGGTTGAATCTGACATACGATATCAAGGTTCTCCTTAATAAATTGTGAGGGAAATTATGTTGTTTAGTATTGTTGTACCAGTATATAACGTTGAAAAATATATTGAAGATTGCCTGGAATCGATAATTTATCAAATCGATGATGAAAAAAACTATGAAATAATTTTGGTGGATGATGGGTCTACAGATAGAAGCGGATCGCTTTGTGATGAATATCAGAGAAGACATCCAAACTTAATAATGGTATATCACAACACAAATCATGGCCTTTTATGGACACGACGTTTTGGATTTAAGCAGGCGAAAGGTGATTATGTTATAAATTGTGATTCAGATGATTTGCTTGAGGATGAAGCACTTGTAAAGTTGAAGAAGATTGTAAAAAAATATAAATATCCTGATATCGTCATTTATAATCACAATATTTATGATGGAAAAAATAAAACAATTGCATTTAAAGATATTTTTACTAGTAATAAGGAGTGTATTGTAGAGAGAAAAGACGTTTTAAAAGAATTTCTCTGCTACCACAGTATTGTGAGTGTGTGTGGAAAAATGATTAAACGAGACTGCATTGATGTGGAGAAAAAATATCAGCAATTTGGACGAATCAGCACAGGAGAAGACACATTGCAGTCAATTGAATTTTTTAGTAATGCAAAAACCTTTGTATATCTAAATGAGACTATCTATAATTATCGTTGTGGGTCAGGAATGACGGGTAAGTTTGATGGAAATTATTATTTTACATTTAAAAAAATCTTTGAAGAAATCGAAAAACAGAGTGGAAAGTGGGAAGTTCCAAACTTTGATGAATTGTTTGCTATAAAAGTATTGCAAACGGCTGGGCGGGCAATTACACAGTCGCGCTATAATCACTGGAAATCCATGAGAGAACAGGTAGAATACTTGAAAAAAATTCGTAAAGATGGAATGTTCCAGGAAAACACAAAGTACTTAGATGTAGTGAGAAAAAAATTGCAGAAGGATCACTATATTTTGCTAAAATTATTGAAGAATAATTTAAATATAATAATTGTTTTGCTTTTAAATATAAAAAATGTGACGGATAAAAATAATTAATAAATATAGGAGTTACAACATGGAAAAAGTATTATCTTTAAGTATTGCTGCATATAATGCGGAAAAAGATATTGCAAATTGTTTGGATTCATTAATTCGCTCCAATGTACTTGAACAGTTGGATATTATTGTAGTAAATGATGGCTCAAAAGATCATACAGCAGAGATTGTCCAGAAATATGTAGAAAAATATGGAAATTCCATTCGATTGATAAATAAAAAAAATGGAGGACATGGTTCAACAATTAATACCAGTATTAAATATGCTTGCGGAAAGTATTATAAAATTTTAGATTCTGATGATTGGGTAAATAGTGAAAATTTAAATAGACTTGTAGCATTTTTAGAGAAAACAGATACAGACATGGTATTAAATCCTTATGATGAGATTGAATATAATACCAGAACAAAAACAAGGCAGATGAATCCTTGGGACAATGAGGTTAGTTATGAAGAAGTTCATGGATTGGAGGAATTGGACAAAGTTGTATTATACATGCATTCGCTTACATTTCGTAGAGAAGTAATCCAGAAAATGGGGGCAATTATTGATGAAAATTGTTTTTATGTAGATATGGAATATTGTATATTTCCACTTTTGCATATAAATTCTTTTGTATGTTTAGATTATCCTGTTTATCAGTATTTACTTGGTTCTCAGACACAGAGTATGAATATGGAAAATATGATTAAACGCCGAGATCAGCATCTAAAAGTAACTGAACGACTGGTTTCATTTTATAAAAAACATGAGGATGATTTGAATATCAAGGTGAAAGAAATTGTTATATTGAGAATTAAATATGCGATTTATAATCAATATGTAATTTATCTACATATGTCTCCTAAAGAAGCTATAAATGAAATTAAAAGATTTGACGAATGGTTAAAAAAACGGAATAAAGAGTTGTATAACGGACCTAAAGGCAAAATTATGGAATTTATTAAAATTAACAGAAAAACTAACTATAGTTTTTTTATACCAACTACAATTTTGTTTAAGAAGATTGGAATGCTTAAGTAGTCGATTTTTTTTAATCAGAGTTATTGGAAAAAGGTAAATCAGAGTAGGATGATATGAAAAAATTAATAAAGATTAATAAAGAAACTTTATATTTAGTAGGATATTTTCTCATGGGATTATCAGCAGTGGTAATTGGAAATTCATATCTGTTTGGAGCTAATAGATTTCAAATATGTGAAGTGGTACAGTACTTATCAGCTGTGATATTTTTATGGTCTTTCTGCATCGATAAATATAAAATCTTTGATTTTGTGAGTGCTTTTCTATTTGGAGTTGTAATACTTATATCAGCAATTATCATGCATGATATTACTTTTGCGTTATATGGAATATCCATTGTTACATCTCTTCATATTGATGTACGTAAAATTGTGAAGAGTAGTGTGATAAATAATGCTATCTTTTTATGCATAGTTATTATACCAGCTTTGTTGGGGTTCATACCGGATGATATTTATTATCATGAAAATATGAAAGCACATTGTTTGGGATTTGCATATTATTCAAATGTTCCATGTATTATTTTAATGGAAACGTTTGCAATTTATTGGCTTATTCGGTCTAAAAAGATGGAACGATTGTTCTTGATTTTAAGTTTACCTGTACATATCTTGGTATATAAAGTATGTACAGTACGTTTGGAATTCTATGTATATATTATTTTCATGTTGTTTGTTTTGATATTAGCAAGCATAAACGTTAATAAGCAGCATAAATTTATGACCTGTATTGCTACGTTTATGTATCCGCTTGCGGCAGCATCAGTAATTTTAGCATCTTTAAAATATAAGAGTTCTGCAATTATATCTGCGTTCAATGTAATGGTTAATTACAGGTTGAAATTTAATCTGCAAGGTTTTGAGCAATATGGAGTAAATTTGTTAGGACAGAGAATAAAGTCTAACCAAGAATATATAGATCAAAATTTTGTTAATCATTATTTTTATATAGATTGTGGATATGTTTATATGCTCATAGGATATGGATTGATTTTATTTGCAATAATAATGTTTTTGTATACTTATCTTTCTCATTATGCTATGAAAACGAACAATATTAAATTAATTAGTTGGTGTTTTGCTATATGTGTTTTTTCAGTAATTAATAATATTATGTTTAATACAGCATTGAATCCATTATTAATTTTAGGAATAAAATTATTGTTATCCAATAAGATTACGGATGAGAAAAGAGAAGGGATGCCAAATAGAGTGGTTACAAAACAAAGACGGATCAAGATAAAACTTTGATAACACTGAGAATATTTAGAGATTAGTTTTTATAAAACACAGATTGAAAGCTAAACTTTAATTTTTTAGAAATTGAAATTTATGAAGGAATCATAACATATGGCAAGTCATAAGAAAATGATGCAAACCAGCATAAAAAAAAATTATATATATAATACGATATATCAAGTGCTCTCTTTAATCACTCCATTGATCACTGCACCATATATTTCCAGAGTGTTAGGTTCTAGCGGAGTTGGAATTTATAGTTACACAAATTCAATAGTGACGTATTTTACACTATTTGCAGCTTTAGGAACAGCTTCTTATGGACAGCGAGAAATAGCAATGCATCGTGATGATCCGGAAACATCTTCTAAATTGTTTTGGGAAATTGAAATTCTTTCACTTACGACTACAGCAGTATCATTAATAGTTTGGATAGCATGGATTTTTATTTCAACACAGTATACAGCAATTTATAGTGTACTGACTTTATCAGTTTTGGCGGTTGCGTTTGATATATCCTGGTATTTTGGAGGATTTGAAAAATTTAAATATATTGTTATTCGAAATACTTTGGTCAAAATCACAGGAATTATATTACTGTTTCTTTTTGTAAAAAAAGAAACCGACATATTCCTGTATGTAGGCATTATGGCTGCCACAGGATTGATCGGTAATATTTCTATGTGGACTTATCTTCCTAAATTATTAACGAAAGTAGAGTTTAAAACGCTTCATCCATTCAAAATCCATTTAAAGCAGACGTTCGCATACTTCATACCTACAGTTGCAACATCTGTTTATACTGTGTTAGATAAAACAATGATTGGCGCAATTACTAAGTCTGAAGAATTAAACGGTTATTATGAGCAGGCGACAAAAATTATCCGTATGATAGAAAGTCTGCTTTTTTCTTTGAATACGGTAATGGTTTCCAGACAATCGTATCTTTTTGCCGAAGGTCGGACAGAAGAAATTAAGGATAAAATTAATAAAAGCTTCGAATTTATTTTTGCGCTTGCGGTTCCAATTATGTTTGGAATTTGGGGAGCTGCAAGGAATTTTGTTCCATGGTTTTTTGGAAATGGTTATGAACCGGTAGTTACGCTTCTGTATTTAATGAGTCCATTACCGTTGGTGATCTGTATTAGCAATATTATGGGGTCGCAATATTTAACCCCTTCAGGTCAGCGTGCTAGAAGCTCCAAAGGAATTATTGCGGGAGCAGTAACCAATTTTTTGCTGAATCTGGCATTGATTTATAAATATGGTGCAAATGGTGCTACGCTTGCAAGCGTTGTGGCAGAGTGTGTCATCAGTGCTATTTATGTTCACATGAGCAAGGGATTTATAAATTGGAAAAAAATTTTGAATGTTCTTTGGAAGAAACTGATTGCTGGTTTTGTGATGTTTTGGGCAGTATTGTTTATAGGTGGAAACTATCAGGGAAGTATAAGCATTTCTGCATGTCAGGTCATATTTGGCATGGCATTATATGGAATTATGTTAATTGTGTTAAAAGATAATGTTATTTATGATGCTTTGAAAATCATAAGAAGAAGGAAATAATACTTGAAGATATTTCTATAGCATATTTTATGCCCGGAAGAGTGGAGGAATAAATACTAAAATGGTTGATTTAAATATAGAGTTGCCAGATGGATTTTTAGATGAGGAAGTCAGATGTGGATATACGGTAGCATCAAAGATGAAAGAGGTCTGGGCGGTTGAATTAGATATTACTGCGAAAATCATAGAAGTCTGTGAAAAATATAATATAAAGATTTTTAGTGATGGCGGAACAACCCTTGGAGCTGTCCGGCACAAAGGATTTATCCCATGGGATGATGATATTGATTTTGAAATGGACCGTGAAAATTATAATAAACTGTGTGAGGTTGGAATGAAAGAATTTAAATATCCGTATTTTTTTCAGACCGAATATACAGATCCAGGTTCTTTGCGCGGACATGTTCAGATCAGAAGAACTGATACGGCAGCTATATTGGCAAATGATACCAGGAAAAATATAAAGTTTAATCAAGGTATATTTGTAGATATATTTCCATTTGATAATATCCCGGATGATGCAGAAGAAGAAAAAGCACTTCGGAAAAAAGTTGCCATGTTGAAGGAAAAAGCTTATAAAACCAGCCTGGTCTGGAGTGATTTTGCATCATCAGATAGCAAAATAAAACAGTTGATAAAGACATTATATTATCCACTTTATAAACTAAAAAGCAAGAGTTCTCTGTATTATTATAAAAAAATGGAAGAGGCGGCAGTAAGCTATGATTCGATAATCTGTGAAAAAAAAGGTCCCTTATCATTATCTCCATTGAATACAAAGTTTTACAGATATAAAGATGATTTTGATAAATGTGAAATGATGGATTTTGAATTCTTAAAAATACCAGTACCAGTTAATTATCATGCTATTTTATCGCGGACATATGGTGATTATATGAAATTTGTTATAGGTACTTCGCTACATGGAAACGTTTTCTTTGATACAGATAAATCATATACAGAATATACAAATAGATAGAAAGAGAAAAGGTGAGATAGTGAACAGATATTTGTTTGAAGTTTTATGTTTCATTGAGAAAAATGGAAAAAAGGAATATGGAATCAGAGAAATATCTGATGCGATTCAGATTTCGGGGAATACTGTATCTAAAAGTTTGCAGGAAGCCAAAATTTCTGGGTATATTGAGGGAAAACAGATGCTTTCTATAACTTCAAAAGGTATAGAAGCACTTGAACCCTATAGAGTTAAAAAGGCGGTTATTATGGCAGCGGGGTTTGGAGCAAGAATGATGCCTGCTACCGCTGACAGACCGAAGCCCATGGTAACGGTTAATGGCAAACGAATTATAGATACGTTGCTTGATGCGCTGGTGAAGGTTGGTATTAAAGATATTGTAATAATAAGGGGATATAAAAAGGAACGGTTTAATGAAATTCTTGAAAAATATCCATTTGTGCGTTTTATAGATAATGACCGGTATGATAAAGAAAATAATATATCTTCAGTGATCTTAGCTTCGAAAGAGATTAATAACGGTTATCTTTGTGAAGCGGATCTATATATTACAAATCCAGAGGTGCTTAGAAAATATCAATATGTATCTAATATTTTAGGTTCCTATTCACTGGAGACAGATGATTGGTCATTCAGACTTAAAGATGGTTATATTTCGGAATATCAAAAGGGTAATACCTATTGCTATAATTATTATGGTATTTCCTACTGGACAAAGGAAGATTGTCAGAAACTAAGATCAGACTGGGCTGAAATATATAAAGACAATAAAGGCGTTTTCTGGGAGGAAGTTCCTTTAATTCTCAAAAAAGAAAATTATAAAGTAGAGATAAGACAATGCAATAAACAGGATATTATGGAGATAGATAATTATTATGAACTTGCTCAATTGGATGAAACATATAGATAAGGATGATTGATATGAATATAACGATAGTAGGAGCAGGGAATATAGGGACTCAATTTGCTGCTCATTGTGCAGAAAATGGGCACAAGGTTGTAGTTTACGGCTCAAAACCGGAAAAAATAAACAAACTTTTAACAGTTGTAAATGAAGAGAATGAAATTATTCATCGTGGAATCATTGAGAAAGCAACAGATGATGAGAAGGAAGCATTTTCCAATGCTGATCTGGTCTTTGTGACCATGCCTGCTACACTGATGCGGCTGAATGCACAGAAAATAGAGCCTTTTGTTAAACCAGGGCTGAAAATATGTATTGTTCCGGGCACTGGTGGTGGAGAGTGTGCATTTTATGGATGTATTAAAAAAGGTGCTACAGTTTTCGGGGTACAAAGAGTGCCAAGTGTTGCCCGCCTTACTGAATATGGAAATACTGTAAAGGCAATTGGATATAGAGATGAAATGTTTGTGGCTGCGATACCACATAAAGAGACGGGAGAATGCTGTAAGATAATTGAAAATATTATTGGTATTAAAACAACGCCACTTCCTAATTATTTAAATATTACACTTACTCCTTCGAACCCTATTCTCCATACCACGCGGCTCAGAAATTTGTACGGAGATTGGAAAAAAGGGGTTGTCTACAAGAAAGTTCCCCTTTTTTATGAAAACTGGAATAACGAAACGTCAGAGCTTCTTATCGCCTGTGATACAGAGGTTCAGCAGTTATGCAAGACGTTGCCGTTTAACTTATCCTATGTAAAATCATTGTGTGTTCATTATGAAAGCCCGACTGCAGAAGCGATGACAAAGAAGATATCGGGAATTACCGGATTTAAGGGACTGACAAGTCCAACGATAAAAGTAGAAGGGGGATATATCCCTGATTTTAATTCAAGATATTTTACCGCTGATTTTTCATACGGGCTGGTGATTTTAATACAGATCGCGGAGTATGTAAATCTTGATGTGCCTAATATGAAGGAAACCCTTCAGTGGTATCATGATCTTGTAGGTGAGAGAGAGGAATATAATTTCAAAGATTACGGAATTAATACATATCAGGATTTTGTGGATTTTTATTCACTTTAATAGTTGCGAAAATGTAAATAAAAGTGATGCTGCAGTTTCATACCTTGTTGAGAAGAGCATATAACTGCGGAAATGATTAAATTGGGTGAAGATATATTACTTCTTGATTTTGTAAACATATCATCAGCAAACTGATTCTTTTCTGACTTTTATACAAGACTTAATGTAAAAAATGAAGGCAGCAATGAAAATCCATATTTGTGCAAAGAGCATTAAAGCGGCAGAGAAAATATACTCAAATCAGTTATGAGATGGATATTTTGCAAAATAACGCATGAGAGGAAGAAGAGTTAATGAAAAAAGATGAATTCAATATATTAAATAGTTTTTATAATGGTAGCGTTGGACGAATTAATTGTTCTTCTGATTTAGACGTTAAAAAGTCATTACAAAAACAAGAAGTTTTTAATTATTTAATACAAGCGGGACTGATAGCGAAAAATGGATCTAAAATCACTGCTACTGGGCTTGAAGCTTTGGAACCATATCGTGTAAATAATGCTGTGATTTTAGCAGCTGGTGCATCTACTCGTTTTATTCCTTTATCTTTGGAACAACCTAAGGGCTTATTTGAAGTAAAAGGAGAAAAGCTGATTGAAAGACAGATTCAGCAGCTTCAAGATGCCGGAATAAAGAACATCACGATTGTGCTTGGATACAAAAAAGAAATGTTTTATTATTTGGAGGACAAATATGGAGTTAATTTTATAATAAATGAGTCTTTTAATATAAAGAATAACATAGAAAGTTTGTACCTGGCAAAAGAAAAACTGAGAAACACGTATATATGTGTAAGTGATAGCTATTTTGTTGAAAGTCCTTTTAATCAGTATGAGTATCAGACATTTAACGCAGGGATAAGTATTAAGAAAAAAACGAATGAGATGTATGTTGATACTGATGAAAATGGAAAAATCATTATGATGGAAAAAAACAGGAATTCAGGAAAAGTATTATTTGGACATTCGTTTTGGAATGAGGATTTCTCGAACGCTTTTATTAAACTTATGGAAGCAGACAGGACTGTCGGAAAGTATAATCGGAGTTTTTGGGAATGGATGGTTAAAGATAATCTGAATAATCTGCCATCATTCTATTTTAAAGAATATGAAGAAGGAAATATTTATGAATTTGACTATTTCGAGGATTTGAGAAGGTTTGACAGCCAGTATCAGGGACATACACATAGTGAAATTATCCGTAATATTAAACTTATTTTCAGATGCGATGAAGAAGATATCGTGAATTTTCGCAATGTAAGTGAGGGAATGACAAATACATCATTTATTTTTGAAATTAATGGTGTGGATTACATATACCGTCATCCCGGGGATGGGACGGACAGCATTATTAGTCGTAAAAATGAAAAAAATTCTCTGATTAAAGCAAAAGAAATAGGGATTGATCCTACTTACATTTATGCTGACATTAATGAAGGATGGAAAATATCAGTATTCGTATCAGAATTCAGAGAACCGGATTATAATTCGTTTAAGGATTCAAAAAGAATTATAAGTGTACTCAGAAAACTTCACGGTTCGGGTATTAAAGTTGATTATGGGATGGAACCATGGAAAGATTCATTGGAGATTGAAAAACTACTTCGAAAAAAAGCCCCGGAATGTTTTGAAAAAAATGAGAAATTAAAAAGGAAGATCGAATTACTTTATAAAAAGACTGTTGGTGATGGGGTCGAAAAATGTTTTTGTCATGGTGATACCTATAAACCTAACTGGATGATTAAGCCAGACGGTAATGTAATACTTATTGACTGGGAATATTCAGGGTATTCTGATCCAGGAATCGATGTTGGATATTATATTGTTGACGCAATGTATGATTTCGATGAAGCGGAACGCTTCATAAAAGAATATTTACAAGATAGTTATACTGAGAAGAGGTATTATCATTTTTGGGCATATACGGCTATTATTGCTTATTATTGGTACGTATGGGCATTGTATCGGGAATCCTGTGGAGCAGTTATGGGAGACGCTCTTATTAATTGGCGAGATATGGCAGAAAAGTATGCAGATCATATTTTAGACTGTGAAGGAGAATGATATATGAAAGAGAATAAATTGGTTCGAGTACTTGGATTAAAAGAATCTATCAGCATGACGATAGGAACTGTAGTAGGGGTAGGATTGTTTACTTGTGGCTCAGCACAAATTGGCTTAGTGGGATCGTGGATTATAGGATTTACATTTATAGCATTGCTGATTTCAATTTGGCCATGCCTTATTTATGGAGAGATGTCCGCTGCGTTGCCCTGTGCAGGAGGAACATATAATTACGCAAAACGAGGATTAAACAGGGTTTGGGCCAATATGGCAGGATGGCATTATATCATTTCAGTTGTAGCAATTGGTGCAGGAGAGACACTTGCATTTGCTAATTATTTTAAAATTCTATTGGAACAATTTAATCTTAACATTGCATGGCTGGATTCTCGCGTAATTGCGATTGCTCTTGTAGCTGTTTTTTTAATATTAAATTATCGAGGAATTGAACAATCCGGGAAGGCGCAGATAGCATTTATGTTTTTTTTCTGGGGCTGTTCTGTTTGTTGGTTTTTGTACATGATTCCCAAAATACATATAGAATATTTTGGCGGTATTGCAATGAATAGTCTACCACCTTTTAATGAGATGATGTATATCTTTGGACTTGTATGGTGGTGCTATACAGGATTTGAAACTTGCGTATCTATGGGAGCAGAGACGAAATATCCGCAGTATACGTTACCCAGAGCTCTTAAGATCTCTGTATTTTTAGTATTTGCGTTAAATGCATTATTCCAGTGGTTTCTTGTTGGACTTGTTCCTAAGAAATTTTATGGTGTTTTGGCAGTGGCAGATGCGCCTTACGCTGAGGGATTAAAGGCTGTTGGATTAGTCGGATTTCCAATTATACTTTTATGTATTGGTATCGCATTTGGCGGAGATTTATCTACAATTAATCCAGGTATCGCGGCACCAGCTAGATATATTTATACAATGGCAGAAGATGGAGCCCTTCCGTCGTTTCTTAGCAAGATTCACCCTAAGTTTAAAACGCCGTATGTGGCTATAATAGGCGTTGGGCTTATTAACTTTATTTTGATCGCAACAGGATCTATAAATTATATTGCTTCCGTTTCATTGATTTCATTAGCTATATGTTATATGATTGGCTGCTTATCCTATATAGGACTTCGTAAAAGTTATCCGGATATGAAAAGGCCATATAAAGCTCCTTTAGGCGTATTAGGCTGTTTGGTTACTATTGTAATATATTGCTTTATGTTACTCTTTGCTGATAAAGTTGCCTTACTTACAGCAGGAATTATTACAATAGTATGTATTGTATTTTATTATGTATATACACATAATAAGGGACATCAGATGCTTTCAATTGAGGAAGAAATTGGTGATATTGAAGAACCAGATGTTTTAACTAAAGAAAAAATGGATAGAGAATATAATATTTGGAAGATTATTACTATAATAGTAACGATAGTTGCCTTGGGAATATACATTATTCCGATGTTGTTTTGATTATTGTGATTTTATCAAGTTCTGTCTTTTTTAATTAATATGATTCCAGATGTTATTTTTAAGAAACAGCAAAATTCAGGTATTGAGAATCAAAAATGATTATTATTATAGTTGTCAATGGTGAGATCGTGATGATTTTAGCTTTAAAATTACAAAATATGAGGAGTGAATGATAATGTATGATTATTTGGTAGTGGGCTCCGGCTTATACGGTGCGATTTTCGCTCACGAAGCAAAAAGATTAGGAAAGACAGTTCTTGTAGTGGACAAACGGCCTAATATTGCAGGAAATGTCTATACAGAAAAAATTGAGGGAATCAATGTGCATAAATACGGTGCGCATATTTTCCATACAAATAATAAAAAAATATGGAACTATGTCACACAGTTTGCGGAGTTCAACCGTTTTACAAACAGTCCGGTTGCAAACTATAAAGGAGAGTTATACAGTCTTCCTTTTAATATGTATACCTTTAATAAAATGTGGGGTGTTGTGACTCCGGAAGAAGCTGCTGAGAAGATTGAAGAACAGAGGAAAGAATCGGGGATTACAAAGCCTGAGAATCTGGAGGAGCAGGCAATTTCGTTGGTTGGACGTGACATTTATGAGAAACTGATCAAAGGTTATACGGAGAAACAGTGGGGACGTGACTGTAAGGATCTTCCTTCGTTCATTATCAAGCGCCTTCCAGTGCGCCTGACTTTTGATAATAATTATTTTAATGCACTGTATCAGGGAATTCCGGTAGGCGGCTATACAAAACTGGTAGCAAATCTTCTGGAAGGAATTGAAGTTCGCCTGAATACAGATTATCTGGAGGACAAAAAAGAACTGGATGCCATTGCAGATAAGGTGGTTTATACGGGCCCTATTGATGCGTATTTTGGTTATACACTGGGAACTCTGGAATATCGTTCTGTTCGTTTTGAAATAGAGACTTTGGACAAGCCGAATTTCCAGGGAAATGCAGCTGTGAATTATACAGACCGTGAAACTCCGTGGACCAGGATCATCGAACATAAATGGTTTGAGTTTGGAAAGGATGAGGAGGGTAATGACCTTCCGAAGACTGTGATCAGCCGTGAGTTCAGTTCTGAGTGGAAGCCAGGAGATGAACCTTATTATCCTGTAAATGATGAGAGGAATAGTGCTCTTTATGGAAAATATAAGGAACTGGCAGAAAAGGAAGAGAAGGTGATTTTTGGCGGCCGTCTGGGTGAGTATAAGTATTATGATATGGATCAAGTGATTGCGGCAGCATTGCAGTGCTGTGACCAGGAATTACATTAATTGATATTCCGTAAGTGCCTCAAACAATGATGCAGATATCATAACAGAAAATCTGTTATTTTACCCTGCGCCATGTTTTGAGGCACTTACGTATATTAGACGAGAGATTTAAATAACGGGAGGGATAAACCTATGTGTGGAATCGTTGGTTTTACAGGAAAACGGCCGGCAGCACCGATCCTGCTGGATGGTCTGTCGAAACTGGAATATAGAGGATATGACTCAGCTGGACTGGCTGTCCGTGATGGAGAGGCTTTGGCAGAGGTCGTGAAGGCAAGGGGCCGTCTGACGAATCTGGTCGAGAAAACAGATGCAGGCAAAGCGTTAAAAGGAGCCTGTGGTATTGGACATACACGCTGGGCTACCCATGGTGAGCCCAGCCAGATCAATGCACATCCTCATGTTTCCGGTAACTGCAGTAAATCAGGTTCCGGTGCAGTGGAGTCTGAGGTTGTTGGTGTACATAACGGCATCATTGAGAATTACACAGAATTGAAAGAGAAGTTGCTGAAGCACGGCTACACTTTTTACAGTCAGACAGATACAGAGGTGGTTATTAAGCTAGTTGATTACTATTATAAAAAGTACAACCTTGGTCCTATTGATGCCATTGCGAAGACAATGGTCCGTGTCCGCGGTTCTTATGCTCTTGAGCTGATGTTCCGTGATTATCCGGGCGAGATCTGGGTGGCGCGTAAGGATAGTCCGATGATCATTGGTATTGCAGATGGCGAGACCTATGTGGCTTCCGATGTCCCGGCAATCCTGAAATATACGAGAAATGTATATTATATCGGTAATCTTGAGTTTGCAAAGCTGACACCGGGCGAGGCTCATTTTTATGATCTGAACGGTGACGAGATTGAGAAGCAGACTACAGAAATCAAGTGGGATGCTGAGGCTGCTGAAAAGGGCGGCTTTGAACATTTCATGATGAAAGAAATCCACGAGCAGCCGAAGGCTGTCCAGGATACCCTTAATTCCGTGATCAGGAATGGTGCCATTGATCTGTCCAGCGTGGAGATCAATGAGGACGAGATTAAGAACTTTGAGCAGATTTATATTGTTGCCTGCGGTTCTGCATGGCATGTTGGTATGGCTGCTCAATATGTACTGGAAGATATGGCAGATATCCCGGTACGTGTGGAACTTGCGTCTGAGTTTCGCTATCGCAAAATGCCAGTTAATCAGAAAGCCCTGGTGATCGTTGTCAGCCAGTCTGGTGAAACAGCAGATACACTGGCAGCATTGCGGCTTGCAAAGGAAAAGGGTATCGCCACGATGGCGATCGTCAATGTGGTTGGCAGCAGTATTGCCCGTGAAGCAGATAAGGTGTTCTACACACTTGCTGGTCCGGAGATCTCTGTTGCTACGACCAAGGCATACAGCGCACAGCTTGTGGCTATGTACTGTCTGTCTGTTCAGTTTGCAAAAGTCAGAGGAAAGATCACAGATGAGCAGTATGGTTACTATATCTCTGAGCTGCAGACTATTCCGGAAAAGATGCAGAAGGTCCTGGAAGATAAAGAACGTATCCAGTGGTTTGCTGCAAAGTATGCCAATGCCCATGATGTATTCTTTGTAGGCCGTGGTATTGACTATGCAGTTTGTCTGGAGGGCAGTTTGAAGTTGAAGGAAATCAGCTATATCCATTCTGAAGCATACGCAGCAGGTGAGCTGAAACATGGTACGATCAGTCTGATCGAGCAGGGAACGTTGGTCATTGGTGTATTGACTCAGAGCGGACTGTATGAGAAGACTGTAAGCAATATGTTAGAGTGCAAGAGCCGCGGATCCTACCTGATGGGGCTGACTACATATGGTAAATACGAGATTGAGGATCAGGTGAACTTCACTGTGTATGTACCGAAGGTAGATGAGCACTTTGTGGGCAGTCTGGCAGTGATTCCTCTGCAGCTTCTGGGTTATTATGTTTCTGTTGCTAAGGGTCTGGATGTCGATAAGCCGAGAAATCTTGCAAAGAGTGTTACAGTGGAGTAAAAAATACGTGTACAAGGCTGGTTTATTTGCAGATTTATGATATACTAAAACATGTGTGAAAAACTGAAATAAAAATAATGCCGTGTGTGAAACACATGCTCCTTCAGAGCCAAAGCACACACGGTATATTTTAAATACCGCTATATAGTTTATAACGAAAATAAGACAAACTAAAAAGGAGTACAAAAAAATGAACCTATCAAAAATACACCACATCGCCATCATCGTATCCAACTACGAATCCGCAAAGGATTTCTACGTAAACAAGCTTGGCTTCTCCGTTATCAGAGAAAACTACCGTGCGGAGCGCAGGGACTGGAAGTTGGATCTGCGTGTGGATGAGCACACGGAGCTGGAGATTTTTGCAGAACCAAACCCACCGAAGCGGGTGAGCCGTCCGGAGGCTTGTGGCCTGCGTCATCTTGCTTTCTGCGTGGAGAGTGTGGAGCAGACGGTGAAAGAGCTGGCGGAGGTCGGGATCGAATGTGAGCCGATCCGTGTGGATGATTTTACCGGCAAGAAGATGACGTTTTTTCATGACCCGGACGGACTGCCGCTGGAGCTGCATGAGTAAGAGGAGATGGAGCAAATGATATTTCGTAAGGCAGTAAAAGATGATTTTGACAACATAAAATCTCTGTACTGGGAGCTGATCGATCAGGAGCAGGGTGATCCATCGTTTCCACATTGGAAGAAGGGTATCCATCCTTCTGATGAAATGCTGCGTAACAGTATTGGTAAGGAGGAACTGTATGTGCTGGCAGATGGCAGCGAGATTGCGGCCTGTGCGATAGTTAATGATGAAAAGGTGGATGGCTACGCAGATGTGCCGTGGCAGATCGATTCGGATGAGGTTATAATCGTTCATGTTCTGGCAGTGCATCCGGAGCAGCGTGGTAAGGGTCTGGCCCGGAATTTGATGGAGCACATTGTGGAATCGGAAAGAAAAGCCGGAAAGAAAGCGCTGAGGCTTGATGTGATCGAGAACAATACAGCAGCGGAAGGTCTGTATCAGAAACTGGGTTTTCGGTACATCCAGACAAAGACACTTTTTTATAAGGTGGTTGGTGAGATGACCTTCAAAATGTATGAGCTGGTTTTGTGATCTATGGGTGAGAAAAGAGCGTATAAACCAAGAAGGCCCGGAGGTGGCCGCAGGAAATCTAAGCCGGAGTATGATGCCGGGAAGATCCTTAAGGAACTGATGAATCCGTCTGTTGTGCTTTATGAAGAGGGGATGTCTTTGCAGGCCATTGCAGATGAGCTGGGGCTGAATCCAATCAAGATTCGGAAGCTGCTTATCACGGCCGGTGTGTATGTATCGGATATGGCGGAGAAGGTGCAGGTGACCTTTGATGATTTCAGAAAAACACAGGATCATAAAGCTGCTGTCCTTTCAACTGCAAATGCTCTTGGCCTGTCCAGGTCCTCTGTTACTTCATATCTTCCGTACAAAAAGGGTGTGTATTTTCCAGGTACAGCACCGGCAGATAAGATCAGTGTTGGAGCCGAGCGGCAGCGGAGGTACAGAGCGATGAAGCGGTGGAGGAATGCCACAACAGAAGAAGGATCAGCAGATGTTCGTATAACAGCGAGATCAAAATGAAATAATGGTTGACAGAACCGGGAAAGAGCGTACTGTTCGAGTGGGATTTGCATATGTTGCACAAAGTAAAACAGCCATCAACTTGTTATTTGCTCTATGAAATGATAAAATCAAAATAAAACAGGTGAGTTGTAACCTCGTGCTTGAGGAACAGCTTCAGAAAGGAGTCTGAAAAGCATGGGAAGATTTGTGAACCCGGACAACAGTGCATTTCAGGTTGCTCTTAACTCCAGAATATATGTGGATAAGACTGGCCTGATCGAGTACACAAACAGTGTTCTTGATACAACAAATGCTTATATCTGCAATAGTCGGCCGCGCCGGTTCGGAAAATCTTATGCAGCTAATATGTTGGCTGCGTATTATAGTAAAGGCGCAGATTCTGAGCAGATGTTTTCTGGATTGCAGATAAGCAGGGCGGCCGACTTTAAAAAGCATCTTAACAAGTATGATGTGATCCATATCGATATTCAGTGGTTTCTGGCAAACTGTGATGATGCGGATAATATAGTGAAGCATGTCACGGAGGCGGTTCTGGATGAATTGCGGGAAGTTTATCCGGATGTTCTGCCACTTGAAGTATCTGGCTTGCCGGATGCACTTTCAAGAATCAAAGATAAGGTGGGACAGAAGTTTATCGTCATCATTGATGAATGGGACGTACTGATTCGTGATGAGGCGGCCAATAAAAAAGCACAGGAAGATTATATAAATTTCCTGCGAGGAATGTTCAAAGGAATAGAACCTACAAAGTATATTCAACTGGCGTACCTTACAGGTATTCTTCCCATAAAGAAGGAAAAAACACAGTCAGCTCTGAATAACTTTGATGAGTTTTCTATGCTGAGCCCAGGCAGTCTCGCACCGTATGTCGGTTTTACTGAGAATGAAGTGCAGAAACTGGCAGAAGAATATCATCAGGATTTTGATGAGGTAAAGCGTTGGTATGATGGATATCTGCTGAATGGTCATCAGGTTTATAATCCTCGAGCAGTTGTTGGCGTGATGCTTCGGGGAGAATTCAAGAGCTATTGGTCAGAAACAGCTTCGTATGACGTGATTGTTCCGCTGATCAACATGAATTATGGTGGTTTGAAAACAGCTATTATTGAAATGATCTCTGGTGCAGAGGTTAAAGTAAACACAGCAACCTTTAAGAACGATACGGTAAGCATCAAAAGTAAGGATGATGTGTTAACATACATGATTCACCTGGGTTATTTTGGATATAACCCCAAATTAAAGACTGCCTTTGTGCCGAATGAAGAGATTCGACAAGAACTTACAGCTGCTGTTGAAAGTAAGCAGTGGAATGAGATGCTGGAATTCCAGAAAAATTCGGAACATTTACTTGATGCTACGTTGGACATGGATGGAGTAGAAGTTGCTGCACAGATTGAAAAAATCCACAACGAGTATGCGTCTTCCATTCAATATAACAATGAGAATTCACTGAGCAGTGTTTTGGCAATTGCATATTTAAGTGCAATGCAGTACTATTTTAAACCTGTCCGGGAACTGCCGACAGGCCGTGGATTTGCTGATTTTGTGTTTATCCCAAAGATAGAGTACTGTTCATCTTATCCGGCGTTGATCGTAGAGCTGAAGTGGAATCAAAATGCCCAGACTGCCGTGATGCAGATTAAAGATAAAAAATATCCTTCTTCAATTCTGGATTACACAGGTGAAATCCTGCTTGTTGGGATCAACTATGATAAAACCAGTAAGGAACATCAATGTTTGATCGAAAAATATGAAAAAGAGTGACTTTGGAACATAATTGTATAATAAAAAAACACAAAATAGAAAGACTGCCGCAGGTTTCGCGCCTGCGGCATTTTGCAGTTTGTACAAAAAACACAGAAAATATATTGGAAAAAGAGCGGGAAAAGGGTATAATGTCAGAGAAAGTGTGATTGATAAAATACAGACGTTTTTTTTCTGCTTTGTCAGGTCATAAATAAGTGAGGCGGGGGATGTAACAATGGAACAGCAGCATATGTTTACCAACCGGATGATCCGTAATCTTCTGGTGCCGGTAGTGCTGGAACAGATTTTGAATTCGATAATGGGAACCGCAGATACCATGATGGTCAGCAATGTGGGATCTGCGGCTCTTTCTGCGGTATCGCTGGTGGATTCCATCAATGTGCTTCTGATCCAGGCTTTTTCGGCGCTGGCAGCGGGAGGCGCCATTGTCTGTGCCCAGTATATCGGACAGAGGAATTATGAGAAGGCGAACATGTCTGCCAGGCAGGTGCTTTTTATCATCACAGCAATCTCTGTAGTGGTGTCTGCAGTCTGTCTGATCTTTCAGAAGCCGCTTTTGAGGCTGATCTTCGGTGCGGTGGATGCGGATGTTATGCGTGCATCGGAAACCTATTTCTTTTTCACGGCACTGTCATTCCCCTTTATTGCGGCTTATGATTCTGCGGCTTCGATCTTTCGTGCCCAGGAGAATACCAAGGGGCCTATGGCCATCTCCATGATCTCCAATATCATGAACATTGGCGGAAACGCGGTTCTGATTTGGGTTTTCCACCTTGGTGTTGCAGGAGCGGCGATCTCCACACTGGTTTCCCGTATTTTCTGTGCAGTGGTTGTTCTCTGGCAGCTGCGTAAGGATCGTCAGCCTGTCGTTGTGAAGGATTATCTGAAGATCCGACCGGACTGGAGCATGATCGGACGTATCCTGGGACTTGGGATCCCTTCGGGAATTGAGAACAGTATGTTTCAGCTTGGAAAGCTTGCCATCCAGTCTACGGTTTCCACACTGGGAACAGCAGCCATCGCAGCGCAGGCAATGACCAATATCCTTGAGAATCTGAATGGTATCGCGGCCATCGGAGTAGGTGTGGGCCTGATGACCATCGTAGGCCAGTGTCTTGGTGCCGGCCGCAAGGATGAGGCGGTCTATTACATAAAAAAACTCTGCGTCATTGCAGAGGCAGTTATTATCGTAAGCTGTCTGATCGTGTATATTTTGGTCAGACCGGTGACGATCCTTGGCGGAATGGAGAGTACCAGTGCAGAAATGTGCATCCACATGATCACATGGATCACCATCGTAAAGCCTGTGGTATGGACAATGGCGTTCGTGCCGGGGTATGGTCTTCGTGCAGCCGGTGATGTGAAGTTTTCCATGATCACCTCCTGCTGTACCATGTGGGCATGCAGGTTCTGTCTCTGTGTTTTCCTGATCCGTGTCCTGGGCTTCGGGCCTATGGGTGTCTGGATCGGAATGTTTGCAGACTGGACTGTTCGTGGGATCATTTTTACCTGGCGTTTCCACAGCCGCAAATGGCTGGAGCACAAGGTAATCTGAAAAGGAGGACATCGTATATATGAAGAATGGACTGGAAGACCAGTATGTCATAAAAAACAACAAGCGCCTCCGTTATGGCTACACAACAGGCTCCTGTGCAGCCGGGGCAGCCAGGGGTGCAGTCCGGATGCTGCTTTCGGGAGAGACTCTTTCCGAGGTAGAGCTTGATACCCCAAAGGGAATCACCCTTACATTACAGCTTCACGATATTACCCGGGGCGAAACCTATGTCTCCTGTGCGGTACAGAAGGATGCAGGGGATGATCCGGATACCACCAACGGGATCCTGGTCTATGTAAAAGCGGAGAAGTTTTCTATCTCAGCGGCAGAACAGGCCGGGCAGCAGCGGAAAACAGAGAAATCCCGGCCTCAGATCATCCTGGACGGTGGGATCGGGGTGGGGCGTGTCACCAAGCCGGGACTTTCCCAGAACGTGGGGGAAGCGGCAATCAATCCGGTTCCCAGAGCCATGATCCTGCGGGAAGCCGAAGAGGCGGCCCAGGAATATGACTATGAGGGCGGTCTGAAGCTTACCGTATCCGTCCCTCAGGGGGAGGAGATCGCGAAGAAAACCTTTAATCCCCGTCTTGGCATTCTTGGCGGGATCTCCATACTTGGAACCAGCGGGATCGTAGAGCCCATGAGTGAGAAGGCTCTGATCGAAAGCATCCATGTGGAGATGAAGCAGCATTTCTGCCAGGGAGAAAATTTTATCCTGGTGACACCGGGGAATTACGGCGCGGATTATCTCAGGGAGCATATGTCCATTCCCTTTGAGAACAATATCAAGTGCAGCAACTATGTAGGAGAGACCATTGACATGGCCATTGATATGGGCGTAAAGGGCATTCTTTTTGTGGCTCATATCGGTAAGTTTGTAAAGGTTGCCGCCGGGATCATGAATACCCATTCCCACTGTGCTGACGGAAGGATGGAGGTTCTCTGTGCAAGTGCCATCCGTGCAGGGGGCTCTCTGGAATGTGCCAGAGAGATCCTGGAGGCGGGGACTACCGACGAGGCGCTGGCTGTTCTTGACAGCTATGGTATCCTGAAAGAGACTATGGCTGTGGTCATGGAGAAGATCCAGTTTTATCTGGACCACAGGTCCTATGAGCAGATCCTTTTGGGCGCTGTGGTGTTTTCCAATGTATACGGATTGCTGGGGCAGACTCGGGATTCAGAAGAGCTGATCCATAAGATACAGGAGCAGGCAGTCGGGGTGGATGATATTTCATGCGTGAAACCCTGATCCGGATGGAGATTTTTGATCCGGGGACAAAATTTGATATAAATAACAGACAGGTTTTATCCTGTCTGGAAAATATAGTTAGGAGGAAAGAAATATGGCAGGTAAATTATATGGTGTAGGTGTAGGACCGGGAGATCCGGAGCTTCTTACCTTAAAAGCACTTCGTCTTGTAAAGGAGGCAGAGGTGATCGCACTTCCGGGACAGGTTCCGGAGGATACGGTAGCGTTTAAGATCGTGGAGGGGGCTTATCCGGAGCTTGGAAAGAAGGAGCTTCTTGCAGTTCCTTTTCCAATGTCCAAGGATCCTGAGGTGCTGAAGAGCTATCACGATGCAGGAGCAGAAAAAGTCAAGGCTGTCCTGGACCAGGGGAAAGATGTGGTATTTCTCACACTGGGAGATCCTACCGTGTATTCCACATATCTCTATATCCATCACAGACTTGTGGCTCAGGGCTATGAGACGGAGATCGTCTGTGGCATCACATCCTTCTGTGCAGTTTCCGCCCGTCTGAACACCGGACTTGTGGAGAAGGCAGAGCCTCTTCACGTGATCCCGGCTTCCTATCAGATCGAAGATGCGCTGAAGCTTTCCGGTACCAAGGTCCTTATGAAGGCCGGAAAGAAGATGAAGGATGTGAAGGCCGAGCTTCTTTCCCAGGGGGCAGAGGCCATGATGATCGAAAACTGCGGAATGCCGGATGAAAAGATCTACCGGACCGTGGAGGAGATCCCTGAGGATGCAGGATATTATTCCCTGATCATTATCAAAGAAAACAAAGACAGAAGAGAGGAATAGATTATGGTACATTTTGTAGGAGCAGGTCCGGGAGCACCGGATCTTATCACAGTAAGAGGTAAACAGTATCTGGAAGAGGCAGATGTGATCATCTATGCGGGATCTCTTGTAAATCCCCAGCTTCTGGAGTATTCCAAGGATGTGTGCACCATCCATAACAGTGCAAAGATGACCCTTGAGGAAGTGATCTCTGTTATGGAGAGAGCAGAGGCTGAGGGTAAGATGACCGTTCGTCTCCACACCGGCGATCCATGTATCTACGGTGCGATCCGTGAGCAGATGGATATCCTGGATGAAAAGGGAATCCCCTATGATTCCTGCCCGGGTGTCAGTGCCTTCTGCGGAGCTGCATCTGCACTGAACCTGGAGTATACACTTCCGGATATTTCCCAGAGTGTGATCATCACAAGAATGGAAGGAAGGACACCGGTGCCGGCAAAAGAGAGTATTCAGTCCTTTGCCGCTCATAATGCGACTATGGTTATTTTCCTCAGTACAGGTATGCTGGAGGAGCTGAGCCGCAGACTGGTGGAGGGCGGATACCGTGAGGATACACCGGCTGCCATCGTCTACAAGGCAACCTGGCCCGATGAGAAGAAGTTTATCTGTACAGTGGGTACTCTGGCCCAGACAGCAAAAGAGAACAAGATCACAAAAACAGCGCTTATGCTGGTAGGTGATGCGGTCAATGCTGCAAGCTATGACAGATCCAAGCTGTATGATCCGGGCTTTACCACAGAGTTCCGTGAGGCTACGAAATAAAATATGAACATTTCCATCATTTGCTTCAGTATGACAGGGCTGGAGACAGGGGAAAGGCTTCAGAGGGCTCTGGAAAAAGAGGGTGAGAGTGTCACCCTTGCAAAAAAGAGCCGGTACCTTCCGGATCCGATCTCTGTTTCCACCTCCCAGTGGGCAGGGGAACAGTTCCAGGCAGGAAAAGAGGGCGTGATCTTTGTTGGTGCCTGCGGGATCGCAGTGCGCAGTATCGCACCTTACATTGCCGGAAAAAAGACGGATCCGGCTGTGCTGGTGATTGATGAGTGCGGAAAATTTGTCATTGCTCTTCTTTCCGGACATCTGGGCGGAGCCAATGAGCTGGCTCTTCGCTGTGCCGGATATCTTAAGGCGGTGCCGGTTGTGACAACAGCCACAGATCTTCACAGCCGTTTTGCAGTGGATGTTTTTGCAAAAAAGAATGGCTGTGCTATTTTTCATATGAAGGCTGCAAAGGAGGCTTCTGCGGCCCTTCTTGCGGGAGAGAGCGTTGGCTTTTACAGTGAGTTTCCATGGGACGGGGAGCTGCCGGAGGGTCTGGTGCTTTGCGGGAAGGACGGAAGGCTCTCAGCTGCAGCGGATCCGGAGAAGGGTGAGATAGCCGGTGAGGCACCGGAAACAGGTATTGCGGTGACGATCCACAGAGGCTGCCTGCCCTTTAAAAATACAGTCCATGTGGTGCCGCCCGCTGCAGTTCTGGGAATGGGCTGCCGCAGGGGAAAGGATGCAGCCTCCATCCGGAAGGCGGCAGAGGAATGTCTGAAGGGATCAGATGTTTACAGAGAAGCACTGAGAGCCATTGCCAGTATCGATCTGAAGAAAGAAGAGGTGGGACTTCTTTCTCTGGCAGAAGCCTGGCAGCTTCCGTTTCTGACCTTTACAGAGGAAGAGCTGAAGGCAGTGCAGGGTGAATTTACCCCGTCACAATTTGTAAAAAAGATAACAGGTGTAGAGAATGTCTGTGAGAGAAGCGCGGTTCTGGGTTGCGGACAGGGTACACTGATCAGAAAAAAAACAGGCCGGGACGGTGTGACCACCGCCCTTGCAGCCGGAAATCGGAGGATACGTTTTGAGTAAGATTTATGTTGTAGGAATTGGCCCGGGTGCGTATGACCAGATGACTGGAAGAGCGATCCGTGCATTAAATGAAAGTGATGTGATCATCGGTTACACGGTGTATGTGGATCTTGTAAAGGAGTATTTTGCAGGCAAAGAGTTCATGACCACACCGATGAAAAAAGAGGTAGACCGCTGTGTACTTGCTTTTGACGAGGCAAAAAAAGGAAAAACCGTTTCCATGATCTGCAGTGGTGACGCCGGTGTCTATGGCATGGCAGGTCTGATGTATGAGGTGGGAGAAAACTATCCGGATGTGGAGCTGACCATTATCCCGGGTGTGACAGCAGCCACAGGCGGCGCCGCAGTGCTGGGTGCACCGCTGATCCATGATTTCTGCCTAATCAGCTTAAGTGATCTTCTGACTCCGTGGGAGAAGATCGAGGCAAGGCTTCTGGCAGCAGCACAGGCGGATTTTGTGGTATGCCTTTACAATCCGTCCAGCAGAAAACGTAAGGATTATCTTCAGAAGGCTTGTGATCTGATGATGAAATACAAGTCCCCGGATACTGTCTGCGGCACGGTTGCCCAGATCGCACGTGACGGCGAGACGGCACAGGTTATGACACTGAAGGAGCTCCGTGATACAGAAGTGGATATGTTTACTACCGTATTTGTGGGAAATTCACAGACTAAGAATGTAAACGGCAAGATGGTAACACCAAGGGGATATAAGAATGTATAAAGCCATTGTTTTTGCAGGGACCACCGAGGGCTATGCGCTCTGTGAGTTCCTTGCGGAAAATCATGTTCCGGTTTATGCCTGTGCAGCTACGGAATATGGCGGCTCCCTTCTGAAGGAAAATGAATTTCTCCATGTCAGCGCCGGAAGGCTGAAAACCGAAGATATGGAGGAGCTTTTCCGAAGGGAAGCGCCGGAGATCGTTCTGGACGCCACTCATCCCTATGCAGCAGAGGTGACAAAAAATATCCGGACTGCCTGTGAGAACGGAAGCATTCGCTATCAGCGTGTCCTTCGCCCGGAGGGGGAGAAGAACCGTGAAGCCATTTATGTGGAAAGCACGGAGAAGGCGGCAGAGCTTCTTTCCGGTACAGAGGGGAACATTTTTCTTACCACAGGAAGCAAGGAGCTGTCTAAATTTACAGTGATCCCGGATTACCAGGAGAGGCTTTTTGCCCGGGTGCTGTCCATCCCTTCCGTGATCAGCTCCTGCGCGGAGCTGGGGATCGAGGGAAAGCATCTCATCGGTATGCAGGGGCCATTTTCCACAGAGATCAACGAAGCCATGCTTCGACAGTTTCAGTGCAGCTATCTGGTCACCAAGGATACCGGTCTGGCAGGTGGATTCCCGGAAAAGATGGAGGCCTGTCAGCGCTGCGGCGTCACACCTGTGATCATCGGAAGACCTTTGCAGGAGGAGGGGCTGTCCCTGCCGGAAGCAAGGGTATTTCTGGCAAAGTTGTTCGGCCTTACCCTGTCACAGAGGGTTTCTCTTGTAGGCATCGGCATGGGTGCGGAAAAAACCCTGACTTTGGAAGGAAAGAAGGCCTTTGATGAGGCGGAGCTTCTGATCGGTGCAAAGCGTATGACAGATGCCGTACAGAGGCCGGGGCAGATGGTTCTCCATGAGTACCGCAGTGATAAGATCGTGGAGTATATCAAGACACATCCACAGTACCGTACCGTAGCCATTGCCCTTTCCGGCGATGTGGGCTTCTACAGCGGCGCAAGGAAGCTGATCGATCTTCTGGATGGTGATGTCCAGGTGATCTGCGGGATTTCTTCCGTTGTCTATTTTATGGCGAAGATCGGTCTTTCCTGGGATGATGCCAGGATCGTCAGCGCTCATGGAAGAGACTGCAATCTGATTGCCCTGATCCGGCATAACCCCAAGGTTTTTTCCATTCTGGGAACAGAGGATGGGGTAGCTCGTCTGGCTTCTCGTCTGGTTGCGTATGGAATGGGTGATGTGACCCTTTATGTGGGAGAAAATCTTTCCTACGAAAATGAAAAGATCTTTCATGCCAGTGCGGCAGAGCTTACAGAATACCGGGGAGATGCGTTAAGCGTGGTAACTGCGTGCAATGAAAAGGCACTACCTTTGCCTGCAGTTCACGGGATCTGTGATGAGGAATTTCTCCGTGGGAAGGCGCCTATGACAAAGGAAGAGGTGCGTACGGTTTCTCTGTCCAAGCTTCGTCTTCAGGAGGATTCTGTCTGCTATGATGTGGGAGCGGGCACAGGCTCGGTTTCTGTTGAGATGGCGCTTCGTGCCTGGAAGGGGCAGGTCTATGCCATCGAGAAAAAGGAAGATGCCCTTGCTCTTCTGAAGGAGAACAGGCGGAAATTTGCCACAGACAATCTGGAGATCGTGCCGGGTACTGCACCGGAAGCGATGGTGGAACTGCCTGTTCCGACACATGCCTTTATCGGCGGGTCTTCCGGAAATATGAATGAGATCATCCGGCTTCTTCTGGACAAAAATCCAAAAGTACGGATCGTGATCAACTGCATCACGCTGGAGACGGTGACGGAAGCCATGAATGCCATCCGAGATTTCAGCCTGACGGATGTGGATATCGTACAGCTGTCTGCGGCAAGATCCAAATCTATCGGAAGGTATCATATGATGATGGGTGAGAATCCGATCTATATCATTTCCTGCAGCGGAAGAGGGGAGGAGATTTAGGTGAAGATCCCGAGAATACTTCTTGCGGCAGGTGCCAGCGGAAGCGGAAAAACCCTGATCACCTGCGGGCTGCTTCAGGCGCTGGTGAACCGTGGCCTTAAGGTGGCTTCTTTTAAATGCGGCCCGGATTACATAGATCCTATGTTCCACAGCCGTGTGATCGGTACAAGATCCCGAAACCTGGATACGTTTTTTACAGATGGAGACAGAACCCGGTATCTTCTGGCAAAGAACGCATCGGACTGTGAGATCGCAGTGATGGAGGGAGTCATGGGGTATTATGACGGTGTAGGAGGAATCACCTCCAGAGCCAGCGCCTATGATCTGGCCTCCACCACAGATACACCGGCGATCCTGATCGTAAACAGCCGTGGCATGAGTGTTTCCCTGGCTGCCTATGTAAAGGGCTTTCTGGAATACAAAAAGGACAGTCATATCTGCGGCGTGATCTTTAACCAGATGTCTCCCATGCTGTATCCCAGGATGAAGAAGCTTCTGGAAGAGGAGCTTTCCGTAAAGGTGCTGGGATATGTTCCGAAGGTGGAGGACTGTGTGATCGAAAGCCGTCATCTGGGGCTGGTGCTTCCGGAGGAGATCCCGGAGCTGAAAAGCCGTCTGCAGAAGCTTTCCGAGGTACTGGAGAAAACCCTGGATATCGATGGGATCCTGGAGCTTGCAGGGGAAGCACCGGAGCTTGCGGCACCGGAGACGGAAATGCTGATACAGAAGGATACTGCCTTCGGATACCGTACAGAGGAAAAGGTGCGGATCGGTGTGGCGGATGATGAAGCCTTCTGCTTTTTCTATGCGGATAATTTAAATCTTCTGGAGCAGATGGGAGCGGAGCTAGTACGTTTTTCACCCATTCATGACAGAGAGCTTCCGGAGGATCTGGACGGGCTTCTTTTAAGCGGCGGTTACCCGGAATTAAACGGGGAGGCGCTGGAAGAAAATCAGGAAATGTGCACCCGGATCCGGGAAGTTATCCTGGACGGAATGCCCTGTCTGGCAGAATGTGGCGGATTCATGTATCTTCATCAGGAGATGGAGGATATGGAAGGAAAGCAGCGCAGAGTCTGCGGGGTGATCCCTGGAAGGGCTTACCGCACACCGAAGCTGAACCGGTTCGGCTATATCACCCTTACGGAAAAACAGGATACCGGACTTGGTGAGATCCCGGCTCATGAATTCCATTACTTTGATTCTACAGATTGCGGAGAGGATTTTCATGCGGCAAAGCCGGCATCTAAAAGAGGATGGGATTGTATCCATGACCGGGGCAGGCTGATGGCAGGATTTCCGCATCTTTATTATTACGGAAATCCCAGGGTTCCGGCACGCTTTCTGAAGAACGCACTGGAATATAAGAAAGAACGGAGGCAGAAAAAAGATGCTGAAATATAGTCTTCCTGCACTGGTCATAGGATTTGTGCTGGATCTTCTGATCGGAGATCCCAGATGGCTTTATCATCCGATCTGTGTCATCGGCAATCTGATTGCAGTGCTGGAAAAGGTGATCCGGAAGATTTTTCCGAAAAATCACGGCGGTGAGCTGACAGGAGGCTTTCTGATCGTAGTGCTTGTCTGTCTGTTCAGCGGCGGGGTGCCGCTTCTGGTGCTTTATTATCTTTACCGGTATCTGCCGGTGGCCGGATTTGTGCTGGAGGTTTTCTGGTGCTATCAGCTTCTTGCCACCCGTTCCCTGAAGGATGAGAGTATGAAGGTTTATGACCGGCTGAAAAACGGAACTCTGGACGAGGCACGCTATGCGGTGTCCATGATCGTAGGCCGTGATACCAGAGAGCTTACGGAAACCGGCGTGACAAAGGCTGCCGTGGAAACCGTTGCGGAAAATGCATCCGACGGCGTGATCGCCCCCATGCTATATATGGCTATCGGTGGGGTGCCGCTGATGTTTTTGTACAAGGGTATCAATACCATGGATTCTATGCTTGGATATAAAAATGACAAATATCTTTATTTCGGCCGTATTGCGGCAAAGCTGGATGATGTGGCCAATTATATCCCTGCCAGGATTTCCGGATGGCTGATGGTGGCAGGAACTGTTTTTACAGGAATGGATACAAAAAACGCGGCAAAGATCTACAAACGTGACCGGAGAAACCATGCAAGCCCCAACTCTGCTCAGACAGAGGCTGCCATGGCCGGAGCGCTGGATGTACAGCTTGCGGGAAATGCATATTATTTCGGGAAATTATATGAAAAACCTACGATCGGGGATCCGATTCGCCCGGTGGAGCCGGAGGATATCAAAAGGGCTAACCGACTGATGTACGCGGCATCTATACTGGGTGTGGTTGTATTTGGACTGCTCAGTGCGGGGATCCGGTTCGGGTTATTAAGGTAACAATAAATACAGACAGGAGAATGACCAATGACAAAACACATACATGGAGGAGACGTATATAAACATAAAGACTGCCTGGATTTTTCGGCAAATCTGAATCCTTTGGGAACACCGGAAAGTGTGAAGCAGGCCATTATCCACAGTCTGGATCATATTGCACAGTATCCCCAGGTGGGATGCGGCGTTCTCAGGGAAAGGATCGCAGAATCGGAAGGGGTAAAAGCGGAAGAGGTAATATGCGGTAACGGAGCGGCAGAAGTGATCTTTACGCTTTGTCATGCAGTAAAGCCAAAGCGGGCTCTGATCCCGGCGCCTACTTTTGCGGAATACGGACAGGCTCTGGCCAGCACAGGCTGTGAGCTAGAATATTACATGCTGACGGAAAATGACGGTTTTGTGCTCAGTGAAGCATATCTGGATATCCTCCATAAGGGACTGGATATGGCTTTCTTATGTAACCCCAACAATCCTACCGGCATGCTGATCCCCCACAGGCTTCTGAAAAGGATCCTGGAAAAATGCAGAAAGCTGGATATCCTGCTGGTGGTAGATGAATGTTTCCTCGATTTTGTAAAGGAACCGGAAGAGTATTCTCTGAAGCGTTCTCTTTCCGGGTTCAATAATCTTTTTATCCTGAAGGCATTTACAAAAAGATATGCCATGGCCGGTGTGCGGCTAGGCTATGGCCTCTGTTCTGACAGAAAGCTGATGGAAAGGATGGAGCTCTGCGTTCAGCCATGGAATGTTTCCACCATGGCCCAGGCAGCCGGGCTCCAGGCACTTACAGAGACGGAATATGTAGAGGAGGGAAGACAGCTTGTTTTTCGGGAGGCACAGTGGCTGAAGGATGAGCTGGTCCGCATTGGGTATAAAGTATTTCCGTCGGAAGCAAATTATATTTTCTTTAAAGGACCGGAGGAGCTCTTTGACTTCTGTCTGCGTAAGCGGATCTTGATCCGTGACTGCAGCAATTATCCGGGTCTTACAAAGGGGTATTACCGGATCGCGGTAAAGCGCCATGAAGAAAATGTAAAACTGATCGAAGTACTTGAGGGAGGTATATTATGGCAAAAGCAATAATGGTACAGGGAACCATGTCCAATGCCGGAAAAAGCCTACTGGCTGCGGGACTTTGCAGGATCTTTAAGCAGGATGGATATCGTGTGGCTCCTTTTAAATCACAAAATATGGCACTGAATTCCTTTATCACAGAGGATGGTCTTGAGATGGGACGGGCCCAGGTCATGCAGGCAGAGGCAGCCGGGATCCGGCCGTCTGTCCTGATGAATCCCATCCTTCTGAAGCCTACCAATGATGTAGGCTCCCAGGTGATCGTAAACGGAGAGGTTCTTGGAACCATGAGTGCCAGGGATTATTTCAAATATAAGAAGACCCTGGTTCCGGATGTGATGAAGGCATACAACGCTCTTGCAGCGGAAAACGATATCATTGTCATCGAAGGTGCGGGAAGTCCTGCCGAGATCAATCTCAAGGATGAGGATATTGTAAATATGGGTATGGCAAAGATGGCCAAGGCACCGGTCCTTCTTGTGGGAGATATTGACCGTGGAGGTGTTTTTGCCCAGCTGATCGGTACGGTAGAGCTTCTGGAGGACGATGAGAAGGCTATGGTAAAGGGGCTGATCATCAACAAATTCCGCGGAGATAAGACTATTCTGGACCCTGGTGTTGTCATGCTTGAGGAAAGAAGCGGGATCCCGGTGGTGGGTGTGGCGCCTTATCTGGATATCCAGGTGGAGGATGAGGACAGCCTGACGGAGCGTTTTGACCGGAAGCAGGAAGCCGGTGTCATTGATATCGCAGTGGTCCGTACACCAAGGATCTCCAACTTTACGGATTTTAATCCTTTTGAGAGCATTCCCGGAGTTTCTCTCCGCTATGTAAAACACCCGAGAGATCTTCACTCTCCGGACATGATCATCCTTCCTGGAACCAAGAACACCATGGGTGATCTGATCTGGATGCGGGAAAGCGGAATGGAGGCAGCAGTTCTTAAGGAAGCCTCCAGAGGCAAGCTGATCTTTGGTGTCTGCGGTGGCTATCAGATGCTGGGTGAAACCTTAAGCGACCCTCATGGAGTTGAAAATGGCGGTTCTATGAAAGGAATGGGACTTCTTCCTATGGAAACGGTATTTGCCGAAAAGAAAACCAGGACCAGGGTGCAGGGGCATTTCGGTCAGCTGTCCGGTGTGTTTGCTCCTCTTTCCGGTGCGGAGATCGAGGGCTATGAGATCCATATGGGCGAAAGCATCCTGAAGGACAATGCAGGAACAGCCACGAAGATCACAGACAGCGTCAGCGGTAAGAAAAAAGAAGAGGGTGCTTTTGCGGGAAATGTGTGCGGAACCTATATCCACGGCGTTTTCGATAAGGAAGCATCTGCAGAGGCGATCATCCGCGTGATCGGCGAGAAAAAAGGTATTGATGTGGAAAATATGACAGGCGTGGATTTTGCGGCATTTAAGGAACAGCAGTATGATATCCTGGCTGCAGAGCTGCGGAAGCATCTGGATATGAAAAAAATCTATGAGATACTGGAAAACGGGATTACGGAGGAAGAATAGAAATGAAAGTTGAGCTTGAAAATGTAAAACCCATGGAGATCGAAAAAAGAAGCTTTGAGATCATCACAGAAGAGCTGGGGGATACTCCCCTGATCCCGGGAACAGAGCTGATCGTAAAACGCTGCATCCACACAAGCGCAGATTTTGATTATGCAAAAAATCTCTGCTTCTCGGAGGGGGCAGTGGAGATGGCCATGGACGCCATCCGCAACGGCGCCTGCATCGTCACAGATACCCAGATGGCAAAGGCTGGGATCAACAAGCGTGCACTTGCCCGCTACGGCGGTGAGGCTTACTGCTTCATGTCCGATGAGGATGTGGCAGCCCTTGCAAAAAAGAACGGGACTACCAGAGCCACAGCCAGCATGGACAAGGCAGCAGAGATGGATAAAAAGCTGATCTTTGCCATTGGAAACGCACCTACCGCACTGGTACGTCTTTATGAGCTTATTGAGAACGGAAAGCTTTCTCCTGAGCTGATCATCGGTGTGCCGGTAGGCTTTGTGAATGTTGTGCAGTCCAAGGAGCTGATTATGCACGCAGATGTGCCTTATATTGTGGCAAAAGGACGCAAGGGTGGAAGCAATATTGCTGCGTGCATTGTAAATGCCCTGCTCTACATGATCGATAACCGGAGAGATTAGGAGCCGGTAACATCCTTCAGAAGCTGACAGGCAGGCAGAAAATCCTTGGATGGAATGGAGGAGCAGGAGAGGACCAGGGTGACCTCGGCTCCGTTTTCTCTGAGAACCTCCAGTCCCAGACCACGGTTCCGGGCTCTGTCTGTCAGTTCACTGCCTGTGAGAGAACAGGGAAGAGTAAGGGCAAGGCTGGTTCCTGCGGCTCCTGTTTGGATCTGGCAGTCCTGGCCGAAGGTTTCCCGGACAGCCTGGGAAAGAGCCTTCAGCTTCTGGGAATAAAGGCGGCGGAGCTTTCTTGTCTGGGAAGCCAGATGCCCGTCGCGGATAAACTGGCAGAGTGCAATCTGTTCTGCCTTGGAAGCAGTCTGATTATAAAAGGCTGCTTTTTTTGTATATTTTTCCCGGAGAGAGCGCGGCAGTACCATGAAGCTGACACGGATGGAGGGCAGCAGCAGCCTGGAAAAGGAACCGATATAGACAACGTTTTCACCACCTGCAAGGCCGAAAAGTGAAGGCGTCGGTTTCTGGAAATAAACAAATTCGTTTTCGAAATCATCCTCAATGATCAGATGGTCATTGATCTCCGCATGACGGATCAGCTCCAGGCGTCGTTTTACCGGCATGATCTCGCCCCATTTCGTCATGTGAGCAGGAGAAACATAGATCACATCGCAGCTTTTGTCCCGGTAATGGACATCAAAGCCGTAATCCTGAAAGATGGTGCTGCATGTGGTGAAGGATGGTGTGGGGAACGAAACGGTTTTCCGTTCATGGATCAGAGGGCAGAGGATCTGGAGAAGGGGCTGGAGACCGGCCCCTACTACAATGTCATCCGGGGAGCAGATCACATTTCTGCGTTCCCGGATATAGTCTGCGAGAACCTCCCGGAAATCGCTTTCGCCCTGGGGTTCGCCATAAGAAAGCATACGGTCGCCCTGGCGGAGGGCACTTTTGATGTAACGCTGCCACAGATCAAAACGGAAGCTTTCCCGGTCAACACCGGAAGAAGCAAAATCATAAAGGCAGGGCGTGATATCCTTATCCTGTTTTTCGGGGGTAAGCAGATGCTGCTTGGAAGCAATGCCGGTGACATAATAGCCGCTCTGTGCCCTGGCGATGATATAGCCGTCTGCTGCCAGCAGAAGATAGGCATTTTCGATGGTGGTACGGCTCAGCTTCAGCTCCTGGGCGCATTTGCGGAGGGAGGGCATTTTGCTTCCGGGAAGGAGACGGCCTTCCAGGATCAGTTTCCGGTAATAGTGATAAACCTCCAGATAAAGGTGTTCTTTTTTGTGTTCTGCAGATATATTTAACATAAGTATGATGATTTCCTTCCAAAAATGATTGCGTAAACCTGACAGTTCATTCTATAATATTACAGAAAAAAACTCAAGACTGGAGAATTACCATGAAAAAAATAGCAGTGATCAATGATCTTTCCGGGCTGGGGAAATGTTCACTGACAGCAGCGATCCCGGTGATCTCGGTGATGGGAGTCCAGGCGTGTCCACTTCCCACCGCTGTTTTAAGCAACCAGACCGGTTATGAAAGTTATTTCTGTGAGGATTTCACAGAGCATATGGAACCATATATGGAGCAGTGGAAAAAAAGAGGATTTTTCCCGGATGGGATCTATACAGGATTTCTTTCTGACGATAAGCAGGCAGACAGGATCCTGAAATTTATGGATGCGTTTGCAGGGAAGGATACTCTGATCCTTACAGATCCGGTGATGGGGGATGACGGCGCGGTTTATCCGATCTATACAGAAGAGCTTCGTAGCCGGTTCTGCGAACTGACACGTCGTTCCTATGTGATCACACCGAACCTTACGGAAGCCCTCCTTCTTCTCTACGGAAAAGAAAAAATGGAGGAGATCTGGAAGGAACTGCAAAAGGCATCAGAGGCCCGGCGGATGGAAGAAATCCGGGAGATCGGGTGCGGACTTGCCCGGAAATTTTCACTTCCTGCCGTTGTGATCACCGGAGTGGATCACAGGGAGGAGGGGCAGCCTCTGAAAATGGGGAATCTTGTCCTGGAAAACGGAAACAGCTCCTGGGTATTTGCAGAGAAATCCGGCGGAAGCTATTCCGGGACAGGAGATCTTTTTGCATCCGTGCTCAGTGCAGGGCTGGTAAAAAGATATTCCATGAAAACCTGTGCAGAGCTGGCCGTGGATTTTATCTCGGCATCGATCCGGGATGCGGTGGAGGAAGGAACAGACCGTAACGATGGTGTATGCTTTGAACAGCATCTCGGCATGCTGCTTCCATAAAAACATAAGGGGATAAAAAAGAGCTGACCGTCAGGCCAGCTCTTCCCATTTTTCATAAAGTTCTTCCAGTTCTTCAGCGATGGATGCTTTTTCGCGGCTCAGCTTTGTACATTCCGCTACATTGGTGCAGACATCCGGAAGGACCATGGTTTCGTCGATCTCGCTGTCTCTTGTTTCCAGCTCTTCGATACGGGCTTCGACTTTTTTTAGCTCGGCTTCCCGTTTTCGTTTCTTTGCCTGTTCTTCCTTCATCTGCTGCCAGGAAAGCTTGTTCTCGGAAACCGCTTTTTCTTCTGCAGGTGCCTCCGGAGAAGTGCTTCCCGGTGCATAGGTACTGGTCAGCTCCTCCTTCTTTTCCAGATAGTAATCATAATCACCGATGTAATTTACCACTGCCTGGTTTGTCAGCTCCATGATCCTGGTCGCAGTCTGATTGATAAAGTAACGGTCATGGGATACATAAAGGACTGTACCGGTGTAGCTGACCAGTGCTTCCTCCAGGATCTCCTTGGAGGCAATATCCAGATGGTTGGTAGGCTCGTCAAGGATCAGGAAGTTGGCTTCGGAAAGCATCAGCTTTGCAAGGGAAACACGGCCTCTTTCTCCACCGGAAAGTGCGGAGATCTCCTTGAAAACATCATCTCCGGTAAAGAGAAATGCGGCAAGCATATTTCGGATCTCGGTCTCTGTGAGAGTCGGATAAGTATCGGAGATCTCCTGGAAAATCGTTTTGTCCATATGCAGAACATGATGTTCCTGATCGTAATAACCGATCTGCACCTTGGAACCAAGGGAAAATTTGCCGGCATCTGCCTCAATAAGACCGTTGATGATCTTCAGCATGGTGGTCTTTCCGGTTCCGTTGTTTCCGATCAGTGCCACACGCTCGCCGCGTTTGATATCAAAGGAGATATCGGAGAACAGGGTCTGTCCCGGAAAGGCCTTGGAAAGCGCTTCCACGTGGAGCACATCGTTTCCGCTTAACACCCGTGGTTCCAGCGAGATACGCATCCGGTCCTGGAGCTCAAGAGGTTTTTCAATTCTCTGTACACGGTCCAGCATTTTTTCACGGCTTTCCGCACGTTTGATGGATTTTTCACGGTTAAAGGATTTCAGCTTGGCGATAACGGCTTCCTGATGCTTGATATCCCGCTGCTGATTTAAGTATGCCTTGTACTGTGCGTCACGAAGCTGAGCCTTCTTGAGAGCATAGGCAGAGTAGTTGCCGCTGTATACGCGGGTCTGTCCGGCTTCGATCTCAATGACCTTGGTGACCACCTTATCCAGAAAATAACGGTCATGGGAGACGATAAAAACAGCTCCCGGATAATTCAGAAGATAAGTTTCCAGCCAGGATATGCTTTCCATATCCAGGTGATTGGTTGGCTCATCCAGAAGCAGGATATCCGGCTTGGAAAGAAGCATCTTGCCCAGCGCCACGCGGGTTTTCTGACCGCCGGAAAGAGTTTCAATCTGCTTGTCATAATCTTCCTCCGTGAAGCCGAGACCCTTTAAGACACCGGTCAGCTCACTTTTGTAAGCGTATCCGTTCTCCAGCTCAAACTGATGGGTCAGGCGGGTATAGGTTTCCATCAGACGGTTCAGCTCATCACCGGTCACCGTGTTCATTTCCTGTTCCATATTGCGGATACGGCGTTCCATATCGATGATGTGCTGCTTGGTGGTAAGAAGCTCTTCGTAGATGGTATGATGTCCGTGGATATCCTGGTACTGGGCAAGATAGCCGATATTTTTATCCCGGGCAAGCACCACGGTACCGGAATCAGCAGAAAGCTCCTGCATGATGATACGCAGCAGTGTGGTCTTTCCTGCACCGTTGCAGCCGATCAGAGCAGCCTTTTCACGGTCTTCAATGTGAAAGGATGCATCATTTAAAATTACTTTTTCGCCAAAGGCCTTGCATATATTCTGACATGATAAAATCATAAAAACTGTCCTCCTGTATAAAGAATCACCCCTGTTTATGTCTGAACAGGGAAAAATCCTCCACCTATTATAACGGAAACTGCCGGGATTTCAAAGAAAAAATCAATTATTAGAAAAAATATAAAGAAATTTGTACAGAATAGACAACTTTAATTGACAGGAAAATGTCAATTCGTTATAATTAACCTAGTGTAAGGTAAGGAGGAAAACTATCGTGGAGACAAAACAAATCTCGAAAGCGGTGATTAAGCGTCTGCCACGCTATTACCGCTACTTAGGAGAGCTGATGGAAGATAATGTAGAACGTATTTCTTCCAATGAATTAAGTAAGAAGATGCATACCACAGCTTCTCAGATCCGTCAGGATCTTAATAATTTTGGCGGTTTTGGGCAGCAGGGGTATGGCTATAATGTACACTATCTTTATACAGAGATCGGTAAGATCCTGGGACTGGATACCGTTCATCCGATGATCATCCTGGGTGCCGGTAATCTGGGACAGGCACTTGCCAATTATGTGGATTTTGAGAAGCGCGGGTTCAGGCTGGTTGGTATCTTTGACGTAAATCCTGTGCTTGAGGGCATCGCAGTCCGTGGACTTGAGATCCAAATGCTCAGTGAGCTTCCGTTTTTCCTGAGAGAGAATAACGTGGAGATCGCGATTCTGACACTTCCCAAGAATAAAGCCAAGGAAATGGCGGATATCCTGGTGGAGAACGGGATCAAGGCAATCTGGAATTTTGCACATCTCGATCTTGAGACACCGGATGATGTGATCGTAGAGAACGTTCATCTTTCCGAGAGTCTGATGACACTGTCTTATAATCTCAGTAAATACAGGCAGGAACATGTGGATAAGTAAGAATTGTTAAGCTGCCGGAAACGGCAGCTTTCTCTATGACAGAGGGGAGGCAGAAGACAGAATGAAGAAGCTTGTTACCTGCAAAGAAATGAAGGATCTGGACTCCACAACGATCCGTGAGATCGGAGTTCCCTCCGAGGTTCTGATGGAGCGGGCAGCACTGAAGGTGGTAGAGGAAACAGAAAAGTATCTCCAGAAGGACGAAAGGATCCTGGTAGTCTGCGGAAGCGGAAATAATGGCGGTGACGGTATCGCTGTTGCCAGATTGTTCCATCTGAAGGGGATCCGGGTAGAGTTTTATATGGTCGGAAACAAAGATAAAATGACCAGAGAGACTGCTCTTCAGTATAAGATCGCTTCCGGTTATCGTGTCCCGGAGGTGAATAACCCGCAGTGGAGTGAATATACTACTATAGTAGATGCCGTGTTTGGGGTAGGCCTGACGCGTCCGATCGAGGGGCATTATGCTGATATCATCCATGAGATGAACAGTGCGAGGGCCAAAAAGATCGCAGTTGACATCCCGTCAGGAGTGAACGGAGATACTGGCCTGGAAATGGGAATTGCCTTCAGCGCCGATCTGACTGTCACATTTGCCTACCGGAAAAGAGGTCTTTGCTTTTATCCGGGAAGACTGTATGCAGGAAGGATCGTTACCGCCGATATCGGGATCTATGAGCAAGAAGCTGTGACTGCATCTGCCGCCTGTCTGGAAAATAAAGATCTGAAGCTGTTTCCGGAACGTGATCCCGGCGGAAACAAGGGTACCTTCGGAAAAGTGCTCTTTGTGACCGGAAGTGAGGGAATGTGCGGAGCCGCTTATTTAAGCGCCAGTGCAGCACTTCGTGCCGGTGCGGGAATGGTAAAGATCCAGACTGTGGAAGCCAACAGGATCCCACTGCAGATACTCCTTCCGGAGGCTATGGTCTGCAGCCGCTTTGATCAGGAATCCAATGAACAGCTTCTATCCTGGTGTGATGTGATCGTGATCGGACCGGGACTTGGAACATCAGTGGCCAGCCGTGAGAGAGAACAGTGGTTTCTCACGGCGGCTGCCCGGGAGAAAAAGCCGCTGATCCTGGATGCGGACGGCCTGAACCTTCTGGCTGCACATCCACAGTGGTATCAGTATCTGGGAGAGCATGTAGTCCTGACACCGCATATCGGAGAAATGAGCCGGCTCAGTGGCAGAACGATCCAGGAGATCCAGCATGAGATCGCAGATATTGCACTGAAATGTGCTGCGGAAACAGGCTCTGTGTGCGTATTGAAGGATGCATGTACGGTGATCGCAGATGAGAAAAGCCAGATGTATCTGAATCTTTCCGGTAATTCCGGAATGGCAACTGCAGGAAGCGGAGATGTGCTTTCCGGGATCCTGGCAGCAGTGTTATGTATGTATCTGAAAACGGAGGAACAGCCTCCCATGGTTTTAAAGGCCGCGTTAGGTGTTTATCTTCACGGACTTTGCGGTGATCTTGCAGCCGCTGAAAAAGGAAAGCGCAGTATGCTGGCAGGAGATATCATAGAATATCTGCCCAAGGCATTAGCTATAGGTGAAGAGGAGTCGGAATTATGAAAAAATACGAGAGAGTAAAAGCACTGGTATCACTGGATGCCATTGCCCACAATTTTGAGGAAATGCATAAAAATGTCAAAGAAGGGACAAAGATCATCGCTGTGATCAAGGCGGACGGTTATGGCCATGGTGCCAGAGCTATTGCCCGTCTGATCCAGGACTATGACTATATCTGGGGATTTGCAACAGCTACTGCAGAGGAGGCACTGGAACTTCGGCATGCAGGGATCACCAAGCCTGTCCTGATCCTTGGCCTTGTATTTGAGGAATATTATGAGGAACTTGCAGCCAATGATATCCGAATCACCATATCGGATCTTAATACAGCGGCAGAATATGCAAAAGCAGGTGCACGCATTGGAAAAAATGTACATATTCATCTGGCTCTGGATACGGGAATGACAAGGATCGGATATGCGGATATTCCGGAAAATGCGATAAAGATCGAAAAAATCTCAAAAATCCCGAATCTGGTGATCGAGGGAATGTTTACCCATTTTGCCAGGGCGGATGAGACCGACCGTTCTCCTGCACTGGTGCAGCTGGACCGTTATCTCCGTTTTGCAGAGCTTCTGGAAAAAAGAGGTGTTCATATTCCGGTACGTCACTGCTCCAACAGTGCAGGTATCATCCGTGTTCCGGAAGCAAATCTCAATGTCGTTCGTGCTGGCATCACCATTTACGGTATTTATCCGTCAGAGGAGGTAGAACGTGATATTGTGAAGCTGACACCTGCAATGGAGCTGAAAAGTCATGTATCCTATGTGAAAAATGTGGAACGTGGAACAGCGGTAAGCTATGGAGGAACGTTTGTTACAGAACGCTTTACCAGAATGGCAACGATCCCCGTAGGTTATGCAGATGGCTATCCGAGACAGCTTTCCAATAAGGGCTGGGTCCTGATCCGGGGCAAAAAAGCTCCGATCCTCGGACGGGTCTGCATGGATCAGTTTATGGTTGATGTCACAGATATCCCGGAGGTGAAGGCCGGGGACGAGGTCACCCTGATGGGAAGAGATGGAGAGGAATTTATCAGTGTGGAGACACTGGGAGATCTTTCCGGAAGATTTTCCTATGAATTTGTCTGTGGGATCAGTAAACGTGTTCCGCGGGTTTATATCAAAGACGGTAAGGAATGCGGAGAAGAGGAGAGCTTTTTCCAGTAGATCCGTAAATACCCGGATCCGGAAAACGCCGGGTCAGACATAAGGCCGGTAAAAAAGTACCACGCATGGTATACACAAAGAAATTGTGGAAATACTTATCTGTAAAAAGGAATACGGCTTGCAAATAAGCCGGACCAGAATCGGAGTGTGAATTGTGTGGTTATAAAAAGAGGGGATATTTTTTACGCGGACTTAAGACCTGTAGTGGGCAGTGAACAGGGCGGCATCCGTCCGGTGCTGATCATCCAGAACGATGTGGGCAACCGTCACAGTCCCACAGTGATCTGTGCGGCAATTACATCAAAAATGAATAAGGCAAAGCTGCCGACACATATTGAGATCGATGCATCCGCCTACGGGATCGAAAAGGATTCCGTGATCCTTCTGGAACAGCTCCGCACCATCGACAAGCGGCGTCTGAAGGATAAGGTGTGTCATCTGGACAGTGCTATGCTTGATAAGGTGAATCATGCGCTTGAGATCAGTCTGGAACTGACTTTTTAGGGGAACATGAGGAATTTTGACCGGTTTGTTTTCTGATTCTTGACGAAATCTTTCATAAGTGCTATATTAAACCGAGTTGCAATTATGTAAAACGGTACCCAAAATGAGCAGGGCACGAAAGAAAATATACGGTAACAAGGAGAGGAAGATACCATGTCAGGACATTCAAAATTTGCCAACATCAAACATAAGAAAGAGAAAAATGATGCCAAGAAGGGTAAGATCTTCACAGTCATCGGCCGTGAGATCGTTATGGCAGTAAAGGCCGGCGGCCCGGATCCTGCAAACAACAGCAAGCTTCGTGATGTCATCGCAAAAGCAAAAGCGAACAACATGCCGAACGATACGATTGATCGTGGAATCAAGAAGGCAGCAGGTGCGGATTCTGCAGACAGCTACGAGAAGGCTGTATATGAGGGATATGGTCCGAACGGTGTTGCTATTATCGTAGAGACTCTTACAGATAACAAGAACCGTACGGCAGGTAATGTACGTAACGCGTTTACCAAGGGTAACGGAAGCATCGGAACACAGGGATGCGTATCCTTTATGTTCGACCAGAAGGGCCAGATCATCATCGATAAGGAAGAGCTTGAGGATGAGTGCGGCGAGATGGATGCGGACGAGCTGATGATGACAGCTCTGGATGCAGGTGCTGAGGACTTCAACGAGGAAGAGGACAGCTTTGAGATCATCACAGCACCGGACGATTTCAGTGCTGTACGTGAGGCTCTTGAGAAAGCCGGGATCCCGTTTGTAGAAGCACAGATCGCCATGATCCCGCAGACCTATGTGGAGCTGACGGATGATCAGGCTATCAAAGATCTTCACAGAACACTGGATCTTCTTGATGATGACGACGACGTTACTGACGTATGGACAAACTGGGACGAATGATCTCTGAATAGAAAGTAATATTTTGCATATAATACCTCCAGAATTTCAGATTCCGGAGGTATTTTTTTATGGAAAAACAGAGCGAAGAGGGAAAACAGAAGGAACTGGACCGGGAAGCGAGCCAGAACGAACAGATCCGGGAAACCGGGCAGGCAGTGCTCGATGGAAATTCCCGGAAGCATAAAGTGGAGCTTCTGACGGTGATCGGGGAAATCGAAGGTCATGAATCCGCGCCGTCTCACAGCAAAACAACCAAGTATGAGCATGTACTGCCAAAGCTGGCTCTCATTGAGGACGATGAGGAGATCGAGGGGCTTCTGATCCTTTTAAATACGGTAGGAGGAGATGTGGAGGCAGGGCTTGCCATTGCGGAGATGATCGCGTCTCTGAGTATCCCTACGGTTTCCCTGGTGCTGGGCGGGGGACATTCCATAGGTGTACCCATGGCGGTATCAGCAGATTATTCCTTTATCGTGCCAAGTGCTACCATGGTGGTCCATCCGGTGCGCCAGAACGGAATGTTCATCGGCGTGGCGCAGTCCTACCGCAATATGGAAAAGATCCAGGACCGGATCATTGCCTTTGTATCCGGACATTCACATATCACGGCAGAACGGATGGAGGAGCTGATGCTGGATACCTCCCAGCTTGTAAAAGATGTGGGGACTATGCTGGAGGGTGAGGAAGCGGTAAAGGAAGGACTCATCGATGAAGTAGGAGGGATCCGGGAGGCACTGGACCGATTGTATACCCTTATCGAAAGGAAAAAAACACAGAAATAACCAGTTTTGTATGTGGCTTTTGATGATACTAGTTGCATAAGGCTAACATGGTTGCGCTGTGCTGTGGTAAAGAAATTTGACAGAAATTGTAAATCTACTCTTGTCATATGCTGATTTTTAGCGTATTATTAATAAAGGTTTATAATTTGCGCGAGGAGGAAGACCATGTATAAGGTTTTAAAAGCTGAAACGCTGGCAGCTAAGATCCATCTTATGGTTGTGCATGCACCACGTGTGGCAAGCCACTGTCTGCCAGGACAATTTATCATTGTGAAACTTGACGAAAAGGGAGAAAGGATCCCGCTTACCATCTGCGATTACGATCGCGAGGCCGGTACAGTTACCATCGTATTCCAGGAGATCGGAGCATCTACCATTAAGATGTCCGCACTGAAGGCGGGAGATTCATTCCGTGATTTCGTAGGACCTCTGGGATGTCCGTCTGAGTTCGTCCATGAGGATATCGAAGAACTTAAGAAGAAAAAAATGGTATTCGTAGCCGGTGGTGTCGGTACCGCACCTGTTTATCCGCAGGTTAAATGGCTCCATGAGCACGGCATCACAGCGGATGTTATCCTTGGTTCCAAGACTAAGGATATGGTTATCCTTGAGAAAGAGCTTGGCGCTGTTTCCAATCTTTATGTTACAACAGATGACGGTTCCTATGGCCGTTCCGGTATGGTAACAAAGACTCTTGAGGATCTTGTGACAAACGAGGGCAAGCATTATGACGTCTGTGTAGCGATCGGACCGATGATCATGATGAAATTTGTCTGTCTTCTTACCAAGAAGCTTGGTATCCACACAATTGTCAGCATGAACCCGATCATGGTTGACGGAACCGGTATGTGCGGCGCTTGTCGTCTCCAGGTCGGTGATGAGATCAAATTTGCCTGCGTAGACGGACCGGAGTTCGACGGACATCTCGTTGATTTCGATCAGGCTATGAAGAGAAGCCAGATGTATAAGACCCAGGAGGGCCGTGCATTACTGAAGCTTCAGGAAGGCGATACCCACCACGGTGGATGCGGACATTGCGGAGGTGACAACTAATGGCAGATGCAAAAATGTTAAAAAAAGTTCCTGTAAGAGAGCAGGATCCGAAGGTACGTGCGACAAACTTCGAGGAAGTATGTCTTGGATATAATCAGGAAGAAGCAATGGAAGAGGCACAGAGATGCCTTGGCTGTAAGAAACCGAAATGTGTAGAGGGATGTCCGGTATCCATCAATATTCCGGGATTTATCGAGCACATCAAAGAAGGCAACATGGAAGAGGCTTACAAGGTGATCGGTTTATCTTCCGCACTTCCGGCTATCTGTGGTCGTGTATGTCCGCAGGAATCCCAGTGTGAGGGACAGTGTATCCGCGGTAAGAAGGGTGAGGCTGTTTCTATCGGTAAGCTGGAGAGATTCGTTGCAGACTATGCTCTGGAGCATGATATCAAACCTGCAGGAGCAGAGGTTAAGAACGGACATAAGGTTGCAGTGATCGGTTCCGGTCCATCCGGACTTACCTGTGCAGGTGACCTTGCAAAGGCAGGATACGATGTAACTGTGTTCGAGGCTCTTCATGAGCTTGGCGGTGTTCTTGTTTACGGTATTCCGGAGTTCCGTCTTCCGAAGCAGAAGGTTGTTAAGAAAGAGATTGAGAAGGTCAAAGAGCTTGGCGTTAAATTCGAGACAAACGTTGTCATCGGTAAATCCACTACCATCGATCAGCTGATCGAGGATGAGGGATTTGAGGCTGTATTCATCGGTTCTGGTGCAGGACTTCCGATGTTCATGGGTATCCCGGGTGAGAATGCAAGCGGTGTATTCTCCGCAAACGAGTACCTGACAAGAAGCAACCTTATGAAAGCATTCGATGATTCCTATGATACACCGATCGCAGCAGGCAAAAAGGTTGCAGTTGTCGGCGGTGGTAACGTTGCCATGGATGCTGCAAGAACAGCGCTGAGACTTGGCGCTGAGGTACATATCGTATACAGAAGAAGTGAGGCAGAGCTTCCTGCACGAGCAGAGGAAGTTCATCACGCTAAGGAAGAGGGCATCATCTTTGATCTTCTTACAAATCCGAAGGAGATCCTCGTTGATGAGAACGGCCACGTAAACGGTATGAAGGTTGTCAAGATGGAGCTTGGTGAGCCGGATGCATCCGGAAGAAGACGTCCGGTAGAGATTCCTGGTTCCGAGTATGATATGGATGTAGATACTGTCATCATGTCTCTTGGTACTTCACCGAACCCTCTGATCTCTTCCACAACCAAGGGCCTTGACATCAACAAGAGAAGATGTATCGTTGCCGAGGAAGAAACCGGTAAGACATCCAAGGACGGCGTATATGCCGGTGGTGATGCCGTTACAGGTGCAGCTACCGTAATCCTTGCCATGGGTGCAGGTAAAGCTGGTGCAAAAGGTATCGACGAATATCTGAAAAATAAATAAGCAGAAAGTCTGTTTATAAACAGATCCTCCGACTGTGTTTTCTGATGCAGCCGGAGGATTTTTTTTCTTGCAGATCAAAAAAGAACATTTGTTTGAAACTTTTGCCAAGTGAAGATTGTAAGTTTTACTCAGTTATGCTATAATGTGTTGGAAAAAATTTAAGAAAAGGAAATATCATTATGTCAGTGATACATGCGATTATATTGGGAATCATTCAGGGAATCACCGAATTTCTGCCGGTGAGCAGCTTCGGACATCTCTGTGGAGTGCAGGATCTTTTGGGCGGTACCAGAGGCTCCGGTGTGCTTTTTGAAGTGATGCTCCATCTGGGAACTATGATAGCTCTGATCCTTGTTTTTCTGAAGGACATCAAGAAGATCGGGATCGAGCTGATCGGAATGATACTGGATCTGATCGGAAATGCCAATATTTTTCTCTATAACCGTAGGACTGGGAAAGAGCTTACCTACGCAAAGATCATAAGCGGAACTTACCGGAAGCTTACTGCCCTGATCATGGTATCTACTATTCCTACAGTCCTGATCGGATATCAGTGCAAACGACTTGTTGTGCGAAGCGCATCCTCACACATGTTTTCCGGGATCGGAATCCTTCTTACAGGTGTGATCCTCCTTGTTGTGGACTACAGTAATGTCAATGGCAGCAAGGGAACAAAAGAAACCAGCTTCGGAGATGCTATGTGGATGGGTATCTGCCAGGGCCTTTCTGTGTTTCCGGGCCTTTCCAGGCTTGGACTTACCATGAGTGCAGGACTTTTCTGCGGTCTCGGACGGAAGTTTGCAGTGAAATATTCGCTGCTGATGAGCATTCCGGCTGTGGTGGGAGCTTTTTTTATGGAGATGGGAGAGTTCACTTCTGTTCATATGACTGTTGGCCAGGGATTTATTTATGTTCTTGGAATGATCGTGGCCGGGATCACCGGCTATCTGGTGATCCGTTTTATGCTTAAGCTTTCGAATCAGGTCAGACTGCGTTATTTTGCATTTTATTCTTTTGCAGCCGGAATCCTTATTCTGGCAGCGAATTATATTTGATATCAACTGGGAGGAGTCTGACAATGGCAGCTTCAAAAACGACAAAAAAAAGAAAAAGAAAACCTGCGGCGAAGCAGCAGCCTGTCGGTAACCGCTTTCAGACAGAGATCCTGATCCTTGTGATGTTTGCGGCCTGTCTGATCCTGATGATCAGTGCATTTGGTATGGGAGGGATCGTAGGAAATGCCATCAGTGCCGTATGTTTTGGCATCATGGGACTTTGTGCATATATTTTCCCGATCCTGCTTTTTGCCGGAGTTACGTTCCTGATCGTGAACAATACCAACCGCCTTGCCTACAAAAAGGTACTGGCAGGCGTGGTATTTTTTGTGTTCCTCTGCGGCTTTCTTCAGCTGATCACAGAGGGCTATACGCCAAGTACCACGTTTTCGGATTATTATTCACTGAGTTCGGAATACCGTACCGGCGGTGGAGTATTCGGTGGTGCGGTATGTATTTCCACAGCATCCGCTTTTGGTGTTGTGGGCGGAACTGTGATCATCGTTCTGGTGCTTCTTGTATCTCTCATCATCATAACACAGAGATCCTTCTTCGGATTTATGAATAAGATCCTGGACTTTTTTACAGATGCAGCACGAGAGGGCAAAGAAGCTTATCTTGAGGGACAGCCGGACAGAGAAAAGCAGAAGGAGCTTCGCAGAAAGATCCGTGCGGAAAAAAGAGCGGAGAAGATCCGCCGGCTGGAAGAAGAGCTGGAGGAAGAAGAACTTGCCCTTACAGAGGAAGATCCGGAAAATATCTCAAAAAAACAAAAGAAAAAAGCCAGAAGATCGCAGAAGGAAAGACAGGCTGCGGTGAAGGCGAACCGGGAAGGAGAATTTAATCTTCCTTCTTTTCTTGATGAACAAAAGGCTGTACTTCCGGCAGATACAGAGCTGACAGAAGAGGATCCAGGGCTTGAGGAGAAACCGGAGGAGCATGCCCGGCCGCTGGAATTCCAGATCCACCGTTCACAGCCGCAGCCGGCCCGGGAAGAGTCGGAGGAGCCGGATTTCGAAAGAGAAATGCAGGAAGCCGAAGAGGAGGATGCCTATGACGGCTACGAGGATGTGGATATTCCCGAGATGCAGCAGATCCTGCCGGCAAAGACAGATGCAACAGCAAAAGCTTCCCGGGAAACAGGAAAGGCAGCCGTTCTCGCTGAGATAAAGGAGGATCCTCAGCCGGAAGCTGGACAGAAGGCATCCCATCAGCCCTCCAGAAACCCGAAGTCATCTCAGACAGAGATCGAGCATGGGATCAGAAATATCCAGCATGAGATCAGCCAGGGGGGAGCTCCGGAGAAGAAACCATATCAGTATCCGCCGCTGAAGCTTCTGAAGCGCGGAGATGGCAGATCTCAGGGGGATTCCGATGCACATCTGCGTAAAACAGCACAGAAGCTTCAGGAAACCCTGCATAATTTCGGCGTTAATGTAACCGTTACCAATGTGAGCTGCGGACCTACCGTTACCCGCTATGAACTGCAGCCGGAAATGGGTGTGAAGGTCAGCAAGATCGTTGGTCTTTCCGATGATATCAAGCTGAATCTTGCTACACCGGATATCCGTATCGAAGCACCGATACCGGGAAAGGCAGCCGTGGGGATCGAGGTCCCGAACAAGGAGAACAGCCCGGTCATGCTGCGGGATCTCCTTCAGTCAGAGGAGTTTAAAAATGCAAAATCCAAGCTGTCCTTTGCAGCAGGTAAGGATATTGCCGGAAAACCGGTAGTGGCAGATATTGCCAAGATGCCTCATCTTCTTATCGCCGGAGCAACCGGCTCCGGAAAATCCGTCTGCATCAATACGCTGATCATAAGCATCCTTTATAAGGCTACACCGGATGAGGTGCGTCTGATCATGATCGATCCGAAGGTGGTGGAACTCAGTGTATATAACGGGATCCCGCACCTGTTCATTCCGGTAGTCACAGATCCGAAGAAAGCGGCCGGTGCGCTGAACTGGGCTGTTTCCGAGATGACAAGCCGTTACAATGCTTTTGCGGAATATGGGGTACGTAATCTTGGAGAATATAACAAAAAAGTTGCCAATATGCGGGTCCCGGAGGGAGAAAAGGCACCTGAGAAGATGCCGCAGATCGTGATCATCGTGGATGAGCTTGCGGATCTTATGATGGTTGCGCCGGGAGAAGTTGAGGATGCAATCTGCCGCCTGGCCCAGCTGGCACGTGCAGCAGGTATCCATCTGATCATTGCTACCCAGAGGCCATCTGTCAATGTCATCACAGGTCTGATCAAGGCCAATATGCCGTCCAGGATCGCATTTTCCGTATCTTCCGGTGTGGATTCCAGGACGATCCTGGATATGAACGGTGCCGAGAAGCTTCTTGGCAAGGGCGATATGCTGTTTTATCCTCAGGGGTATCAGAAGCCGGCCAGACTGCAGGGTGCTTTTGTTTCGGATGAGGAGGTCAGTGCAGTTGTAGAATATGTTTCTGACAAAAATCAGGGTGCTGTTTATGATACTTCCATCGAGAAGCAGGTCAATACAGCCGGTGTCCCGGGAGGAGCCGGCGGCGGTGACAGAGATGTCTATTTTACAGAAGCCGGTAAATTTATCATTGAGAAGGAAAAGGCCTCCATCGGTATGCTCCAGCGTATGTTCAAGATCGGATTTAACCGTGCGGCAAGGATCATGGATCAGCTTTGTGACGCAGGAGTGGTAGGTCCGGAGGAAGGAACCAAGCCAAGGAAGGTTTTGATGTCAGCAGAAGAATTTGAGAATTATCTGGAGGAGAACGGCGGATGAAAATAAGTATCCTGACAGTAGGGAAGATCAAGGAAAAATACCTTCGGGATGCCATTGCGGAGTATTCCAAGCGCCTCGGGCGTTACTGCAAGTTGGAGATCATAGAAGTGTCGGACGAAAAAACACCGGATAATGCCAGCGAAACAGTAGAAGATGCCATTCGGAACAAGGAAGGGGAGCGTCTTCTCAAATATATCCGGGATGATACGTTTGTGATTACTCTGGAGATCGGAGGCGAACAGCTGACCTCTGAGAACTTCGCACGGAAGATCAACGAGCTGGGAATACGTGGGACCAGCCATATCCAGTTTGTGATCGGCGGCTCTATCGGCCTTGGAAAAGAAGTACTGAAGAGATCAGACTATGCTTTAAGCTTTTCGAAGATGACATTTCCTCATCAGCTGATGCGTGTGATCCTTCTGGAACAGATCTACCGCAGTTATCGTATCATCAGCGGAGAGCCCTATCATAAATAATATCACATTACATATCCGCAAATATCTTGACAATTTCCGGATATGTAGTATGATAAGAAAAGAGTAGCACTCGGAGCTTAAGAGTGCTAATAATTACAGAAAGAAGGAAATGAACATGGCATTAAAACCAGTTGCAGACAGAGTTATCGTAAAATATTTTGAGACAGAAGACAAGACCGCATCCGGCATCGTGCTTCCGGACAGCTCCAGGGAGAAAACCCAGCAGGCAGAGGTTATCGCAGTAGGTGGCGGTAAGGTCGTAGACGGTAAAGAAGTACCGGTACAGGTAAAGCCAGGTGACCGTGTGATCTACGGAAAATACACAGGAACTGAGATCAAATATGAGGGTGAGAAATATCTGGTGATCAACGCAGATGATATCATTGCCATCGTAAAAGACTGATGAAGAATTTTTATCGTAATTTTCTGAAATTATGCTCCATGTTGGTGTTGCAGAATGTAGTGACCTTAAGTGTCAATCTTGCTGACAACATTATGCTTGGAGCCTTCAGCGAAACTGCATTATCCGGTGTGACCACCGTAAACCAGGTACAGTTCGTCTTTCAGCAGCTGCTTATGGCGCTGGGAGACGGACTTGTCATATTCGGAAGTCAGTACTGGGGAAAGAAAGAGACAGAGCCGGTAAGAAAGATCAGTGCCTGGGCCATGCGCACAGGCCTTTTTATTGCCCTTGTGCTGTTTATCCTAGCCAGCCTTTTTCCAACACAGCTGCTGGGGCTTTTTACAACAGACCAGACGATCATCGAAGCCGGCTGTTCCTATCTGGCGATCATCCGGTTTACTTACTTTTTCTTTGCGGTGACGCAGATCCTGCTTGCTACACTGCGTTGTGTGGAAATTGCAGGGGTTGCCTTCGGGCTTTCGGTAATGACTCTTGTGATCAACTGCAGCATAAACTGGATCCTGATCTACGGACATTTTGGTGCACCAAGGATGGGAGCCGCAGGAGCTGCTGTGGGAACACTGACTGCCCGTATTGCGGAGATCTGTGTTCTGATCATCTATATCCGTAAAAAACAGAGTTGGATCGGCATTTGTATCCGGGATTATCTGCATTCAGACCTAAGGTTCGGAAGGAAATATTATAAGGTAGTATGTCCATTGCTGGTTCTCCAGGGACTCTGGGGCGTGAATACGGCTCTTCAGACAGCAATCCTGGGACATATGACAGCAGCAGCCATTGCTGCCAACAGTGCAGCCTCCAATCTGTTTTTGATGGTGAAATCCGCTGCTGTGGGAGCCGCTTCCGCTGCATCAGTTACCATGGGAAAAACCATCGGTTCCGGGAACCTGGAACTCGCGAAGGTTTATTCCAAAAAGCTCCAGAAATTATTTGTAGTCATGGGACTCACCTGTGGTATCCTTCTTTTCTTTATCCGGATCCCGGTGCTGAGCCTGTATCAGCTTTCGCCGGAAACGAGAGAGATGGCCAATACCTTTCTTATCATTTTAAGTGTGGTAATGGTAGGGATGTCCTATCAGATGCCGACAAACGGTGGTATTATCCGGGGAAGCGGAAGCATCGCCTATTCCATGAAGGTGGATCTGATCAGTACCTGGGGGATCGTGATTCCCCTGTCCATGTTTATGGCATTTGTGGTCAATGCATCCCCGGCAATAGTGGTATGCTGCCTGAATGCAGATCAGATCTTTAAATGCGTGCCTGCATTTTTGAAGTGCAATTACGGACATTGGATCAAAAATATGACGAATTAAGGAAATATATATAGATCAGAGGCAAGATACAGAAAATTTATCTTGACGCCTGTGTGATCTGTATGTAGAATAAATACAAGCTTTAGCGAAATGCAGTAAAAAAATCTCTGAAGAGCCAGGGACAGCTTGACAAAGGTAATATGGTATAGTATTATCTTGCATATATCATATTAAACTGGTAGGAAAAGAGGAATACTCACTGAAACACAGGAGGAACAGGAAATGAGAAAAAAAGTACTGGCAGCGCTTCTGGCAGCTGCAGTGGCAGGAACAACTGTTATGTCAGGAATGACTGTTTTTGCAGCAGAAACAGAAGGAACCAAGGCGGAAGGTGGAAATATTACCATTGCAGAAACAGCAGATCCGCAGAACATCAATCCGCTTTATGTTGTGGATCAGACAAGCTTCGATATGATGCAGGCACTGTACAGCCCGTTTTTTGAGATCGTGAACGGAGAGATGTATTACGGAAACGGACTTTGCGAAAGTGTAACAGCCAATGATGATGCCAGCGAATTCACACTGAAGCTGAAAGACGGACTGAAATGGCATGACGGTCAGCCGATCACAGCCGATGATGTGGTATTTACCATGCAGGTGCTGGTAGATGAGAAGCAGAATGTTCCGTACTCTTCTTACGGATACGTTAATGATAAGGCGGTAGAGGCAGAGAAGGTTGATGACCTTACAGTCAAGCTTTCCCTTGGATCATCTTCCGCAGGCTTTCTTGGCGGACTGAGCCAGGTTTACTGTATTCCGAAGCATATTTATGACGGCGTGGAGAATATCGGAGAAAGTGATCTCAACAATGAACCGGTGGGAAATGGTCCTTTTAAGTTCGAGGAATACAAATCCGGAGAGTATTATAAAGTAACAAAATTCGACGACTATTTTGATGATGTAAATCTGGATTCCATCACCTTCAAGATCGTAAAGGATTCCAGTTCCGCCAATGCGGCACTTGCAAGCGGAGATCTGGATGCACGTCTGATCAGTGCAGATGATTACGATACCGTCAGTGCTTACGATAACGTAAACATCAATACCTATAATTCCGGACGTGTCAACGCCATGTTCATGAATGAGCTGAACAAAGATCTTCAGGATGTAAAGGTACGTCAGGCAATCGCATACGCACTGAATAAAGAGGAGTTCTGCCAGTTTGCTTTCATTTCCGAGGACTATGCAGAGCCTGCGGATTCTATTTTTACACCGGATACACTCTACTATACAAAACCGGACAACACCTACGACAATGATCCGGCTAAAGCACAGGAGCTCCTTTCCGAAGCAGGAAAGACAAATCTTTCTCTGAACCTGATGTATATCTCCACAGATAAGACAATGGAGAGTGAGGCTCTGTATGTACAGTCTGCCCTTGCAAATGTAGGAATCACCATCAATCTTCTTCCTACAGATGAGTCTACCTTCAAGAATAAGACAAAGGATCCGGAGTGCACAGATTATGATCTGGTACTGAGCTTCTATACTCTGGGAGAAGAGCCGAGCCTTTACGCAGACATGAGTTCTTCCGACAGCCGTTCCAACTATTCCAGGATCAAGGATACAGATCTGGATGCATTGTGGGAAGATGGCAACAGCACTGCAGATGAGACAAAACGTGGTGAGATTTATAAAGAGATCCAGAATACGATCAATGATAACATGTATATCTATCCGATCGCTTATTCCAATGGTTTCTATGCGGTAAGTAAAGATTTCGGGGGCTTTGATGAATGTCTGTTAAAAACTATTTATTATGATTATTCCAAGATCTACACATTGGAGAAATAAATAATTTTATAGCGGATGAATACCGGAAACAGAAAGAGGCTGACGCGTTTTTTGCGCCAGCCGATTTCCTGTTTTCGGGGAAAATAAAGGAGGTACATTTTGAAGAAGATCGTAAACCGACTGATACAGTGTATTCTGACACTGTTTATTGTCTCTGTTCTCTGCTTTGCACTGACAAAAGCAGCGCCCGGAGATCCTGTTCTGACTTATGTGGAACCAAATATGAGTGAAGAATATATCCAGAACCTGAGAGAAAGCCTGGGACTTACAAAGCCTCTCTATGAGCAGTACTTTCTGTGGCTGGGAAGGATCCTTCACGGGAATTTCGGAAATTCTCTGATGAATAACCGTCCGGTCCTGACACAGATGCTGGAGAGGCTTCCCGCAACCGTGATCCTCATGGGAACCAGCATGCTGCTTGGTTTTCTCATTGCCATTGTACTGGGCCTGTATTCCGGAAAGAATAAGAATGGTGTTCTGGATAAGATTACCAGTATGTTTTGTTATGTAGGTATCTCCATTCCTACTTTCTGGTTCGGTATCATGCTGATCTATCTCCTCAGTGTGCATTTACATATCCTGCCAAGTATCGGTATGCATTCAGACGGAAACCGTTCCTTTGGAGATCTGATCCTGCATATGGTCATGCCCTGTGCAGTTCTGACCTTTGCAAATGCGTCACAGTACATCCGGTATTTAAGAAGCAGTACCATTACGGAAATGTCCTCCGATTATGTTATGGTGCAGAGGGCTTACGGAATGAAAGAGTCTGGAATCCTTTTCCGGCATGTACTGAAAAATGCCATGCTTCCTATGATCACAGTTCTCGGAATGAGCCTGCAGTCCCTGGTATCCGGTGCCATTATCACCGAGCAGGTTTTTGCATGGCCGGGAATCGGTCAGCTGGCAGTTACTGCCGTCATGCAGTATGATTATCCCCTGATCATGGGAATTACCATGTTCACCGCGCTTCTTGTGGTGCTCGGAAATCTTCTGGCAGATATTCTGTATGCTGTCTTTGATCCGAGGATCCGGAAAGCAGGATGTTAGGAGGTGAAGGAACATGAGAGAAAATATCTGGAAAAATATCAAACTTGGTTTTAAGACAAATAAACTTGCAGTGGTAGGTGCAGCAGCTATCATCCTGCTGGCACTGATCTCCATTTTTGCCTTTCTGTACCCGGTAGATCCTAATGCCATCAGCGCCACAGAGAGACTGAATGCTCCTTCCATGGCGCATCTTTTCGGTACGGATGATATGGGACGGGATTATCTGGCTCGCTGTATTTACGGAGGAAGAGCATCCCTTCTGGTGGGCTTCCTTTCCATGGTGCTTTCTACAGCCCTTGGCGTGGTCATCGGTTCCATCAGCGGTTTTGTGGGAGGAACGGTGGATGCGGTGCTGATGCGTCTGGTGGATGCATTGATGAGCCTTCCGACATTCCTGATCATGATCGTTATGAATGCCTTCCTGAAACCGGGACTTCAGAACATTGTCCTGATCATCGGCTTTCTGACCTGGATGAACATTGCCAGGATCGTCCGTGGCGAGACTATTTCCCTGAACGAGAGAGAGTATGTCATCTATGCAAAGATCTCCGGACAGAAGAAATTCTCCACCATTGTACACCATATCCTGCCTAACATCATGCCTACCATTATCGTGGCTGCAACCATGAACATTGCCAATGCCATCCTGATGGAATCTGCACTGAGCTTTTTCGGCCTGGGTATCCAACCGCCTACGGCTTCCTGGGGAAGTATGCTGAGCAATGCACAGCGCTATATCCAGCAGGCACCGTATCTGGCTATTTTCCCCGGAATCCTGATCCTGATCACTGTCGTCAGCTTCAATTATCTGGGAGAAGTATTAAGAAAAGTATTCGAGCCCAAGTAAGGAGGACATTTACATATGGAAAAATTACTGGAAGTAAAAGATCTGAAGGTGTCTTTCTTTACAGACCTTGGAGAGACACAGGCAGTAAAAGGTGCTGGCTTTGCCATCGGTGAGGGGGATTTTTTCGGGATCGTAGGAGAGTCCGGAAGCGGAAAAAGTGTGACCACCAAATCCATTCTCCGTCTCGGACCATCCAACTGTAAGATCATGGGCGGTGAGATCCTGTTCCGGGGAGAAGATATCCTGAAGAAAAATGAAGCAGAGCTCCGTGAGATCCGCGGTGGTGAGATCGCCATGATCTTTCAGGATTCGCTTTCCGCACTGAATCCGGTTTACACTGTTGGCAATAAGATGGTAGAGCTGATCCGACGCCATACCAATATGAACAAAAAAGAAGCAAAGGCCCGGGTGCTGGAGCTTCTCACAGCCGTAGGCATCACAGACCCGGAAAAGGCTATGAACAGCTATCCCCACGAGCTTTCCGGCGGTATGCGCCAGCGTGTGATGATCGCCATGGCCATGAGCAGTGATCCGAAGGTCCTGATCGCCGATGAGCCGACCACAGCTCTGGACGTTACGATCCAGGCGCAGATCCTTCATCTTCTTCTGGAGCTTCAAAAAAAGAACAATATGAGCATCATCCTGATCACCCACGATCTGGGCGTCGTGGCGCAGACCTGTAAGCGGGTAGCTGTTATGTGTGGTGGCTACGTGGTGGAAGAGGGAACCGTAGAGGAAATTTTTCTTCATCCGGGACATCCCTATACACAGGCACTGATCGCAAGCATGCCGCGGGTGGGAGGTACTTTTGAACAGTTTCTGGAGAGAGATCTTTCGGATGGAAACGGTGATCTGTGTCCCTTCCTCAATCGCTGTAAATATGCGGACAAAACGTGTGAAGCCTGTCTTCCGAAATATTATGAGGCTTCAGAGGGACACAGGATATTCTGTCACAGAAGGGAGGAGAAGAGATGAGCAAGCCCTTAATTGAAGTAAAAGATCTGAAAGTATATTTTAAACAGAAATCTCCGAAGCTTCTGTCCTTTAAGCCGGGCATACTGAAGGCTGTGGATCAGGTAAGCTTTTCTATTGAAAAGGGAAAAACCTTCGGTCTGGTAGGAGAATCCGGAAGCGGAAAATCTACCATCGGAAAGGCAATTCTACGTTATCATAAACCCACAGGCGGTGAGATTTTTTATGAAGGAACAGAGATCGGAGCCATGGGGGAAAAAGAACTGCTTCCATACCGCAAAAAAATGCAGTCCGTTTTTCAGGATCCCTATTCCTCTCTGGACCCAAGCCATACAGTGCAGGATATCATCTGCGAGCCTATGGCGATCCATAAAATGTACACGCAGAAAGAACGCAAAGAGCGTGCAAAAGAACTGATCCGCGTGGTTGGCCTCAAAGAGCAGGATCTTCTGAAGTATCCTCATGAGTTCTCCGGCGGACAGCGTCAGAGGATTTCCATTGCAAGAGCACTTTCCGTACAGCCGGAATTTGTAGTCTGCGATGAGCCCATTTCTGCGCTGGATGTTTCCCTGCAGGCCCAGATCGTTCAGATGCTTCAGGATCTTCAGGAAAAGTACGGGCTGACCTATCTGTTCATCAGCCATCAGCTGCAGGTGGTCCAAAAGATCTGTGATGAGATCGGGGTGCTTTATCTTGGAAATCTCATGGAGATCGCAGATGCAGATAAGCTCTATTCCAATCCGCTGCATCCTTATACAAAAATGCTGATCTCCTCGATTCCGGTTCCGGACCCAAGAGTCAAAACTCTGGATCAGATCGTTACGGATACCGGAGTACAGTCCAGATCTATCGGGGGCTGCCGCTTCCATAACCGCTGTCCGTGGTGTGAGGAACGCTGCAGACAGGAAACCCCGGCACTTCGTCAGGTGGAGCCGGGACATATGGTAGCATGTCATAAATATCAGGAAAAGAAATAATCATAAAATACGGGAAGGTAAATAAAAAAGTGGACAAAAATATATATAAAAACTATCTGGCGATCCTCCGTGAGGAGATGATCCCGGCTATGGGATGTACAGAACCGATCGCTCTGGCCTATGGTGCGGCAAGAGCAAGAGAGATCCTTGGGAAAGAGCCGGAGCGTATCGTAGCAAAATGTTCCGGAAATATCATCAAAAATGTGCGTTGTGTGATCATTCCCAATTCAGGAGGCTTAAAGGGGATTCCTGCAGGTGTGATCCTTGGGGCGGTGGCAGGAGATGCCTCACTGAATATGGAAGTTCTTTCCAAAGTCGATGAAAAGGGCAGGGCACGCTGCCGGGAACTTCTGGAGGCAGATATCTGTAAGGTAGAGCTTCTGGATACGCCGGTGGTCCTTCACATTATCATCGAAATGTATGCTGGTGAAGATACCGTCAGCCTGGAGATCAAATACGACCATATCAACGTGACCAGGATCAGCAAAAACGGGGAAATCCTCCTTGATGCAGATAAAGCAGTGGAAGAAAAGGAAGAGACGGACCGCGGCCTGTTAAATCTGGAGGATATTCGGGAATTTGCAGATACCGTAGAGCTTTCCGATGTAAAGGAGCTTCTGGATGCGCAGATCAGAAGCAATATGGCCATTGCTCATGAGGGAATGACCGGAAAATACGGCCTGGGTATCGGGCGCGTGATCCGTGAAAATTATTCTCACGATATGCTCACCAGAATGAGAAGTCTTACTGCAGCGGCTTCTGAGGCACGTATGGGTGGCTGTGATATGCCGGTTGTCATCAATTCCGGAAGCGGAAATCAGGGAATTGCATGCTCTGTTCCGCTGATCGTCTATGCAAGAGAGATGGAGCTGCCGGATTACAGCCTCTACAGGGCTCTGGTGTTTTCCAATCTCCTCACAGTTTATCAGAAGCAATATATAGGGAAGCTGTCTGCCTTCTGCGGTGCGGTATCGGCCTCCTGTGCAGCCGGAGCTGCCATTACCTATATGGTAGGCGGAGATATTTCCCTGATCAAAAAAACGATCGAGAATACCCTCGCCAATATTCCGGGAATCATCTGTGATGGGGCCAAGATCTCCTGTGCTGCCAAGATCGCAGCCTGTCTTGACGCAGCCTTTCTGGCGCATCATCTTGCCATGAACGGGCAGTCTTATGCACCTTATACAGGAATTCTCCAGGAAGAAACCGCAGAGACCATCAGCTGTGTGGGACAGATCGGAAAAGACGGTATGAAGGAAACAGACAGAGAGATCCTCAAGATCATGCTGGAGCATTGATCCGTAGCGGAGAGGGCACAGATTAAACAGAAAAGGTTGGATTTATGGACAACGAATTAAGAATTGCAATACTGATCGATGCAGATAATGTATCAGACAAATACATCAAGATCATCGTGGATGAAGTGGCAAACATCGGCATAGCCACCTACAAACGGATCTATGGAGACTGGACCAGTGCACGGCTTTCCTCCTGGAAAAAGGTTCTTCTGGAGGATTCCATCATTCCTATCCAGCAGTACAGCTATACCACCGGAAAAAACGCCACCGATTCGGCGATGATCATTGATGCCATGGATATTCTGTATTCCGGAAATGTGGATGGATATTGTATTGTTTCTTCGGACAGTGATTTCACCCGTCTGGCAGCAAGACTCCGGGAATCCGGAATGCTGGTCCTGGGTATGGGAGAGGAGAAGACGCCGAAGCCGTTTATTTCCGCATGCAACCAGTTTAAATATCTGGATCTTCTCTATCGCAACCAACAGGAGGAAGAGAAGAAGGAAGATCTGGCTACTGCAGCAGAAGCTAAAAAATCTGGAAACAGCAGTAAACAGAGCAGCTCCGGCTCCAGGAAGAACAAAGATCTCAAGCGGGTGCGCAAGGCCATTAATGCCATCATCGAGAAATTTTCTGATGAAGAGGGATGGCTTTCCTCCGGACAGCTGGGCGACCAGCTTGGGAAACGACTTCCGGATTTTGATGTGCGTAATTACGGATATTCCAAGCTGACCCCCTTTATCAAATCTTTGGGAAATTATGAGACAGGCAGGATCCCCACAGGAAGCGGAGGGAGAAAGCAGATCTATTTCCGGATGAAGGAGGATAAACAATGAAGAATTATCTGGCACCTATGGAGGGCGTAACCAACTGGGTTTACCGGAATGCATATCATGACTGTTTTTATCCCATGGATAAATACTTTACTCCCTTCATCACTGCCAAACCCAATAAACGTCTCAGTAGCAAGGAGATCAAAGAGGTATCACCGGAAACCAACGGAGATCTTCCGGTGATCCCTCAGGTCCTGACCAACAATGCGGAGGATTTTGTGAAAACAGCTCATATCTTCCGGGATGAATACGGACACAGGGAAGTGAATCTCAATCTGGGATGCCCCTCGGGAACTGTCACAGCCAAGGGAAAGGGTGCCGGTTTCCTGGGCGAGCCGGATAAGCTGGAACGTTTTCTGGATGAGATCTTCGAAAAGACCGGGATGGAGATCTCCATAAAAACAAGAGTGGGAACGGATTACGAGGAAGACTGGGAACGGCTTCTTGAGATCTACGGCAGATATCCGCTGAAGGAGCTGATCATCCATCCACGCCTTCTGAAGGATCATTATAAGGGAGTTCCCAGATATGGACTGTATGAGGAGGCAAGGGAAAAGCTGAAGGTTCCCCTAGGATATAACGGGGATATTTTTTCAGTGGAGGCTTATCAGGAAATCCGGGAGAAATTTCCGGATGCAGACAGCGTCATGTACGGAAGAGGCCTGATCGCAAGGCCCTATCTTCTGGATGCCATTATGCAAAAAGAAGACGGAGAGGATCACCGGGAAGAATACCGAAAAAAGCTACGGCAGTTCCATGACCGTCTTTACCGGGATTATCAGGAATATCTTTCAGGAGAACGAAATGTACTTTTCCGCATGAAGGAATTGTGGAGTTATATGGCACTGGGCTTTACCAATTATGCCAGATATCTGAAAAAGATCAAAAAATCCCAGCATTTTGGTGACTATGAGGCAGCAGTTATGAGCCTTTTTGGAGAACAGGAGATCTTAAAGGTATGAACAGTATAAAAGAAAAATTTGATGAGTTTATTTCCCAGTATCCCATTTTTGAGTATCGTGTGCTGGATACCGGGGATATTAAAGTACAGTCACGTGTGCGTACGATCTGTAAACAGGAATGTGAACGTTATGGGAGCACATGGGCCTGTCCTCCGGCAGTGGGAGAGCTGTCAGAATGCGAAAAGAAGATCCGGAGCTATCCGAAAGCAGTTTTCTTTTCCAGCGTTGCGGAGGTATCGGATATCATGAACATGAAGGAGATGCTTTCCACAAGAATGGAACACGAAGCGCTTACAGAGAAGGTACGTGATTTTCTGGAGGGAGAGGGCTATGAGACCTTTACGCTTTCCACGGAATCCTGTGACTTCTGTGAACGCTGTGCCTATCTGGACGGAAAACCATGCCGTTTTCCGGAGCATATGCATCCATGTCTGGAAAGCTATGGCGTGGTAGTCAGTGAGATCGTAGAAAAGGAAGCTATGGAATACAATCTGGGTGGAAATACCATTCTCTGGTTTTCTATGGTGCTGATCCGCAGATAAAAGACAAAAAGCAGATACAGCGAAAGATACATAAGAAGAAATCCTCCGGCATAGATTAATGATAAAAGCCGGAGGATTTTTTTAATGAGAAAAATGTCAGCTTTTCTGGAGCTTCCCGGGGAACCGGCATTTCGGGAGGTGCAGGTGATACTTACGGGAAAACGCCGGGCAGTGATCGAAAATTACCGGAATATCCAGAGCTATACAAGGGAGGAGATCCTGATACTGACACCTTCCGGCAGACTTGTGATCCGTGGGAAAAACCTTGTGATCCCCTGCTACACAACCCTTGAACTATGTATCCGCGGGCAGATCGAAAGCATTACGCTGGAGGAGGGAAATAAGTAATGATCCCAGGTTTTGTGCGGGTTTCTGTTAAGGGGCAGCAGTGCCAGCGGTTTGTGAATCTGTGCAGAGGCAGGGAAATGGATCTGAAAAGGATCATCCGTACCGGTGAGACGGAGCTTCAGCTGACTATGAAGGTAGCGGATTTTCTGCAGATCTCGCCACTGCGGAGAAAAACAGGGGTACATATCCACATCCTGAAAAAAAGAGGGCCTTTGTTTTTTCTGCTTTTCTGTAAAAGAAGAAAAATGATCCCTGCAGGGTTTCTGGCAGTTTTCTGCCTCCTTTTTTTTCTGTCAGGCAGAGTGTGGAACGTTGAGATCCGGGGAAATATTTTAAATCCCACTCCCCAGCTGATGAGCTTTCTGAAAGAGCAGGGGGTCTGTTTCGGAGTATCCAGAAAGAAGATCAGCTGCAGTGCACTTGCAGCTTCCCTGCGAAGAGAATTTCCGGAGATCACCTGGGTGTCTGCCGGATTTTCGGGAACGGGCCTGCGTTTTGAGATCCGGGAGGGAACTGCCGGAGAAAAAGCAGAGCCGGAAGATAAATCCTGCAGTCTGTTTTCGACTCTGGACGGAGTGATCGATTCCATGGTCACACGGCAGGGAACTCCTCTTGTCAGGGCTGGGGATGAAATAAAAAAAGGCCAGGAACTGGTTTCCGGGATCGTGGATATCACAGATGACAGCCAGGAGGTCATCCGCTATGAGTATGTTCAGGCAGATGCGGATATTTACGTCTGTCATTCCATTGCCTATTACGATACCTTTCCGTTGGACATAGAGAAAAAGGTATGGCCCGGTAAAAATAAAACAACGTTTTTTTTTCAGCTTGGAAGCAGTTTCCTGGACCTTTCTTCTCCTCTGCAGCAAAATGAAGATCGTCTTATCTGTCGGGAATCTCTTTTCAGTACCGGGATCTTTCAGGTTCCTTTTTCCCTGGGAATCATCACTACCAGCAGGTTTGAGCTCCGAAAAGAAAGACTGACAGAGGATGCCGCCAAAAAACAGGCCATACAGAGGCTTTATGATTATGAAGAAAAATTAATAGAAAAAGGGGTTCAAATATCTGAAAATAATGTTAAAATAGAAATAAATCACCAGGACTGCGTCAGCAGAGGCACTCTTACCGTCATTGAAGGGACCGGAAGAGAAGCCCCCACAGAAAAAAAGACGCAGCCAAAAGAAAGGACACCAGAGGATGGCTAGCAGCATTATCGAATTATATGTGGATGTGCCGGCAGACCGCCAGGCGAATATTTTCGGACAGTTTGACGAGCATCTGAAGCTGATCGAACGTACTCTGAACGTAACCATGATCTTCCGTGACGGTTCTCTTAAGATTCTGGGAAGCCAGGAGGGAGCCACACAGGCCAGGGCAATCGTGGAGGAACTGAACACACTTGCGGGCAGAGGCAATACCATCACACAGCAGAATGTGAATTACGCACTTTCCCTTGCCATGGAGAAGATCGGCTCCGTGATGGAGGAGATCGACAAGGATTTTATCTGTAATACCATACAGGGCAGGCCGATCAAACCCAAGACCCTCGGACAGAAGGACTATGTGGAACAGATCCGTAAGAAGATGATCGTATTCGGTGTGGGACCTGCCGGAACCGGCAAAACCTATCTTGCCATGGCTATGGCAGTAACTGCTTTTCGCAATGAGGAGGTTTCCAGGATCATTCTTACCAGACCGGCAATTGAGGCAGGAGAGAAGCTGGGATTCCTTCCCGGCGATCTCCAGAGCAAGGTCGATCCCTATCTGCGTCCTCTTTATGACGCACTGTATCAGATCATGGGGGCAGACAGCTTTGCCAAAAACATGGGGAAGGGGCTCATCGAGGTTGCCCCTCTTGCCTATATGAGAGGACGTACACTGGATAATGCCTTTATCATCCTGGATGAGGCGCAGAATACCACACCTGCCCAGATGAAGATGTTCCTGACCAGGATCGGCTTCGGTTCCAAGGTGATCATCACAGGCGATGCATCCCAGAAGGACCTTCCCAGGGACGCCACGTCCGGTTTGGATGTGGCGATGAAGGTGCTGAAGAAGATCGATGACATCGGATTCTGTCAGCTGACCAGCAAGGATGTTGTACGTCATCCACTTGTACAGCAGATCGTGCAGGCCTATGACGATTATGAAAAAAAACAGAAGCCTGCCAAATCCAGGAAGGATGACAGGTATGCTGTGAAAAATAAGGAGTACAGAAGATGACCATAAATATCGAATATGAGACAGATCAGGAGTTAGGCATTGACTATGCTGCCCTTGCATCCCAGGTTGCGGACAAGGTTCTTGAAATGGAGAAATGCCCCTATGACGGACAGGTCAATCTTGTCCTGACAGACAACGAGGAGATTAAGAGGGTAAATACGGAATTCCGGAATATCCAGGCTCCTACGGATGTGCTGTCATTTCCTATGATCCCCTTTGAGACACCGGCGGATTATTCCGTTGTGGAAGAGGATGAGTCCTATTTTGATCTGGACAGTGATGAACTCCTTCTTGGAGATATCATGATCTCCGTGCCTAAGGTTTTTGCCCAGGCAGAGGAATACGGACATAGTGTGACAAGGGAATTCTGTTTCCTGGTGGCACACAGTATGCTGCATCTTCTGGGTTATGATCATATGACAGAGGATGAGGCGAAGGTCATGGAAGCCAAGCAGGCAGCGGCACTGAAGGAGCTGGGGATCAACCGCTAGACGGGCTGTCCCACGGAAAAGCTAAGCGGAAAACTCTTCCGCTTTAAGAAAAGGAGGTAATATATGAGAATGAAAAAGACAGGTATCCTGGCAGGTATCACAGCTGCATGCATCTGCATTGCCCAGACTGTTCCCGCTTTTGGAGCAGGGCAGGATCTGGTAGGCTTTGTCCCCAATGAGGAAAAGCAGGAAGAAACCCAGGTAAAGAGCTATCTTACCGGCGAAAATGTTCCGGAGAGCATTGGACGGAGAAGACCGGTTGCCGTGATGATGGGCAACAACAGTGTCGGAGCTCCGCAGAGTGGGATCGGACATGCCGGTGTTGTCTACGAAGCGCCGGTGGAAGGTAATATTACCCGTCTTATGGGCATTCTCGAAGATTACGATGAGCTGGAACGGATCGGTTCCGTTCGCAGCTGCCGTGACTATTATCTCTTTTATGCCAACGAATTTAATGCGATCTATGCCCACTACGGACAGGCTGCCTATGCACTGCCTTATCTGGAGCAGCATGTGATCGATAACCTCAACGGGATCCAGATCGGCAAGCTGGCTTTTTTCCGCACAACAGACAGGAAGGCACCTCACAATGCCTATACAGATGCCAGCCACCTTCAGGCAGGCATAGATGCTATGGGATACAGCCAGGAATATAAAGAAGAATATACCGGACATTATCTTTTTGCAGAAGATGGTACAGAGACTGTACCGGATGGGATCACAGCCAGCCTTGTGAAGCTGGATAATTTTACTGACAATCATCCGTGGTATGAATACGATGAAGAGACAAAGGAATATAAGAGATTCCAGTTTGGCAAGGAACATGTGGATCAGCTGGATAATGAACCGCTTACCTGCGACAATATCATCCTTCAGTATTCATCCTGCCCGGCCTACGATGGAAACGGCTATCTGAATATTGATGCCATTTCCGGCGGAGAGGGCAAGTTTATTACCAGAGGCAAAGCTATTGATATCCGCTGGGAGAAGGATTCTCCATGGGGGATCACGCATTATTACGACGGAAATGAACAGGAGATCCGCCTGAATCCGGGTACTACCTGGGTGGAGATCGTACAAAATGACAGGATTGATTCCGTTACTTATCAGTAAGACTAATATACAGGTATCAGGAGAAACAAAAAACATGAACGCAAATTACAGGGAACGACTGAAAGACAAGAAACGCATTGTTATCAAGATCGGATCATCATCACTGATCCACGCAGAAACAGGAAGACTGGATTTCCGTAAGCTGGAGATCCTGGCCAGAGAGCTCAGCGACCTTCACAATCAGGGGAAAGACGTAGTGCTGGTATCCTCCGGAGCTATTGCGGTAGGTGCAGCTGCACTGGGTATGAAGGGAAAGCCGGCAGAGCTTGAGAAAAAGCAGGCCTGTGCAGCTGTGGGTCAGGCCAGGCTAATGACCATTTATCAGAAGCTTTTCGGGGAATACAATCAGATGGTGGCACAGATCCTGATGACCAAGAATACCATGGTTAACAATACCAACCGCAGGAATGCCCAGAATACCTTCCAGCAGCTTCTGGCAGAAAAGGTGATCCCTATTGTAAATGAGAACGACTCGGTATCCTCCTACGAATTCCAGAACCTGGTAAAATTCGGAGACAACGATACCCTTTCCTCTGTGGTTGCTGCACTGATCGATGCGGATCTTCTGATCCTCATGTCCGATATTGACGGTCTTTTTACAGACGATCCCAATTCCAATCCGGATGCACAGTTTATCGACATTGTAGAAAACATGGATGACAATATGCGTAAGCTTGGCAAATCCTCCACAGGAAGCAATGTAGGCACCGGCGGAATGGCGACCAAGCTTACCGCTGCGATCATCGCCACTGCGGCAGGAGCGGACATGGTCATTGCCAACGGAAATGACTTCCACAACATCCACAGGATCGTGGAAGGCAGGAGCTGCGGAACATTATTTGTAGGAAACAAGAAGGAAGAATTCTTCCTCATTGATTATATCGAAAAACTGCTTTAAGGAGAATAACATTATGATGGACAATATCAAGATCGACAGGATCAACGCACTGGCACATAAACAGAAAAGTGTAGGTCTTACCGAGGAAGAAAAGGTGGAACAGGCGAAGCTTCGGAGAGAATATCTGGATGCAGTGAAAGGAAATCTCCGTGCGCATCTGAATAATATCGATATCAAAGAAAAGGATGGCAGCATCACCAATCTTGGAGAAAAATATGGAAGAAAAAAAGGAAATTAGAAAAAAGATCTTCAAAGCCAGAAAAGAACATACCGATGCCTGGATCCGGGAAAACAGTCTCCGGATCACAGAGGCCCTGACACAGCTTCCGGAATACCGGAATGCAGAACGGATCATGGCATACGCAGATTATAACCATGAAGTGATCACACGCTATATCATCGAGCAAGCCTGGAAAGACGGCAAGGAAGTGGCAGTGCCAAAGGTTTTCGGAAAGGATATGGTATTTTACAGACTGACCGATTTCAGTCAGCTGGAATCCGGCTACTTCGGGATCCCTGAGCCAAAGGAAGACGGAGAAACGGTTTCCTGGGAAGAAGCCATGATGGTCATGCCCGGGGTGGCTTTTGACGTGAATTGCAACCGGGTAGGCTATGGCGGCGGTTTTTATGACCGCTTTCTGGAAAAACATCCGGAGGTCTGCCGCGTTGCAGTAGGATTTTCCTTCCAGATTCTTCCGGAAGTTCCCACAGAGCCTACGGATATCCGTCCGCAGGTCATTGTGACGGAAGAGAATATATACCGCGATGCACAGTAAGATATTGCTGTAAAGACAGAAAGAAAGGTAGGAATATTTGGAAATGAATGAAATGCTTGAAAAATTGGGACAGAATGCGAAAGATGCGGAGACAGTCCTTCGAAATCTTTCCACAAATGACAAAAATAAAACCCTAGAAGCTGTGGCAAAGGCTCTTGTCGCTCATACCGATGAGATCCTGAAGGCCAATGCCCTGGATGTGGAAAACGGCAAAAAGAATCAGATGCCGGAAGGACTGATCGACCGTCTGATGCTGACACCGGAGAGGATCGAAGGAATGGCAGACGGACTTCGTCAGCTTACCGGTCTTGAAGATCCCATCGGGGAAGTTACCGGTATGAAAAAACGTCCCAACGGACTTCTGATCGGACAGAAACGTGTTCCATTAGGTGTGATCGGCATCATTTACGAAGCGCGTCCCAATGTTACCTCAGATGCATTCGGTCTTTGTTTCAAAACCGGAAATGTCGTGATCCTGAAGGGGGGAAGCGACGCAATTCATTCCAATACTGCCATTGTCAACTGTATCCGTGAGGCATTGAAGGCCTGCGGCATTATCGAGGATGCTATCCAGCTGATCCAGGATACCTCCAGAGAAACGGCTGCGGAATTTATGAAGCTGAACCGGTATGTGGATGTACTGATCCCACGTGGCGGAAGAGGACTGATCAAAGCAGTGGTAAACCAGAGTACGATCCCTGTCATCGAGACCGGAACCGGAAACTGCCATATCTATGTGGACGAAACTGCAGATCTTCAGATGGCAGCGGATATTGTGATCAATGCAAAGACCCAGCGTGTGGGCGTATGCAATGCATGCGAGTCCCTTCTTGTAAACCGTAAGGTGAAGGACGATTTCCTGCCGGTGCTGGCCGGACGCCTTAAGGAGAAGCATGTGGAGGTCCGTGCAGATGAAGCGGCAAAGGCTCTGATGCCGGGAGCAGTTCCTGCAACAGAAGAAGACTGGGGAACCGAATATCTTGACTATATTCTTTCTGTAAAGGTAGTGGATTCCGTGGAGGAAGCCATTGCACATATCAATAAATATAATACAAAGCATTCGGAGGCCATCATTACCAATGATTATACCCATGCCCAGAAATTCCTGGATGAGGTAGATGCAGCGGCAGTTTATGTGAACGCTTCTACCAGATTCACCGATGGAAACGAATTTGGATTCGGTGCGGAGATCGGGATCAGCACCCAGAAGCTCCATGCCAGAGGCCCAATGGGACTCCTTGCACTGACCACCACCAAGTATATCATTTATGGTAATGGACAGGTACGTCCGTAAGACAGATAAAGTAAAGCGGATTCTTTGGTCCGCTTTACTTTTTTGAAGTGTTGTGCTATACTTTTTTGTAATTGGATTTAAACAGACTAACTCATAACAGGAGGACTTATAAATGAAAAAAAAGCAGCTTTTTGCAGTCCTGCTTGCAGGTTCCATGACTGTTGGAATGGCACCTGCCACAGCGTTTGCCGCTGAAGATACCGGAGCGGTAACAGAGGCAGAAGCACCGACTGCAGACGAGAATACAGAAACACCAGATGACGGAGCGGCTGTGGATGACCAGTCACAGAGTGAAGCCGACGCCCAGGCAGAGGCAGAAGCCCAGGCAGCGGCTCAGGCTCAGGCGGAAGCAGAAGCCCAGGCAGCAGCCCAGGCCCAGGCAGAGGCAGAAGCCCAGGCAGCAGCCCAGGCCCAGGCGGAAGCAGAGGCACAGGCAGCAGCTCAGGCTCAGGCGGAAGAGGCGCAGCAGGAGCAGACGGAAACTGTAACAGGAACAACAGTAACCGATGAAGCTGGATTAGCAGCAGCTATTGCGGCAGCTCCTGTCATTGACATTAATAATGTTAATAAAGACAATCTTACGACGATCGTTATCAGTGGAACAGTTCAGATTACGACACCAGTAACGATTCCGAAAGATAAAGGTATTTTGATCGTTGGAAAAGATAATACATCCATGATACAGCGTGCAGCCAGCTTTACTGGTAATCTGTTTGACGTAAGCGGTGCACTTTATATGCTTGATAATAGCGATAGCACACTTGTTGTTGATGGTGGCTCTGTTAATGGTGTACCGGCAGCAGGATCTTTGATCCATGTAGCCAGTGGCGCAAAATTTTCAATGTCAACAGGTATCACGCTTACTAACAATAAGGTCGTAGCAGATGCAACAACAGCAGATACAACAGCTGCAGCTATTTTTAACGAAGGTGGAATCGTTCATATTTCAGGTGGTAAGATTGAGAATAACAGTTCAGATAAAGGTGCTGTCTATAGTACAGGAAAAGTTTTTATTGAGAAAATTAAAAATACAGCAGAAACAGAACCGGTTATTACTAATAACACAAAAGCGGATGGAACAACACCTGCCAATATCATTCTTGCTGGAGAAGGCCAGCTTGCTGTAAACAGTGCTATAGCAGATCCTCAGATTGGATTTTCTGTAGAAAATGCTGAAGAGAGGGTGCTGAATTCATCTGCGGTAATTGTAAAGGGTGAGGACTGTCCTGATAGTGATTATCCACAGGCACTTAGTGTACTGGCTGGAAAATATGAAGATGTTAATTATAAAGTTAATCCAGAGAATGGTCAGCTTGTTTCTAACAAACCAACAGTTAATATTGATATCCCTACAAGTGAAGAAGCAAATACTGTTTCTGTAACCTTCACATCTGATAAAGCAGGTACATATTTCTATAAATATGTTGCAAAAGGTGCGGAAGCTCCGACCATCGAGAAAGCTACAGAAGGTGGAACGGTTAAGGCAGGAGAAACCACTTCCCTGAAACTTACCAAGGTCACAGACAAGACTATTGACCTTTATATATGGGTAAAAGAAAGTGAAAGTGGTAACGACATTGTTGGTGAAGGTGTAAAGAAGGATATTGCAGTAACACAGGCACAGAAGCCAGTTGACCCGAAACCGGCAGCACCAAAGGTTAAAAAAATCAGTGCAGAAAGTAAAACTGCAACAACTGCAGAAGTAGTTCTTCAGTCCGATAAGAGTGGTACATGCTATTATAAATGGGTGGCAAAGGGAGCGGATAAACCTTCCATTAGCACCAAGAGCAGCAAGGTTGCTATCACCGCGAATGAAAAATGCAAGATTAATTTGAAAAATCTGAAAGGTGATGCGATTGATCTCTATGTACAGGTAGTAGCGAAAGATGGATCAAAGACAGCAGTGACCAAGATTGCAACTGTTACTTTGAAAAAAGAAACAGCTAAAACACCTGCGAAGATTTCCAATATAAGTTATAGGTGGAAAACTCATACATCCGCAAACGTAACTATGCGTTCAAATAAAGCTGGTCAGTATTATTATGCCTGGGTTATAAAGGGATCCGCAACTCCTAAAATTAATACTAAGGGAGATGGCACAAAGGTTTCTGCAAATAAAGATTTTACAATTAACCTGCAGAATTTGAATGCAGATAATGCAATTGATGTTTATGTAAGTATCAAAGGAACCGATGGAACCGTGAGCACACCAAAAAAAATAGCATTAGATGAAGCTAAACGTCCGGCGAATGTCAGGGGGCTTTGCTTCAAATGGACCAGTCATACATCTGCGACAGCAGAGTTTTTAACCAGTAAATCAGGTAAATTGTATTATGCATGGACAATTCGGGATAAAGATGGAAATTCAGATATACCGGACATCTATAATTCCGGGAATTCTATAGAAACTGGTGCAGATAGTAAAATTTCAATTTATCTTAATAATCTTGATCCGGATAATGCAATTGACCTTTATGTTCGTTTTAAAGAGGATAATGGAATAGAGACAATTCCGTTGAAGGTAAGTCTTAAAGAAGAGAACCGTCCTGTAGAAGGACATGATCCTAAACTTTATAAAGCTTCTGAAAGTAAGGTATATGACTTAGAAAATCCTCTAGAATTTTATCCAAATACATTTTATAAATTTAGGGTAGTTGGTGCAGGAACAGATAATGATAATCCGGGAGAACAGGATGTTAAATGGGTTCCTCTCTATTGGAGTACATCTGCTAATCCTAGTGATAGTCAGAAACATAGTGCATGGAAGATTGGTTCCGGCAAGGGAATCAACAAAGACGCTACATACAACCTGTACGTATTCTTCCAGAAATACATCTACACCGGTGGTCAGTGGCAGGAGACAGACACCATTGAATCCGCAGTATATCAGTTTAGATCTGCAAAACTAACACCTACCGGAACTCCGGGAGCAGACGGTACATATGGTACCGGCGGCCAGACAGGTTCTGATCCGGATGCAACCATAACAGGAGAGGCATCTGCAACATCCTCCAATGGAGGCAACGGAACCAGATCTAAGAATGCAGTATCAACAGCCGATAACTCACCGATCGGAACCATGTCCGCACTGGCAGTGGCATCCCTTCTTGCAGGTGGATATGTGATCGTGAGAAGAAGAAAAAAGGATATCTAAACGCACAATAGCCAAAATAGCATAACAAATAAAAAAATCACCGGTTTTCCGAAAGAACAGGAAAGCCGGTGATTTTTTTGTAAAGATAAATTTACAGATTTTTTTTCTTATAGATAAACCAGGAAGCTGCAATGCTGAATGCAATTAGATAGACTGTCAGGATCAGGACACTGAGGTAATTGACTCCACCGCCGGAAGCAATGGTACGGATCAGATGACTGGTCTGTGACAGTGGAAGAGCAGCTACAAAATTCCCAAGAAAGCCCGGGATCTTCTCTGTAGAGAAGAAGGTGTTGCACAAAAAAGCCATTGGCATAATGATATAATTGGAAAAACGAGGTACATCCGCATGGTTTTTGGCAAGGAAAGAAACCACAACACCGATGGCTGAAAATACAGCACCGTTGAGGAACATCACCAGCAATGACCATCCGTTGAACACAAGACCGGTTCCGATCGGCATGGTCAGAAGAAGGATGATTCCTCCTGCATAAAGCCCGCGGAGACTGCCTCCGATGATCTGTCCGGCAATAAACTGCCACAGAGGTGTCGGAGATATCATAACCTGGTCAAAGGCTTTCTCATAAAGACGCTGCACATTCAGATTCTGTGCGATAGCATTAAAGCTTCCGTTCATTGTAGTCAATGAAACCACACCAGGGATCAGGAAATTCAGATAAGGCTCCCCATGTGAGGAGGTCTGGATCCCCATTCCAAAAACGATCAGATACATCAGCGGTGCGATCATGGCCGCCAGCGTGATCTTATAGAAATCCCTTCGGAACTCCACCCATTTTTCCCATAAAATAGTAAGTATTCCCATGATAATTCATCGTCCATTCTGTTAAATTATAAGATAACTGTGGCTGACGCCGGCTTATCGCTGCATCAGATGCCTGCCTGCGCGCTCCACAAAAACATCCTCCAGAGTCGTCTCCCGAAGGGTGCACTGTCCGTCCAGAGAGGACAGAAAAGAGATGGCCTCTTCCCGGCTGTGGAAGTAGTGGCTTTTTGCCCCTTCCGGTGTTTCCTGATCTACGGTGTATTTGCCCAGGCCGTCGATCAGGCCCGATGGAGTATTGATCTCCTCCAGCTTTCCGTGATCCATAAGTGCTACCCGGTTGCAGAGAGACTGTGCCTCTTCCATATAGTGGGTTGTCAGAAGAATGGTCAGATTTTTTCCGTTCAGCTGACGGAGAAGATTCCACATCTGTCGTCTGGATAGCGCGTCCATGCCTGCAGTGGGCTCGTCCAGAAGAAGGATCTCCGGACTTGTGAGAAGTGCCCGGCATACCATAAGCTTTCGTTTCATACCACCGGAAAGCTTCCTTACAGTCCGCTTGCGGAAGGGAAGAAGTCCGCAGAAATCCAGAAGCTCTTCGGTTTTCCGTTTGATCTCTTTTCGTGGCATGAAATAAAGACGGCCCTGATATTCCATGATCTCGTCCATGTTCATATCCTGGCGCATGGAATATTCCTGCGTGATCACGCTAATCTTGCGCTTCAGATCCGGTCGGTTGCGTCCAAGTGTCTGCCCGTCAATGAGGATTTCGCCCTCTGTGGGCAGGAGCAGAGTGGAAAGCAGACTGATCGTGGTGGTCTTTCCGGCACCGTTGGGTCCCAGCAGACCAAAAAATTCGCCGGTTTCTATGCGAAGATCCAGAGAATCCACAGCCGTAAAACTGTCGAATTTTTTTGTGAGATTTTTTGTTTCGATCATCTCTGTTCATTTCCTTTCGTTTGTATGCAAATTTCACTCTATTATACTGGAAAAGAAGAGACATTTCAACAACTCTGAGATGTTCTTTACAGAAAAGGAGCGTTGTGCTATAGTGATACGAAGGAAAAACAGAAAACGGAGAGAGAACCATGAAACACAAGATGAGAATAATAATGCTGATTCTTCTGACTATGCTGCTGCTATGCCCGATACAGGTTCTGGCTGCAGGTGGAGAGAACGCAGTGAAGACAGATCTGGAGGACGGAGAATATTCCATACAGGTGGAGCTGGAAGGCGGAAGCGGAAAGGCCAGCGTTTCTTCCCCTACATTGATGCTGGTAAAGGATGGGAAGATGTATGCACGGCTCCAGTGGAGCAGCTCCAACTATGATTATATGATCGTAGATGGGGAAAAATATCTCAATGAGAGTGAGGAAGGCAGAAATTCTGTTTTTACTGTCCCGGTAACTGCCCTGGATGATAAGATGGAAGTGATCGCAGATACACTGGCCATGGGCGCCCCCCATGAGATCGATTATACGCTGACCTTTTATGAGGCTTCTATTGGCTCCAAGGGCCAGCTTCCTCAGGAGGCAGCGAAAAGAGTGGTTGCAGTTGCGCTGGTGATCATCATCGGCGGCGGTATCCTGAATTATTTTGTAAACAAAAGGAATCGGTGTTAAACCGGTTCTTTTTTTATGCTCTTTCGCATAATATACATAATAATGAACATGTATAAAGACGGAAGGAAGGGAACATCATGGATACAGTACAGGATAAAACCTACGAAGCGATTTATTATTCACTGTGGGAGGCAGCCAGGCGTTACAGCAGCTTTACACAGTTTCGGGTGATTGGAAAAAGCCACGATGACCGGATGATCCCTATGCTGGAGATCGGACAGGGAGATGCCTGTATTTTCTGTGTGGCCGGTTTTTCCGGAACGGATGGACAGATGACGGACAGGCTTACCAGGATGGCACTGGAGCTTTGCAGAATATATGAATGCAACTGGACCGTGGACGAGCTTTATGAGGTAAAAAAGCTCCTGGATCAGACCAGGCTTTGTATCATACCGGTGGTCAATCCGGATGGATATGAGATCTGCCGGAAGGGATACAATACTGTGCGAAATCCCATTTTCCGTCAAATGCTGAAAATGCAGGATGTTCCCTGCGATGAATTCGAGGGGAATGCAAGAGGAATGGATACTGCAAGGAATTTTCCAACCACCTTCTGCAGCAGAAAAAAGATCCATCAGCAGCCTGCCAGTGAAAATGAGACACGTGCACTGATCCGGATCTTTCAGGAATACGGAGGACGTGGCCTGCTGGTTTTCTGCGGATATGGAAAAAAGGTGGTTTATTATCGGCGGGATCAGAATTTTTCCACAGGTCAGAGATGCTACCGTCTTGCACGTCACTTAAAAAAATGTACCAGGGGAAAGCTGGAGCAGCTGGCAATAGAACGAGAAGCGCAGAACGGGCGAAGGAGCACAGGCAGGCCGGAGCAGTATTACGGAGAAATGATCCGCCAGCCGGCTTTCCGGATCGAATTGCCGGTAAATTCCGGAAATAAAGAAGAGGAAGAACGGGAAATCCGTGATCTGATGCTGCTTCCATTAGAATATATTTACTCTCTGGTACAGCTGTAAGAAAATTTGTGTTGTGAGGATGCAGGGTCTGTCAGCTTATGAAAAATAAGGTGACAGACATACCCGCTGAGAAACCCGTGTCGAATCCTGTCGGACGAATTTGATTGACTTCCGGATCTACGGACCCTATAATAATATCATCTGAAACAAATCTTTTTTAATAAATGTAGCAGGAATCCCTTTACCTCTGTATGTGATGAGAGGAACTGCACATCTGAGCATATCTGCTCGAATAATTTCCATTCAGTATTTTTGCTGTATTATTATTTTGATCATGCTTGTCCTCGCTTCAAAATCTGTGCGTTTAAGTGATGGGAGCATGTTGTGAATTGCCATATTAACTGCTATACAGGGAGGATTTTTTATGGCTCAATTTATGTGGAGCAGGTCTCCGCCGGAATTTTCCTGATATCCGAACACTGTTTCTTTCCCTGCAGAGGGAAGTGATCATCAAATATCGTATGTAGAACAGAATACAGGAATGAAAATATTTTTTCGATGTATCGGCAACACAGTTCTGGGACTGATGCTGGTGATGGCATTGGTGCTTCTTATTCCCGGACTTTTCGGGATCCGGCCCTATGTGGTCTATTCCGGATCCATGGAACCTGAGATCCCAACCGGAGCTGTGGTTTTTACAAAGGAAGGAGAGTTTTCTCCGAAAAAGGGAGATATCATTACTTTTCATAACGGAGATACCGTTGTCACCCACAGAGTGGTTAAAAAAGAAAAGGATATCTTTATCACAAAAGGTGACGCCAACAAGACAGAAGATCCTGTTCCCGCAGAGGCGTCACAGATCATCGGGCGGGTAGTCTTTCACCTGCCTTATCTGGGCTACATGATCCATTTTCTGAAAGCCCGGATCCCTTTTGCCGCAGTTTGCATAGCGGCATGTCTGTCAGTACTCTTTGATCTGGCATATACCCCAAAAAAGAAAAAAATACAGGGAGGAATTTAATCATGATGAAAAACAGAAAACTAGTAAAAGGAATCGCACTTGCTGCTGTGATCACTGCACTGGCAGCCGGAGGAACAGCTGCATATCTTACGGATTTTGAAACGGCAACCAACAGCTTTACCGTAGGAAAAGTGGATATCGATCTGGATGAGCCTAACTGGAAACCAGAGGACAATACAGATCTGGTTCCTACTCATGTGATCCGGAAGGACCCCTATGTAGCAAATAAAGGAGTAAATGAAGCATTTGTCTATCTGGAAGTTTCTGTTCCGGTCCGAAATGTGATCACGGCAGCCAAGGATGGTACCAGGAATGCGCTTGCAAAAACAGAGCTGTTCAGCTTCACCAAAAACAAGGACTGGACACAGCTGGAGCGGACTGAAGTGGGGCAGAATATGGTCTATACCTATGCATATAACCACATCCTGAAGCCGGGAACAAAGACTACAACTCTTTTTGATACAGTAACCTTTGCCAATATCATCGAAGGTCAGCTGGATACACAGCAGATCGATATGCCGGTACGGGCTTATGCGATCCAGGCTACCAATACCGGGGATGACAAGACTACGGTTCTGGAGCAGGCAACTGCTGCTTACCAGAAATATGTAAATCAGAATAAAGGACAGGCCGGTGGTGTCACGAAATGAATAAATTAAAAAGACCCGTGTTTCTTCTCCTGACAACAGGGCTCCTGTGTGCAACAGGGACTGCGGCGTATTTTTCAGACTTCGAAAAAAAAATAAATTCTGCTGCAGTGGGGTATGTGACAACGGAGATCGAGGAAGATTTTCCGGATCCTACACCTACGCCTATGGAGAATGGTCCGTCCTACAGAAAAGAGATCCGGATCGGAAATTTTTCCGGCAGTGTGAAAGGGTTCCAGGCAGACTGCTATGTGAGGATGTCCCTTTCCTACTCCAATGACGATATCGGCAGAGGCGTGAAATTAACAGGTCTGGATACGGCAAACTGGGTGTATAACAGTCAGGACGGCTATTATTACTACCGGAAAAAAATATCCGAGGGTGAAAAAACAACTCCTCTGTGTACCGGATTTCAGATCGATCCTCAAAAGATCGATGATACTTACAGGGACAGCATTAAGGATTTTGAGATCAATGTTTATGAGGAAGCTGTACAGGCAGAAGGATTTTCAGATTATGAAAGTGCGTGGAGGTATTTTTCAGATCCGGTTTCTGCTCAGGCAGAAAGGAGGGGGAATGCTTGAAAAAACACCTTAAAGCCCTGCTGGCAGGTGCTGCTGTGGCAGGCAGTATCCTGGCGTGCACGGCTGCTTATGCCAGATTTTCAGATTCCGTGACAGTGACCAATCACATATCAGTGGGAGATATCAATATTTCTCTTCAAGAACTGGAAAAAAAGGACGGCCGAGAAATGAAATATCAAGATCGCCGGATCGTTCTTCCGGGAGATGAAATATCCAAGATCCCAAGGATCACCAATCGCTCAGAGCCCTGCTGGGTAAGGGTGAAGATCTCTTATACAGATGATCTGGAAGGTTTGGATGGTCTGGATGACAGGAATCTTACAGGAATGTCACCGAGATGGATCCGGAAGGGAGAGTATTTTTATTATACCAGGAAGCTGGAACAGGGAGATAGCGTGGATATTTTTACCGGTGTGACTGTACCATCCCAATGGGATGAATCCTACCAGGATAAGAAGCTGGGGATAACCATCGTGGCGGATGCTGTCCAGGCGGCAAATTTTGCACCGGATTTCCGTGCCATGTCACCCTGGGGAAATCAGAAGATCTTAAGATGTATCCACGATACCGATGGTCTTGTGGTTCAGAAAAAAAGTCCGGTGGATCTGAAGGTGGAGTTTGAAGGAAATGCGCACAAACTGATCGCGGCTCCGGAAGACTTTTTTTCCGGATTTTCCACGGCAATGCCGGGAGATGTTTTTCATGATTCTGTAGAGATCCGTAATACAACGGAGCATGCTGCAAAGATATTCTTCCGCACATCACTGGAATGTAAATCGGTAAAGGATCAGGAATTTCTGAAAAAGCTGAAGCTGGTGATCACCATGAATGATAAAAAGCTGTATTCCGGGGATCTTCTGGCTGTGTCTCTCAATAAGGCCGTGTCCCTGGGGGAATTTTCCAGCGGAGAAAAAGGAAACATGAGATTTGAGGTTACGGTTCCGGCAGAGCTGGATAATTTATATGCTCTTCGAGCTGCAGATGTGAAATGGATCTTTTCTGTGGAGGAGGATCAGGAGACGGCGGATACCAGCCCTGTTCCACGCCGGAATGGCAGGAAGGAAAGCACAGAAAGAGATTCCGGAAATAACAGCTCTTCGGTAAGGACGACACCAGTGAAGACCGGAGATGAATCTCCTGTGATCCTGTTTGCACTGATGGCCGGTATAGCGCTGCTTACCTGCAGTCTGACGCTATGGAAAGGAGGTCGAAATAATTGAAAAGAAGAATGCTCGGTGCATGGATGGCATTGATGATCACAGCTTCTTCTCTTGTGGCATCGGCCAGTCCTGCAGCAGATATGAGTTCGGTATCAGCAGATCCGCAGCAGGAACAGACAGAACCGGAAGAAGAGGAGGCCCCGGATATTCCGGTAACAGATCAGCCTGGGGAGGCTGAGATGCCGGTTCCGACAGCCTTGCCTGAACCGGAAACGGTGGAGGAAGCTTTTGAAGAAAGTAAAGATAATACTGAAAATACGGATAGTGATGAGCTGATCGAACCGGAAGAAGAACCGGAAGCTGTTTCAAAAGAAGGAGAAAATATAGCTCTGACAGAGATACCGGAGCAGACAGAGGATCCGGGATTTACTGTATTCACGGAAGAAAACGCGGAAATCCTTACAGGAGAAAGTGAAGAGGATCAGGAACTGATCCAGGATATCGAAAACGGAGAGATCATTGCTCTTTCTGCAGCACTTCCCGGGGAGTTCCGGGAAACTGGCAGTGCGGAAGTAATCTCAGAAGGAGAGGATGCTATCGCAGCTACAGCACTTTCCCCGTCCCAGTATTATCTGGACAGCTGGACCAGGGTTTACTGCGATGAGATCTGGACAGCTGCCAATGATTTTCTTGGTTCCGGAAATAAAACCCGTATGGGATGTACGTATCGTTCTGTACATTATATTGATGATACAGGAGAGGAAAAGGTTTCGCCTCTCTATTGCCTGAAAGCAACTCAGGATGGTCTGGACAGTATGACGCTGAAGAATGAGGCAGTAAAAGCACTGACTAATTCTGTGATCCAGAAGCTTTTGTACTTTGGTTACGGAGGACCGGGGGATCTGGGAACCGGATACGATCCCTCCTGCAGTCACATAGACTGGTCAAAATGGCAGAACCGTTATGTATTTACGCATATTGCGCTGTCAAAGGTATATTTTAATGACTGTGGATATGCCACAGCAGCAGAAGTAGAACATACAGGAATAAACCGTCTGATCGATAAGATCCAGACATTGACGATCCCTGCAAGAAACAAGGCAGCCGTTTATGTTTCCGAAGACGGTTCCTGGGCAGCAGCATCCGGAAAGACGATCCCGTTAAGTGTATTCCGAAGCAGACCTGCAGGTTTTCCCTTTGTTCCGGACAGTATGAAGGACGGATTTCAGATGAGTACTCTTATGAAAGTGACGGATGGAGCAAAAGCAGGGAACGGGATCACCATAACAAGAGGAGCCGCAGAAAAATGGCAGCTGGCCTACTGGACGAGCGCAGCGGATTATAATTCACAGAAAACCAATCCCAAAATGATGTCGGGGACAAGCCTGAGTCTGAAGGATGGGGCATATTTTTTTCTGATCTTTCCGTTAAATGCATCTGCGACAAAGAAGTTTTCCTGTAAAATGCTGCTTCAGCCGGTTTCCTATATCCTGGTTGACGGAAGTGCCCAGGCAGGAAAAGATGGAGTACAGGATTTTGGCGCTTACGTATACCAGGGAACAAGAGGAAGCCTTTCGTTTTCAGTAAAGCCATCAGTTTATGGCAATGCAAAGCTGGTCAAGAAGGAACCCAACACGGGAAAACTGATCCAGGGAGCGCAGTACGGACTGTTTGCAGCAGAATCTCTGACCTCCGGATATCGTACTATGTACAGTAAGGATCAGAAGGTTTCAACCGGAACAACAAACGCCGGTGGAGAGATCCTTTTTTCAAAACTGGTTCCAGGAAAATACTATGTGAAAGAAACGAAAACCGCTGCAGGATACAAGCTGAACACCGTTATCAAAAATCTTACAGTAACCGGTGGAAAGACAACAACCGTCAACGTAACGGATATCATGGATATCAGCGGAACAGTATCCATCAGAAAGAAAGACGGAAATACCGGTGATCCACTGGCAGGAGCTGAATTCACCCTGTATCAGTGGAGTAAAAAAAGCAAAAGCTATGTAACCTTAAAAAAACTGACTTATGATGGACAGAAACGTACCTATAACTCCGGGAAATTTAATTATACCGAAGACAATCAGGGAAAATTCCGTGTGCGTGAGACAAAAGCTCCTCCCAATTACACCGGAAACTGGCAGAAGAATTTTACGCTGGAAAAGCCGGGAGAAAAGCAGGAATTCCTGTTTGAAGCAGTGAACTACCAGAACGAAAAACGAAGGATAGAGGTTCGTAAGATCGATGCGAAGACCGGTGAGGTCCTGAAGGGTGCGGAATTTACACTTTATGAATACAGTGCAGCCCAAAAAGCCTATAAAGAAAAAGGAACACTTCTGGATTATGATAGCTCAAGTGAGCTTTATGTAAGCAGTGAACTTTTAAAGACTTCGGATAATGAGGGAAAATATAAGATCGTGGAAACAAAGACTCCGCCCGGATATACAGGAAGCTGGGAAGAAGAGGTGGATATCACAGACAAGGATGCACGCCTTTCCTTTGAAGTTGTCAATGAAAAGGAAAAGGAATATAAAGGGGTGATCCGTCTGAGAAAAACAGACATCTATACAGGGGAAGTTCTGGAAGATGCGGAATTTACCGTGCTTCAGTGGAATAGAGGAAAGCAGATTTACCAGAATGACCTGGGCGGGCAGAGCATCCTGAAGTTTGACGGAGAAACCGGATGGTACTCTACCGAAGAGCTGGTGCTCACAGATGCTAATCAGGGAAGGTTCAAAGTAGTGGAAACAAAAAATCCGGAAAACTATACAGGCAAATACGAAAAGGAGGTAATCTTCCAGAAAAAAGAAAACACAGATACGGACATTGTGGATTTAAAAGCAGAGAATACTCCGGTAACACTTCCGCTGGGAAATATCACCATCATAAAAAAGATCAAAGAGGAGGATATTACCTGGGCTCATGGAAATCCAACCTTTTCCTTTGTGGCAGAAGGTACGGATCTATCCGGAAATCCTCACAGATATGAGGATTATGTGACCTTTACCAGAGGAAGCTATGAAACCGATAAAAATGGCTATGCAACATTATCGGTCACTCTCAGGAATATCCCGCTGGGGCAGTATACGGTCTGGGAAAAACCGGTACTACGCTACTATCTGAAAGATGTACGAGCAAATACAGAGAATGTCCGCATCATAAAAGGCGCTGCACCTGCATATGGTACAGATCCCCGGAAGATTGCTTCCGGTACGGCTGCTCTGACAATACAAAACAAAAATGCATCGCTGACTTTTGTAAATGAGAAATCCAGATATGATCGATATTCCCATAATGACAGCATAAAAAATACCATACCCGTATCATTTTCCTGAAAAAATACAGAGGGGCAGGAGTAATCCTGCCCTTAGCTGCGTATTTTATATAGTAAAAAACAAACTGTAAAAAGAAATAAAAAAACTACATATATACCCAATGATATGGTATACTTTTTTACAAATACTGTGAACTCAAGAACTCTCTGGGAGGTCGATGATGAAAACAGACGAAAAAAATCCCGTTTTTGATATTCGGGATACATTGGAAAAATACGCTTGCATTTATCGAAATACTACACTGAAGCTTTTTCAGTACTGTCAGGAGACGGACATATATGAACGTTTGGATGAATACCTGAGACCTGTAAAAAATATTTCAGATTTTAAAAACAGCGGACAGAAATACAGTAATGTATATAAGGGCGACTGGAAGTACCTGACGGATTTTCTGACATCCCGGGAAGGCGGAACGATAGAAGTAAGATGCATCAATAAAGACGGTAATGCGAGTCTTCTGACAGTACGGGGATTTATAGCACAGGATAAAAATACCGGATATCATTATTTCATAGGAAGCTCCAGAGATATCACCAGGGAGAAGCTGCAGGAAGAATTTCTTGAGGAACGTGCCCAGAAAGATCCTCTGACCGGAGTGTATAACCGCTTTTTCGGAAAAAAACTGATCGATGAATACCTTGCATCCAGAAATTCCTATGCAGGATGCGGGATGATGGTGCTTGATGTAGATTATTTTAAAAATGTAAATGATACTTACGGACATATGTTCGGTGATGAAGTCCTGAAACGTTTTGCGGAGCTGTTTGTGGCTTTGTTCGACATTAATGATGTGATCATGCGTCTGGGTGGCGATGAATTTGTGATCCTTTTGAAGGATATCAGCCATGCAGCGATCATGAAAAAGGCAGGAAAACTGATACGGGAAGTGCAGAAACTTAAATTTCCGGGAACCACGTATCTGGCAACCTGCAGTGTGGGGATCTGCTTTCTTCCTGAAAATGTTTCCGGCTATACGTATCAGCATATGTTTGAAAATGCAGACTGGGCGCTTTACCAGGCAAAGAAAAATGGAAAAAACCGCTATGCTTTCTGTGATAATCTGAGACATTTTGAGGATAAGACAGAGGAAAAGCAGGAATTATATGAGGGTGTTGAGATAGATGCCAGATATCTTCATAATGATATTGTTTCTACTGCATTTGAAATATTTGAAAAAATGAGCAGCTTTCAGGCTGCTATTGAACTTCTGATGAAAGTGATCGGTCTGAAATTCCGACTTAACCGGATCACAATCCTGCGTACCGAAGTGGCAGAGCAGAAAACAGACCGGATTTTTCAATGGGTTTCGGAAGAGGACTACAGACTTTTGATAGATGAGATCCATTTTTTGAAAAGTGATTTTATCACATTATTTCGCCATAACGATGAATATGGTACTGTGGTCCTTCAGGAGAACGATCTGGCTGATTATTCGGAACAGGGAAGAAAGAATGTGTTACAAGGTGGAGCAAAAACCGTAGTCTGTGCTGCCATGTACTGTGAAGGAAGCTATACAGGAACTATTGTATATGTGACCTGCCGGGAAAAAAGACTCTGGTCCAGAGAAGACCGTAAACTGCTGGGAGAAGTTACCAAGATCATTTCCGCGCATTATGCCAAGAACCAGGCATTTAACAGTGTTTATCGTGGCATTGCTGCAGAATCCGGATGGGATCAGCTTACCGGATTGTCTTCTTTTTCAAGATTTCGAGAAGATGTGGAGAAAATGCTGATCGGAGGTTACGGTCCGGGACATGCAGTGATATATACCGATTTTGAAAAATTTAAACGTATCAATGCAAAATACGGATACCGTGTGGGAGATCAGATCCTGCGGCAGTTTTCCGAGTATGTGATAAGCGTTCTAAAAACAGATATGGATACATATTTTACCAGGGCGATCTCTGATCATTTTATCCTCTTCACTCCCTATGATATGGATGGTGATCCGGAAACATTTGCTTTAAAGATTAATCAGGAATTCTTACGGCAGATGAAAGAGAAATACCCGGATATGAAGCTCTGTGTCCGCACGGGGATCTATCTGATCACCAAAGAATGTGCCAATGCATCTGAGGCAATCGATGCAGCGAATTATGCAAGAAAATATGCTGCTGAAAACTGCGAAACAGGTGTTAAGCTGTATGACGAAGAACTGAAAAAGCAAAGCGATGCAGAGTGAAAGATACAGGAATACGGACCGGAATCCATGATTTTTCAGAATTTCAGGAATAATCTTTCAGGAAAGCTTTTACAATAGAACAGAGATGTTTGCGGCAGGAGTGAGCTTATGAACAGAAGTGTTCCGGAAAGCCTTTTAATCGGTATCTTAGTCTTATGCCTGGCTCTGACACCTGTTGGTGTCAGGGGAGAAACTGAGGATAGCAGAAAAGCACAGCAGCTGATCGAAGCGCCGGGTGCAGTCCTTATGGAAAAAGAAACCGGTACAGTGATCTATTCCAGGGATCCTGACACCCGAAGAAGCCCGGCCAGTATTACAAAGATCATGACGCTGATCCTGATCTTTGATGCTATCCGTGAGGGAACACTGCATTTGGAGGATACCATTACCACCAGTGCCTATGCCAGATCCATGGGAGGGTCGCAGGTATTTCTGGAAGAGGGAGAGACACAGAATGCGGAAACCATGATCAAATGTATTGTGATCGCTTCCGGAAATGACGCCAGTGTAGCCATGGCAGAGCATGTTGCGGGAACAGAACAGGCCTTTGTGGAGAGGATGAACGAGCGGGCGAATGATCTTGGAATGAAAAATACTCATTTTGTGGATTGCTGTGGGCTGACGGAATCACAGGAGCATTATACAACGCCCTATGACATAGCACTTATGAGCAGGGAGCTCATAAGCAGATATCCGGAAGTTCTTACATATTCATCTGTCTGGATGGAGGATATCACACACGTTACCAGAAAAGGTTCCTCAAAATTCACACTGACCAACACCAATAAACTGCTGCGCAGCTATGAGGGGTGTATGGGACTTAAAACAGGCAGCACCAGTATTGCAAAATACTGTCTCAGTGCTGTGGCAGAACGAAACGGGATCACATTGATCGCCTCCGTGATGGCCGCACCGGACCCGAAAACAAGATTCCGGGATGCAGCAGCTCTTTTAAATTACGGCTTTTCTAAGTGCACATTGTATCTGGATGATGCTCTGGAGCCACTGAAACCTATGAAGCTCCGCAAAGGAGTCAAAGCGCAGGTTCCGCTTGTATATAGAGGGAAATTCCGATATATCAGCACAGATGGCACGAAACCTGACAATGTTAAGAAAAAATTGATCCTTCCCAAAGAACAAAGTGCGCCGGTGAAAAAAGGACAGAAAGCAGGGGCACAGGAATACTATCAGGATGGGAAAAAGATCGGCAGTCTGGATATCCTGTACGGGGAAACAATAAAAAAGGCCGGATACCATGACTGGCTGGAAAGAACCTGTCAGGCATTTCTTTTGTGATGCCTGCAACATATTTTGACAAAAAGGGCAGACTGGATGTATAATACAACGGATTGAAGAAATAACAGAACAGGGAAGGGATTTTGGATGAAAGAGATCAGAACAGAAGATGCAGTGGGCCACATTCTGTGCCATGATATCACGCAGATCATAAAAGATGAGAAAAAAGGCGTTCTTTTCAAAAAAGGGCATGTAGTGAAAGAAGAGGATATACCACTGCTGCTCTCTGTAGGAAAAGAACACCTTTTTGTGTGGGAGAAAAAACCGGGGATCCTTCACGAAAATGAAGCTGCAGAGATCCTTTACAAAATCTGTGCCGGAAATTCTTCCAAAGTACATGGAACTGAGATCAAAGAAGGTAAGATCGAGGTGGTATCAAAAATCGATGGTATTCTGAAAATACGTCGTGATGCACTTGTGGCTGTGAATTCTCTGGGAGAAATGATGATCGCTTCCAGACATGGAGATTTTCCGATAAAGAAAGGTGATAAGGTTGCAGGAACCAGGATCATTCCGCTTGTGATCGAGAAAGAGAAAATGGATGCAGCAGAGAAGGCAGCAGGAAGTCTTCCGATCTTTGACATTCTCCCTTACCAGCAGAAAAAAGTAGGAATCGTCACAACCGGAAGTGAGATCAAAAAAGGACTGATCCGGGATACCTTCACACCGGTACTCCGGGAAAAGCTTTCTGAGTTTCCGACAGAAGTGACAGGCCAGGTGATGCCGGGAGATGATAAGGAAGAGATCACAAAGGCAATTCTTTCTTTCGCAGATGCAGGAGCCGATCTGATCATCTGTACCGGCGGAATGAGTGTGGATCCCGATGATCGTACTCCGGGCGGGATCCATGACACCGGAGCAAAGATCGTAACCTATGGAGCACCTGTACTTCCAGGAGCTATGCTGCTTGTGGCATATCTTGAGCGGAACGGAAGATCCATACCGGTACTTGGACTTCCGGGCTGCGTCATGTACGCAAAAAGAACGGTATTTGATCTGGTCCTGCCCAGAGTAATGGCGGATGATGAGATCAAGGCAGAGGAGATAGCCAGGCTGGGAGAAGGCGGACTTTGTCTGAACTGTCCGGTTTGTACTTTCCCAAACTGTGGATTTGGAAAATAATATGAAAAAATTCAGAATCAAACAATATGAGATCCATACGGACAAGATCCAGGCTCCGCAGGGCGTGCGGATGCTCCTTCTTGCGGATCTTCACGGGATATCCTACGGAAAAGACAATATACGGCTGACAGAGACGATCCGAAAGCTTGCTCCGGACGTGATCCTTTCTGCCGGTGACATGGCTGTACGTACAGAAACGGATACTCTGGTAACTGCATGTAAGCTGCTGACAGAGCTTGCAGGAGATTTTCCCGTGTATTATGCACTTGGTAATCATGAATATAAAATGTTCCTTTCCGAAGAATATCGGCCATATTATGCGAAATATGAAAAGACACTGAAAAAAGCTGGTGTGCATATTTTAAGGAACGGACATGAAGCTATGGTCCTGAAGGGAGAGCGCTTCTGTTTCTGGGGGCTGGAACTTCCCATCGAATATTATCACAAGCCGAGATCACCGAAGCTGAAAAAAGAAGTGATGGAGGAACTGATCGGAAAACCTGAAGATACAGGGATGCAGATCCTGCTGGCACATAATCCGAAATACGGAAAAACCTATTTTGAATGGGGTGCTGATCTGATCCTGTCCGGACATTATCACGGAGGCGTTGTCCGCCTCAGTGAACATTACGGTCTTTCCTCTCCTCAATATCTGTTTCTTCCGCCGTTTTGCTGCGGAGACTTTCACAAAGGTGATCAGCATATGATCGTCAGTGCCGGACTTGGAGAACATACCATTCCCCTTCGAATCCATAATCCAAGGGAACTGCTTGTAATCGATATAAAACCTTCCGAAAAAATGAAATGAGGAAACCCTATGGCATTATCTGTTAAGCTGAATGTATTTGAAGGCCCTCTGGATCTTCTGCTTCACCTGATCGACAAAAACAAGATCGATATCTATGATATTCCTATTGTGGAGATCACAGATCAGTATATGGAATATCTGCATTCCATGGAAAAAGAAGATCTGGGAATCATGAGCGAATTTCTTGTCATGGCAGCTACTCTTCTGGATATCAAATGTAAAATGCTTCTTCCGAAAGAAGTGAATGAGGAAGGAGAAGAGGAGGACCCCAGAGCAGAGCTTGTGCAGAAGCTGCTGGAATATAAAATGTACAAATATATGTCCTATGAATTACGGGACAGGCTTGGAGATGCGGCAGGGGTTTATTACCGAAAACAGGATCTTCCGGAAGAAGTGCTGCAGTATACTCCGCCGTCTGATCCCCAGGAACTTCTCCGGGGTCTGACACTGGAGCGGATGAGCGCAATCTATCAGGCATTGATCCGCAGACAGGAAGATAAGATCGATCCGATCCGAAGTAAATTCGGAAGGATCGAAAAAGAGGAAATATCACTTTCCGATAAATTGCTGGAAATGAAGGAATATGCAAAAGCTCACCGGAAATTCAGCTTTCGCAGGCTGATGGAAGACCAGCATTCCAAAATACAGCTGATCGTGACATTTCTGGCAATTCTGGAACTGATGAAAATGGGACATGTTCATGCAGAACAGGAAGATCTTTTTGATGATATTCATGTGGAAGTTATCACGGATCCGGACACATGGAAGAATCTGACAGAGTTTGCAGATGAATAATATAGTAGGAATGAGGACAATAAGTGGAAATCAAACGAATTGAAGGAGAAATCGAAGCCATCCTGTTTGCAATGGGAGAAGCTGTGGAATTACCCCGTATTGCCAGAGCGATCCGTCAGGATCCGACAACAACGGAAAATATCATTCGAAATATGATGATCCGTTATCAGGAAGAAGAGCGGGGGATCCAGATCATAGAGCTCGAAAACTCCTTTCAGCTTTGTACAAAAAAAGAATACTATGATTCTCTTATCCGGATCGCAGCGCAGCCAAAGAAACCCACGCTGACAGACGTTATGCTTGAGACCCTTTCGATCATTGCCTACAAACAGCCTGTTACAAAAGCAGAAATCGAAAAGATCCGAGGGGTAAAATGTGATCATGCCATCAATAAGCTGATGGATTATGATCTGGTGAGAGAACTTGGACGTCTGGATGCTCCGGGTCGCCCGATCCTCCTGGGAACCACCGAAGAATTTCTGCGTTGCTTTGGTGTCCAGGGGCTGGAAGATCTTCCGGAAATGGATCCGGTCCAGCTGGAGGATTTCAAGGCGGAAGCAGAGGAAGAGATCCAGCTGAAGCTGGACGTATAACAAATAACACGGACAGATGCCGGTTTACCGGGACCTGCCGGACAGATCAGAAAACAGAAGAGGAGTGACGAAAATGCCCACAACATACGCACATGATCTTTTTGGAAAAAGGGTTTACCGGAAACTTTCCGCAAAATTACAGCATCTGATCCGAAGCAACGGAAATCTGTACCGGATCGGACAGCATGGTCCGGATATCCTGTTTTATTATTTTATATCCAAAAATCCGGTGACACAGTACGGAGTGCAGATGCATGGACGGAAAGCAAGAGAATTCTTTGAAAAGGGCATGGCGAAGGTCCGGGAGGAAAAAAATCCTGCACTGATGGCTTACCTGCTGGGGTTCGGATGTCATTATATCCTGGATTCTACCTGTCATCCTTACGTCAATCAGGTAGCTGCCGGGGGGAAAATCTCACATACGCTCTTTGAGAAGGAATTTGACCGTATGCTGATGTATGAAACCGGCAAAGATCCATTGCGTTTTTATCCGTCTCATGGGATCCGTGCCAGTTTTCTCAGTGCATGGACGATCCACCAGGTATTGCCGGCAATCCGTACCTGGAACATTTATCTGTCATTGAAAATGATGAAGATATTCACCTGTATTTTGGTATGTGATGATGGAGGAAGGAAGAGACGCCTTTCGGAACATGCCCTTTCCCCCGCAGGAAAAAAGATATCTGCGTTTATTACCGAATTTTTTATGAGCCCGGAGCCGGAGATCGACTGTAAGGAGGAGCTTCTTAAGCTGGACAGTCTGATGGAAGAGGCACTTGCCAAGGCGCCGGATATGCTGGAAGAGCTTGCTGCACTTGCAGTCAGGCCAGGACATCTTTCTGACAGATGGGATCTGACCTTTAACGGATGATCGATCCCGGCAGACAATAGATACAAGTGATATCTGAATGCTATCCCCGCATAAAATTAAATATAACAGTTACTGTAAACAGTTATATGAACCGTGTACGGGGTGATGCATTATGAGCAAACGGCGTATGGCCGCTGTCGTGCTGGTGACAGCGGTCCTTATTATTTGTCAGATCTTTCCGGTAAAGGCGGCAGATGACGAAAATCTATATGCACTTTCAGCAGTTCTCATGGATGGGGAGACCGGCCGCGTGCTGTACGGAAAAGAAGCCTATAAAGGACGGCCAAATGCCAGTACAACAAAGGTAATGACCTGTATTCTTGCTTTGGAGCTGGCAAAGGGAGATGATTACGTGCAGGTTTCCGGGAATGCGGCATCTCAGCCACAGACACGTCTTGGCATGCGGGAAGGACAGCAGTTTTATCTGGAGGATCTTCTCTATTCACTGATGCTGAAAAGTCATAATGATTCCGCTGTGGCGATCGCGGAACATATCAGCGGCTCCGTTGAAGCTTTTGCAGAGAAGATGAATGAAAAAGCAAAAGAGCTGGGATGTAAAGACACACATTTTGTTACACCCAATGGTCTGGATGGAGAAGATGAAGGTGGTATCCATCATACAACAGCCCGGGATCTTGCCCTGATCATGGCGTATGCAATAAAAAATGCAACATTTGTCCATATTACCCAGACAAGAGATTATACTTTTACGGATATCTCAGGAAAAAAGCATTATTCGGTACATAATACCAATGCTTTCCTGGACATGGAAACAGGAGTGATCTCCGGAAAAACAGGATTTACAGGAAATGCCGGATATTGTTATGTCTGCGCAGTCCGGCAGGACGAGCGATTATTTATCGTGGCTCTTCTGGGATGCGGATGGCCTGGAAATAAAAATTACAAATGGATCGATACCAGGAAGCTTCTGTCTTATGGCAGGGAAAACTATCATTATTCAATGCTGCCGGAGCTTCCGCAGCTGCCAGAGATCCCGGTAACAGAAGCAGCACCGGGAAAAGAAGATCCATATCCGCAAAAGTCCGATCGTTCAGGATATCCTCCAAAACAGGTCATGCTGAAAATACACGCAGTACTTTCTGAAAAAGATCGTGAGAAAAGATATCTTCTGAAAAAAACAGAAACGATCACATGGGAAACGGAGCTTCCGGATAAGCTCCCGGCACCGATACAGAAAAACCAGAAGATTGGTACACTCCATGCAAAGCTTAACGGAAAAGAGCTACTTTCCTGCCTTATAACAGCAGATGACAAAATCGGCAGAATTACTTATAAATGGTATGTGGATAAAGTATTTAAGGATTATTTTCATTAATTTAGCGACCCCTGGCATATGTCAGGGGTTAATTTTTTAACGTTCGTGACGAAAAGTATTGAATTTTCTGCAAAAAAAAGGTACAATTATACTCGGCTGAATTTTTGGTTATATTAATAAAAAAATGGAGGGCATAGTATAATGAGTAATGCGACACAAAGCGTAGCGGCTGCAAGGATTGATTCCCTGCTTGACGCCAACAGTTTTGTTGAGATCGGACAGGCTGTCACAGCCAGAGCTACAGATTTCAACATGACTGAAAAAAAAGCACCTTCAGACGGTGTGATCACCGGATATGGTGTGATTGACGGCAGTCTGGTGTATGTATACAGCCAGGATGCATCTGTACTGAACGGAACAGTTGGTGAGATGCATGCCAAAAAGATCGCCAAAATTTATGATCTCGCTCTGAAAGTTGGAGCACCGGTTATCGGTCTTGTAGACTGTGCGGGACTTCGTCTTCAGGAGGCTACCGATGCACTTGAGGCATTTGGTGAGATCTATCTGAAACAGACACTGGCATCCGGTGTTATTCCACAGATCACTGCTGTTTTCGGAACATGCGGCGGTGGAATGGCAGTTGTACCGGCTCTTACAGACTTTACATTTGTAGAGGAGAAGAAGGGCAGACTGTTTGTAAACACTCCTAATGCACTGGAAGGAAACAGAGTGGAAAAATGCGATTCAGCTTCCGCACAGTTCCAGAGTGAGGAGACAGGACTTGTTGACGGCATCGGAACAGAAGAGGAGATCCTCGGACAGATCCGCACACTGATCAGCATGCTTCCGGAAAATAATGAAGACAATGACAGCTTCAAGGAATGCACAGATGACCTGAACAGAGTATGTGATGATATCGCAGGCTGCACAGGCGACACAGCTATCGCGCTTTCAAGAATCGCTGATAATGGTGAGTTTTTTGAAACAAAGGCAGCTTACGGCCAGGATGTCGTAACAGGCTTCCTTCGTCTGAACGGTGCTACCGTTGGCGCTGTTGCAAACAGAAGTGATTCTTACGATGCTGATGGCAATAAGACAGAGATTTCCGACGGAACTCTTTCTGCAAGAGGTGCAAGAAAAGCAGCAGACTTCGTAAAATTCTGTGATGCTTTTGAGATTCCGGTACTTACTCTTACTAATGTAACAGGATTTAAAGCTACACTCTGCAATGAGAAGATGATGGCTAAATCTGTAGGTGAGATGGTACATGCTTTTGCATCTGCAACTGTACCGAAGGTAAATGTTGTAATTGGCAAAGCATACGGAACTGCATACGTTGCCATGAACAGCAAATCAGTCGGAGCAGATATGGTTTATGCATGGGATACAGCTGAGATCGGTATGATGGATGCTTCCCTTGCAGCAAAGATCATGTATGAGGGAGCTGACGCTTCTACACTGAATGAGAAGGCAGCTGAGTACAAAGAACTCCAGAACGGTATCGCATCTGCAGCAGCAAGAGGATATGTGGATACTGTGATCAAAGCAGAAGATACGAGAAAATATGTAATCGGTGCTTTTGAGATGCTGTTCACAAAAAGGGAAGACCGTCCATCCAAAAAGCATGGAACAGTCTAAGTGAGGTGAGCGTATGAGACAGTTTTATAAAAAGATCTCTTCTGTCTGCATGGCACTTCTTTGCGTGGCAGCACTTCTGATCGGATGCACAGCTACTGCATGGGCTGCTGATGAGATTGATGATTCTGTAAAGAGTCAGCTTGTCACAACAACCAAGGGCCTGACGGATGCGATCATCGCAATGTCTGAGGATGATATCCAGGGATATCTGGAATCAGAGGATGCTTTCACACAGAGTGCTGCAAGTGCATGGGACGGCTCCAGAGAAGAGCTTGGTGAGAAAAAAGGTGATATCAATGAGAAAGATATCACAGTGGAGTATTCCGATGATCAGTATACTGTTGTTGTTCCGGTATCCTTCGAGAAAAACAAAGCGAATTTCACTTATGTATTTGATAAATCAGGAACCCCGACTTCTCTTACAGTTGATGTGAATTATACACTGGCACAGAACATGGAGAAGGCAGCGATGAATACAGTGATGGGTCTCGGAACAGTATTTGTGATCCTGGTATTCCTGATCTTCGTGATCTCTCTTTTCAAATATATTCCCGGACTTGTGGAAGGAAAGAAAAAAGAGAGCAAACCGGCTCCAGCAGCCACAGCACCGGCTCCGGTTGCAGCACCAGTTGCTGAGCCTGCTGTTGAAGATGTGACAGATGATGGTGAGCTTATTGCCGTGATCGCCGCAGCGATCGCTGCTTCTGAAGGCAAAACAAGCACAGACGGATTCGTAGTACGTTCCATCCGCAAAGTCAACCGCAGAAAAAGATAATCATTATTTAGGAGGATTTTAAAATGAAGAGTTATACAATTACTGTTAACGGAACAGCATATGAAGTTACTGTAGAAGAGAACGGAAACGCAGCAGCTCCAGTTGCAGCAGCACCAAAAGCAGCAGCTCCGGCTCCTAAGGCAGCTCCGGCAGCAGCTCCTAAGGCAGCAGCTCCGGCAGCAGGCGCAGGTTCTGTTAAAGTTTCCGCAGCCGTTCCTGGAAAAGTTGTAAAAATCGTTGCATCTGTTGGACAGAGCGTAAAAGCTGGTGACAGCGTAGTGATCGTTGAGTCCATGAAGATGGAGATCCCGGTTGTTGCTCCTCAGGACGGAACAATCGCCAGCATCGATGTTGCAGAGGGTGCTGCCGTTGAAAATGGAGATACTCTTGCAACAATGAACTAAACAGGAGGTAGACAAATGTCTTATGTAACAAATACCCTGTCAAACCTGATCCATCAGACAGCATTTTTCAACCTTACCTGGGGAAACTACCTGATGATCGCAGTGGCATGTGTGTTCTTATATCTTGCCATTAAACATGGTTTTGAGCCGCTGCTGTTGGTTCCGATCGCTTTTGGTATGCTTCTGGTAAATATTTATCCGGACATTATGCTGAGCATTGAGGATTCATCCAATGGCGTTGGCGGACTTCTTCATTATTTTTACTTAATGGATGAGTGGAGTATTCTTCCTTCACTGATCTTCCTGGGTGTCGGTGCGATGACAGACTTCGGTCCGCTGATTGCAAACCCGATCAGCTTCCTGATGGGAGCAGCTGCACAGCTTGGTATTTACCTTGCATACTTCCTTGCAATTTTCCTTGGATTTAATGGTAAAGCAGCAGCAGCGATCTCTATCATCGGTGGTGCTGACGGCCCGACTTCCATTTTCCTTGCAGGTAAGCTTGGACAGTCTTCTCTTATGGGACCGATCGCAGTAGCAGCATATTCCTATATGTCCCTGGTACCGATCATCCAGCCTCCGATCATGAAGGCTTTCACAACAGAGAAAGAGCGTAAGATCAAAATGGCGCAGCTCCGTCCTGTTACAAAACTTGAGAAGATCCTTTTCCCGATCGTTATCACAATCGTTGTTTGCCTGATCCTTCCGACAACAGCTCCCCTTGTTGGTATGCTGATGCTCGGAAACCTGTTCCGTGAGTCCGGAGTTGTTAAACAGCTTTCTGAAACAGCTTCCAACGCTCTTATGTACATCGTAGTAATCCTTCTCGGAACATCTGTAGGTGCTTCCACAAGTGCTGAGGCGTTCCTGAACGTAGATACACTGAAGATCGTAGTTCTTGGTCTTGTTGCCTTTGCCTGCGGTACTTTTGGTGGTGTTATGCTTGGTAAGCTTCTCTGCAAGGTTACTCACGGAAAGATCAATCCTCTGATCGGATCAGCCGGTGTTTCTGCCGTTCCTATGGCAGCCCGTGTATCCCAGAAGGTTGGTGCTGAGGCAGATCCTACAAACTTCCTGCTGATGCATGCGATGGGACCGAACGTTGCTGGTGTTATCGGTACAGCGGTTGCTGCCGGTACATTCATGGCGATCTTTGGTGTCTAACCCATTGTCTTATAAAAATTTGTAAGGAGAATAATTATGGCAGAAATAGAGAAAAAACCTGTGAAAGTTGTGGAAACGATCCTGCGTGACGCTCATCAGTCCCTGATCGCTACACGTATGAGCACAGAGCAGATGCTTCCGATCATTGAGAAGCTTGACAAAGTCGGCTACTATGCAGTAGAGTGCTGGGGCGGTGCTACTTTCGATGCTTCCTTACGTTTCCTGAAAGAGGATCCGTGGGAAAGACTTCGTAAACTTCGTGACGGTTTCAAAAACACAAAGCTTCAGATGCTGTTCCGTGGACAGAACATCCTTGGATATCGTCCATATGCAGATGATGTAGTAGAGTATTTTGTACAGAAATCCGCAGCTAACGGTATCGATATCATCCGTATCTTTGACTGTATGAATGACCTTCGTAACCTTCAGACAGCTGTAAAAGCAGCAAACAAGGAGAAAGCACATGCACAGGTTGCAATGGCTTACACACTAGGTGATGCTTACACACTTGATTACTGGACAGATCTTGCAAAACGTATCGAAGATATGGGTGCAGATTCCATCTGTATCAAAGATATGGCAGGACTTCTTGTTCCGTACAAGGCTACAGAGCTTGTTCAGGCTCTCAAAGAGACTGTTAAGATCCCGATCGATCTTCATTCTCACTATACATCCGGTGTTGCTTCCATGACATATATGAAGGCAGTAGAGGCAGGTGTTGACATCATCGACACAGCAATGTCTCCGTTTGCTCTTGGAACATCCCAGCCGGCAACAGAGGTTATGGTTGAGACCTTCAAGGGAACACCATATGATACAGGATTTGATCAGCAGCTTCTCGCTGAGATCGCTGACTACTTCCGTCCGATGCGTGATGAGGCTCTTGATACAGGTCTTCTCAATCCGAAGAACCTTGGTGTAAACATCAAGACTCTTCTGTATCAGGTACCAGGCGGAATGCTTTCCAACCTGACATCACAGCTGAAAGAGCAGCATGCCGAGGATAAATTCTACGAAGTACTTGAGGAAGTTCCGCGTGTACGTAAAGACCTTGGTGAGCCACCGCTTGTTACACCGTCCTCTCAGATCGTTGGTACACAGGCTGTATTTAACGTGATCATGGGCGAGCGTTACAAGGTTGTCACAAAAGAGACAAAAGACGTGTTAAGTGGTAAGTATGGCGCAACAGCCAGACCGTTCAATCCGGAAGTACAGAAAAAATGTATCGGAGATATTGAACCGATCACATGCCGTCCGGCAGATCTTCTGGAGGATGAGCTTGATAAGCTTGAGAGCGAGATGGTACAGTACAAGGAGCAGGATGAGGATGTTCTCACATATGCACTGTTCCCGCAGGTTGCCATGGACTTCTTTAAATATCGCCAGGCTCAGAAGACAAAAGTTGATGAGACTGTAGCAGATACCAAGAACGGCGCATACCCGGTATAAAGCACACATAGAAATGCAGATGCATTTCAAAACAGGAAAAGGAGCTTGCTGTATGCAGGCTCCTTTGTGCATAAAAAAGATAAAAAAGGCAGGATAACAGGTAATGTCCAAAGTTGCGATCATAGGCGGCGGTGCCGCCGGAATGCTCTGCGGTGTATATGCTGCGCGCAGAGGACACCAGGTTCACATACTGGAAAAAAATGAGAAACTCGGAAAAAAGCTTTTCATCACCGGAAAGGGACGATGCAACGTCACCAATGATTCCGATACCGAAGAACTTTTTCCGGCAGTGATGTCAAACCGCAAATTTCTTTACAGTGCTTTCTACACCTATGGAAGCAGAGATGTGATGGAATTTTTTGAGGAGGCAGGAGTGCCGCTGAAAACAGAGCGTGGAAACCGGGTTTTTCCGGTATCGGATCATTCATCAGATATTATCCGTGCGCTTGAGCGGGAACTGAAAAAATCCGGAGCGCAGATCCATCTTCATACAGAGGTAAAGGAAGTTTGTACACAGGATGAAAAAGTTACCGGTGTATTACTTTCGGACGGTACCTTTTTTGAAGCGGATACTGTGGTAGTTGCCACAGGAGGGCTTTCCTACCCGTCCACAGGTTCCACAGGAGATGGATATCGTTTTGCTGCTGAAACGGGACATAAAGTTGTTTCCCAGTCACCATCACTGGTACCACTGGTGGCAAAAGAAGATTATGTCTCCAAACTTCAGGGCCTTTCCCTTCGGAATGTGGAGCTTACAGTAAAATCCGGCAAAAAAGTTCTCTATAAAGATTTCGGCGAGATGATGTTTACTCATTTCGGAGTGACAGGACCGCTGATCCTTTCCGCCAGTGCCCAGATCGGCAAAAAGCTGGAAAAGGAGCCTTTGGAGGCTTTCCTGGATCTGAAGCCGGCGCTTGATGCAGAACAGCTTGACGCCCGGATCCTGCGTGAATTTGATGCAAATCATAACAAGCAATTTAAAAATGTGATCGGTGTTCTTTTTCCGTCTTCTCTGACTCCGATCATGATCGAAATTGGCGGTATCCCCGGGGAAAAACCGGTACATGAGATCTCCAGGGAAGAGCGTCAGGCTTTTGGCCGTCTGATCAAGGCTTTTCCGTTTACGATCACGGGAATGGGAGAGTTTAAGGAAGCGATCATCACAAGAGGCGGTGTGTCAGTAAAAGAGATACAGCCATCCACAATGGAATCCAAAAAAATAAAAAATCTGTATTTTACAGGTGAAGTACTGGATCTGGATGCAGTGACCGGTGGCTATAATCTTCAGATCGCATGGTCTACAGCGTATGCGGCAGCTCAGGCGATAGAATAACAGAAAAGAGGAAGGAGCAACGATTATGGGTATTAATATTGCAATTGACGGACCGGCAGGTGCAGGAAAAAGCACAATTGCAAAAAAAGTGGCAAAGGAGCTGTCCTTTATTTATGTAGATACAGGGGCAATGTATCGTGCCATGGCACTTTATCTTCTGGAAAAAGGGATCAGCGGTGACGAAAAAATCTCTGAAGCCTGTCACGATGCGGATATCTCTATCCGTTATGAGAACGGTGAGCAGCAGGTGATTCTTAACGGAAAGAACGTAACTGCGTTCCTCCGTAAGGAAGAGGTAGGAAATATGGCATCTGTAAGCTCTGCAAATCCGGAGGTGCGTGCACATCTTCTGAAGCTGCAGCGCAATCTTGCAGCTGAGAATAATGTAGTTATGGACGGAAGAGATATCGGAACCACCATTCTTCCCAATGCGGAAGTGAAGATCTTTCTGACTGCAAGTGCAAAGACCCGTGCCAGCAGACGATACCTGGAGCTTACAGAGAAGGGGGAAGCCTGCGATATGGATGAGATCCTGAAAGATATCGTTGACAGAGATGAGAGAGATATGAACCGTGCGGTTTCTCCGCTTAAAAAAGCAGAGGATGCTGTTCTTGTTGATTCATCTGAGATGGGAATTGATGAAGTGGTTGAGAGTATCCTTTCCGTATACAGAAAAAGGGTGAATGGATGAATGTAAAAGTTGCAGAAACTGCCGGCTTCTGTTTCGGCGTACAAAGAGCAGTTGACCGTGTTTATGAGCTGATCGGTTCCGATGCAGCACCGATTTATACACTAGGCCCGATCATCCATAATGAGGAGGTTGTCTCAGATCTCGAAAAAAAAGGTGTGGCTGTGATCTGTGAGAAGGATCTTGGCAGCCTGAAGGGCGGTACTGTTGTGATCCGTTCCCATGGAGTAGGCCGCAGGGTTTATAACATGATCAAAAAATATGGTCTCGGATATGTAGATGTTACCTGTCCTTTTGTGCTGAAGATCCACAAGATCGTTGAGAGAGAAAGCTCCAGAGGTGCCCATATTGTGATCATCGGTGATCCGGACCATCCGGAAGTCCAGGGGATCTGCGGATGGTGTCAGGGACCATATACAGTGATCAGAAATGCTGAGGATGCTGAGAAATTCAATATTTCTCCGGAAAAAGAAGTATGTGTAGTGTCCCAGACGACATTTAATTACAACAAATTTCAAGAATTAGTTGAAATTCTCCGCAAAAAGAGTTATGATAATAATGTTTTAAATATTTTAAATATTTTAAACACTATTTGTAATGCTACCGAAGAACGGCAGAAAGAAGCTAAAGCGATAGCCGGAGAGGTAGACACTATGCTGGTCGTAGGTGGCCGACATAGCTCCAATACTCAAAAGCTGTTTGAAATATGTAAAAAGGAATGTGGAAATACTTACTATATACAAACACCTGTAGACTTGGATTCTGAAATGTTCCAATGCAGTAGTTGTGTAGGTATTACAGCAGGGGCTTCCACCCCAAAGAAAATTATTGAGGAGGTTCAAGAACATGTCAGAGTTAAGTTTTGAACAGATGCTGGAAGATTCCGTAAAAACAATCAGAAATGGAGAGATCGTACAGGGTACCGTCATCGATGTTAAAGATGATGAGATCATCCTGAATATCGGCTATAAAGCAGACGGTATCATCACAAAGAACGAGTACACAAACGATTCAAGCGTTGTGCTTACAGACGTTGTTAAACCTGGCGATACCATGGAAGCAAAGGTTCTCAAAGTAAACGACGGAGAGGGACAGGTTACACTTACCTACAAACGTCTTGCTGCAGAGAAAGGCAACAAACGTCTTGAGGAGGCATTCGAGAACCAGGAGGTTCTGAAGGCTCCTGTAACACAGGTACTTGACGGTGGTCTTTGTGTCAATGTTGAGGAAGCAAGAGTATTCATTCCTGCAAGCCTTGTATCTGACACATATGAGAAAGATCTTTCCAAATATGCAGATCAGGAGATCGAGTTCGTTATCACAGAGTTCAACCCAAGAAGACGCCGTATCATCGGTAACCGCAAACAGCTTCTTCTTGCTGAGAAAGCTGAGAAACAGAAAGAGCTTCTTGCTAAGATCAACGTAGGCGATAAAGTTGAGGGTGTTGTTAAGAATGTTACAGATTTCGGTGCATTCATTGACCTCGGCGGAGCAGACGGACTTCTTCACATCTCTGAGATGTCCTGGGGCAGAGTAGAGAATCCGAAGAAGGTATTCAACGTAGGTGATAAAGTTACAGTTCTTATCAAAGATATCAACGGAGACAAGATCGCACTTTCCCTTAAATTCCCGGAGGAGAACCCATGGCTTACAGCTGCTGAGGACTTCGCAGTAGGAAACGTAGTAAAGGGCAAAGTTGCACGTATGACAGATTTCGGTGCATTTGTTGAGCTTGCACCTGGAGTAGATGCTCTTCTTCATGTATCTCAGATTTCCAGAGAGCACGTTGCGAAACCATCTGATGTACTTTCCATCGGTCAGGAGATCGAGGCTAAGGTTGTTGATTTCAATGGCGAAGACAGAAAGATCAGCCTCAGCATGAAAGCACTCGAGGATAATTCTGCAGAGCAGACAGAGGAGTAATTTCTCAGAAGCTGTACAGCAGATGAATATTTTGAATTTCAGAGGCCGTCACATTTATTGTGACGGCCTTTTTTAATTGGAATTTCGTAACAGAGATATTATTTAAGAACAGAAAGATAATATGGCAGGCAGTGTTTCAGATAGGTTTTCTGTTTTAAAGGATCATGCAGAAAAGCTTCTGTTACAGGAAACCAGGTATAACAGTTGTCCCTTTTGGCAGGCCTTCGGAGCTTTTTATCCATGCAGGCACTTAAGGTTTTTGGTATTGCAGTGTCTTCGGAAGGGATGTAATCGTAATCTTTATAATTGGAATAATATTGCTTTAAACGTCCATTTTGAAGCTTCACAAGAAGACGGACACGGTTATTCTGTCCGATTATGTAGAATTCTTCACTATGATTTGAAAATTCAACAGGCAGATCGTAATTAGTTTTAATGGTAAAGGCCAATTGATCGTCTTGAATTTCACAATTTAGTGCTTCGTAATCTTCATTGAAAAGAGCAAGATAGGACAGCATGGAGAAAATTTTTCCAAGTCCCAGAAGATCTTCCCGGTTATGTCCCATAACGATCTCTGCCGCTTCCGGTTTCTTTCCGGAAGCGAATTGTTTGTAAAGACGGATGCAGGCACCTCCATCATAGTAGTTCCGTTCAGTAATACCGAGAAATGATTCCATGGAAGGCTGATTCATCCGTGAAAGCTTCAGAAGTCCCTTGAGCGGCTTTAGTTCCCGGTAAAGATCCAGAGATGGCAGCTCCGTAAAAGGGGAAGAGAGTCCGTGGATCTGATATCGTGCATCCAGATAAGGCTGGTCAAAGCTGTCACCGTTATATTGGATCGTACATGAAAAATCCTGAAGGAATTCAGAAAATGTTTTCAGAAGTTCAGGTTCTTCCTCTTCATTTTCAATCATCCACTGGTACATCTGCCAGTTGTTTCCTTCGTAGGCTACAGCACCGATCAGATACAGAAAAGTGGAATTTCGTGATAGTCCTGTAGTTTCAATATCATAGAAAAGCGGTACAAAACGCTCTGAAAATCCATGATTTTTAGTCAATTTTTTAACAGTCTCAAAGTCTGGAAATCCTTGTAAAATCGGCATTTTTTTAACGATCATGTTAATTTTCTCCTTTATGGATTGTATCTGATTATACACAAAAAAATTGCTTTTCAATAGTGCAATTTAAAGTGAAATGAGTTATAGTTATTAGTAGAGTTGATGATAAAAAACAGGAAATGGTACTGGATTTATGTAGGGATTGACAGTGAAAAAATGACTATTATCGCTTCATAAATTAGTTATTCATTTACAGCTTTTTATGAGCTGATGAATATCTTCTACCGAAGTATATCACAGGATCGTGTCTGGATTCAATCTTTCATACATATCCTGCTCAAAGCAGAAGCTATTTTGTTACTGTTCGCTGGTAATGTTTCGCGAAATGATTTATGGGAGCGAAATAGATCTTGTTTGTCTTGGATGAAATAAGAAAAGGAAAATCAGAAACACAGAATCAACTTTAAAAAAGAGTATATGCGCAACGCAGAAATACCATGTACATGTACTTGCAAAAATAAAGGAGGAGATGAGATCTATGGCATTTTTAACCTTCAGGGGTGGTATCCATCCTTATGACGGCAAAGATTTGTCAAAAAACTGTCCTGTCGAGAAGTATCTGCCGAAGGGAGATCTGGCAATTCTTGTTTCTCAGCACATCGGAGCTCCGGCCAAGCCGATCGTAAAAAAAGGTGATCATGTGCTTGCAGGACAGAAAATCGCAGAAGCAGGAGGATTTGTTTCCGCACCGATACACTCGTCTGTATCAGGAACCGTAAAGGGAATCGAGAAACGTCTGACCGCAGTAGGCGCCATGGGTGATGCGATCATCATTGAGAATGACGGTCTGTACGAATCTGTGGAATATGCACCTGCAAAGCTTTCGGATCTTTCCAAGGAGGATATCCTGAAAAGGATTCAGGAAGGCGGAGTTGTTGGTCAGGGTGGTGCAGGTTTCCCGACACATGTAAAGCTCTCACCAAAGGAACCTGACAAGATCGATCATATCCTGGTCAACGGTGCGGAATGTGAGCCTTATATCACCAGTGACTACCGAAGGATGATGGAAGAACCGGAAAGTATTGTTGGTGGTCTGGAAGTAATCCTGAAAGCTTTCCCGAAGGCAGTGGGATGTATCTGTATCGAGGACAACAAACCGGATTGTATTGCCAGGATGAAAGAAGCCATCAAAGGCAAAGAGCGTATGGAAGTAAAAGAGCTTAAGACCAAATACCCTCAGGGTGGTGAGCGTACACTGATCTATGCGGTAACAGGCAGAGAGATCAATTCCACCATGCTTCCGGCAGACGTAGGATGCGTGGTTGATAACGTAGAGACCGTCACTTCTGTTTATAAGGCAGTGATCCTTGGACAGCCGGTCATCAGCCGTAATGTAACGGTTACCGGAGACGGTATCCGTACACCGAAGAACTTTTCCGTTCTTACAGGCACAGATCTGTCTGAACTGGTAGATGCTGCAGGCGGACTGAAGGAAAAGATCGCAAAAGCAATCTCCGGCGGACCGATGATGGGATTTGCGTTGTATGATCTTCATATTCCATGTACGAAGACAACTTCTTCCCTGCTTTTCCTGGAGCGTGACGCAGTTTCCGAGGCGAAGCAGATCCAGACTGCATGTATCAATTGCGGACGTTGTGTAAGCGTCTGTCCGGGCCATGTGGTTCCGGCCCGCCTTGCAACTCTTGCAGAACACGGTGATATGGCAGGCTTCGAAAAAATGGATGGTATGGAATGCTGCGAGTGCGGCTGCTGCAGTTACATCTGTCCGGCCAAACGACCTCTGACTCAGAGTATTAAATCTATGAGAAAAATGGTTCTTGCAGAGCGCAAGAAAAAGAAATAGGGGGAGGAATAACAATGGAACAAATGTATAACGTATCATCTAATCCCCATATCAGGGATAAAATGACCACCAGCCGTATTATGCAGCTGGTAGTGATCGCACTTCTGCCGACAACACTTTTCGGTATCTGGAACTTTGGAGTGCATGCACTCCTTGTAGTGCTGGCGACGGTTGCATCCAGTGTGTTTTTTGAATGGCTGTATGACCGACTGATGCATAAAAAGAATACAACTACTGATTTCAGTGCAGTTGTAACAGGACTTCTGCTTGCACTGAACATGCCGCCCCAGATCCCGATCTGGATGCCGATCCTTGGCAGTGCTTTTGCGATCATTGTTGTAAAACAGCTGTTCGGTGGACTTGGACAGAACTTTATGAACCCGGCTCTTGCAGGAAGATGTTTCCTTATGATCTCTTTTGCCGGAAAAATGACCAACTTTGCAGTTTCCAAAAGCTCCCATGCTGTTGTAGATGCGGTTACACAGGCAACACCTCTGGCAGCGCTTAAAAGCCAGGGATTCATTGAGAGGACTTCTATTCCTGTAAAGAATCTGTTCCTTGGTAATATCCAGGGTACCATCGGTGAGACTTCTGCTCTGGCGATCCTCATCGGTGCAGTGATCCTTCTCGCATTTAAGATCATCGATCTGAAGGTACCTCTTACATATATTGGAAGTTTTGCAATATTTGTCATTTTCTATATGCTGGGAACAGGCAAAGGCTTTGATGTAAATTATCTTTTCAGCCATATCTTTGGAGGAGGTCTGATGCTTGGAGCCTGGTTTATGGCAACCGATTATGTGACAACGCCGATCACTCCGAAAGGTCAGCTGGTATATGGTTGCTGCCTCGGTATCGTGACAGCGGTATTCCGTCTCTTTGGTGGTTCCGCAGAGGGCGTTTCCTATGCGATCATTTTCTGCAATCTTCTGGTTCCGCTTATTGAAAAAGTAACAAAACCGGTTGCTTTTGGAAAAGGAGGCAAGAAATAATGGGTAAGATTATCAGAAATACATTGATCCTTACGATCATTACAGTAGTTGCCGGCCTTGGCCTTGGACTGGTTTACGAAGTTACCAAAGAACCCATTGCAAGAACCGAGGAACAGGCAAAAAAAGAAGCCTGGCAGACTGTATTCAGTGATGTAAGCCTGGAAGATTTTAAAGCTGTAGATGTAGACAAGGAAGCAGCAGATAAAACAGTTGCAGATCTTGGAATCAAAGCAACCGTAGATGAAGTCTGTGAAGCAGCAGATGAAGGCTATGTGGTAACTGTAACCGATAAAGAGGGTTACGGCGGTGATATCCAGATCACAGTTGGTGTAACAAAAGACGGTACCGTCAGCGGCGTTTCCATTCTTTCCATCAGTGAGACTGCCGGACTTGGAATGCGTGCTACAGAAGCGAAGTTCCAGGAACAGTATGTTGGAAAGAATACCGACAAATTCTATGTATCCAAGGACGGCGGCGAAGGTGAGCCTATTGATGCTATCAGTGGTGCGACCATCACATCCAGAGCTTTTACCGGTGCAGTCAATACAGCTATCGGCTATTGCAAAAACGCATTTTAGGAGGGTAGTTGAATATGAATAATTGTGGTGAAAGATTAAAAAACGGCATTATAACCGAAAATCCGATTTTCGTCCTGATGCTTGGTATGTGTCCTACCCTTGCGGTAACGACTTCTGCGATCAATGGTATTGGTATGGGACTTTCCACAACCGTAGTTCTGGTTATGTCAAACATGCTCATCTCCATGCTGCGTAAGGTTATTCCAGACTCCGTCAGAATGCCGGCCTTTATCGTAGTTGTAGCATCTTTTGTAACTATCGTACAGTTTCTGATGGAAGGCTTTACTCCTTCTCTTTATGAGTCACTTGGAATTTACATTCCACTGATCGTTGTTAACTGTATCATTCTGGGACGTGCAGAGAGTTATGCTTCCAAGAACCCTGTCCTTCCGTCTATCTTTGACGGACTTGGAATGGGTCTTGGCTTCACAGTGGGCCTGGTTGCCATTGGTCTTGTAAGAGAGATCCTTGGTTCCGGAAAGGCTTTCGGAGCACAGATCATTCCGGTTGCTGATGCAGCTACCGGTGCTGCCGGCTATACCCCGATCACTATCTTTATCCTTGCACCTGGAGCATTTCTGGTTCTTGCCGGACTTGCAGCGATCCAGAACAAAGTAAAGATCAACATGGCAAAGAAGGGCAAAGATGTTTCCAAGATCCAGTCCGGCTGTGGCTCCAATTGTGCGACCTGCGGCGGATGTCCTTCCGACAAAGAATAAAAAGGGGGAATAGAAAATGGCAAGCTTGATGTTGATTGCAATTGGTTCTGCGCTTTGCAGTAACGTTGTATTGAGTCAGTTCCTGGGAATCTGTTCTTTCCTTGGAGTTTCCAAGAAAACAGAAACCGCAGCCGGCATGGGTGGTGCAGTTGTGTTTGTTATTACTATTGCATCTTTTGTTGCAGGACTGCTTTATAAATTCATCCTGGTACCGACCCATTTTGAGTATCTGAAAACGATCGTATTTATCCTGGTTATCGCGGCACTGGTACAGATTGTAGAAATGTTTCTCAAGAAATTTGTACCATCCCTTTACAAGGCACTTGGTGTATACCTTCCTCTGATCACAACAAACTGTGCAGTTCTTGGTGTAGCACTGAACAATGTTAAATATGAATACAGCATTCTTGAAAGTGTTGTCAACGGATTTGCCACAGGTGTAGGTTACCTGATCGCAATTGTATTACTTGCGGGAATCCGTGAAAAAATGGAATACAACGATATTCCGGAATCCTTCCAGGGTATGCCGATCGTTCTGCTTACGGCAGCACTGATGGCTATTGCATTCTTTGGATTCTCCGGAATCGTATAGGAGGAAGAAGAGCATGAGTATAACAGGAATTATTATGGCTGCAGTCATTGTCGGTGGTACTGGTTTATTCATTGGTATCTTCCTCGGACTTGCAGACAAGAAATTAACCGTTAAGGTAGATGAAAAGGAAGAAGCCATTCTCGGCGTTCTTCCAGGAAATAACTGTGGTGGTTGTGGATATCCGGGATGTTCCGGACTCGCTGCCGCAATTGCAAAGGGAGAAGCTCCTGTAGATCAGTGTCCGGTTGGCGGTGCTCCTGTTGCAGCCAAGATTGGCGCGATCATGGGACAGGAAGTAAAAGAAACCGCACGTCAGGTTGCTTTTGTAAAATGTGCGGGAACCTGTGATAAGACGACTGTGAAATATGAGTACACAGGTGTGGAAGACTGCGAGATGATGGCTTTCATCCCTGGCAGCGGTGCAAAAAACTGTACATTTGGATGTATGGGCTTCGGAAGCTGTGTAAAGGCATGTCCATTTGATGCGATCCATATAGTGAATGGTATTGCGGTCGTAGATCAGGAAGCATGTAAAGCCTGTGGCAAATGTGTTGCCAAATGTCCGCGTCACCTGATCGAGCTGGTACCATATGACAAACAGACACGTGTAGCCTGCAGCTCCCACGCAAAAGGTAAGGCAGTTACAGTTGCCTGCGAGCTTGGCTGTATCGGCTGTAAAAAATGTGAGAAGAATTGTCCGTCCGAGGCGATCACAGTTACCGATTTCTGTGCACACATCGATTACGATAAGTGTACAGGCTGCGGTAAATGTAAGGAAGTTTGCCCAAGACATGTGATTCTGTAAAACAAAAAGGACTGCCTGTCACAGAAGTTTTCCGAGTGACGTGGCAGTTCTTTTTTGGAATAAAGCATGTTGTGCCCGATAATGCATAAATAAATACGTACAAGCTTTTGGTTATATTTCGATGAAAAATTGCAGTTTCCGGTTAAAAATATTTGACCGGTGAATTTCAAGGGGCTATAATAGGATATAAATATTCAGTATACTTCAAGGAGAACGAAATTCATGAGTAAGATTATTTTAACTGGCGACCGTCCGACGGGGCGCCTTCATGTAGGTCATTATGTTGGATCTCTGGCAGAGCGTGTGAAGCTGCAGAATTCCGGCTTATATGATGAGATTTATATTATGATCGCAGATGCCCAGGCACTTACAGATAATGCAGAGCATCCGGAGAAAGTACGTCATAACATTCTTCAGGTTGCTCTGGACTATCTGGCATGCGGGCTTGATCCGGAGAAATCCAATATTTTTATTCAGTCCATGGTTCCGGAGCTGACAGAACTTACCTTTTATTATATGAATCTGGTTACGGTAGCACGAGTACAGCGTAATCCTACCGTTAAATCCGAGATTAAGATGCGTAATTTTGAAGCCAGCATCCCAGTAGGCTTTTTCTGCTATCCGATCAGTCAGGCTGCGGATATTACTGCTTTCCGCGCAACACATGTACCGGTAGGTGAAGATCAGCTTCCGATGCTTGAGCAGTGCAAGGAGATCGTCCATAAATTCAATACCGTTTATGGTGACACACTGACAGATCCGGAAATTGTTCTTTCTTCCAATAAAGCATGCTTACGTCTTCCGGGAATTGACGGAAAGGCTAAGATGAGTAAGTCTCTCGGAAACTGCATCTATCTGTCTGATGAAGAAGATGTTGTGAAGAAAAAGATCATGTCCATGTTTACAGATCCGAATCATCTTCGTGTTCAGGATCCTGGTCGTGTAGAGGGAAATCCGGTATTTATCTATCTGGATGCCTTCAGCCGCCCGGAACATTTTGCTGAATTTCTGCCAGAGTATCAGAATCTGGATGAACTTAAGGCTCACTATCAGAGAGGTGGCCTTGGTGATGTGAAAGTCAAGAAGTTCCTGAATAATGTTATGCAGGCAGAGCTTGGACCGATCCGTGAAAGAAGGAAAATGTGGGAGCAGCGAACCGAAGATGTGTTCGATATCCTGAAAGCCGGTACAGAGGTTGCCAGAGAAAAAGCTGCCGCAACGCTTCATGATGTCCGTTCTTCTATGCGGATCAATTATTTTGAGGATCAGGATTTCCTTAATCAGTGATAGAAAACAACGAGAGGAATCACAGGCTTGTATACAGGATCAACCCGGAGATTGTATTCCGGGTTGATTTTTTTTGAAAATTATGTTACTATTGCGTTCATATGGGAAACAGATGTTCAGCTGTTTCAGGGAAGGAGCCTTGAGATTTGATTTCTTTTGTAAAAGGTACTGTAGCAGATATCGGTGAAAATTGTCTGGTTGTGGAAAATGGCGGAATTGGTTATGAGATTTATATGACAGGACAGGATCTTGGGAAAGCACGGATAGGCGATGAAAAGAAGATCCATACCTTTCTCTATGTGCGGGAGGATATTCTACAGCTATATGGTTTTTTTTCGAAGGATGATCTTGGCATGTTCAAGCTTCTGATCGGTGTCAACGGAGTCGGACCTAAAGGCGCTCTGGGGATCCTTTCCGGGATCAGTGCAGACGAGCTTCGTTTTGCAGTGCTTTCCGATGATGTAAAAACAATCTCCAAGGCCCCTGGAATCGGGAAAAAGACAGCCCAGAAAATGATCCTGGAGCTGAAAGACAAGCTGAAGTTGGAAGATGCTTTTGAGATGAAACTGGCGCATCAGCAGGAAGAAGCAGCTGAGGGAGCATCTGATCTGAGGGATAGTCGTCAGGAAGCGGTGGAGGCGCTTGCCGCATTAGGATACAGTTCTGCAGATGCCCTTCGTGCAGTACGAAAGGTACCGGAAGATGTGCCGGCAGATGATGTAGAAGCAATTCTTCGGGCTGCACTGAAAAATTTTTAACAAATGTAGCAAGAATTCTCCCACCTCTTCAGGTGGTGAGATGAATTGCACATCTGAGCATATCTGCTTAAAAAAATCTCTATAGTATAAAAGAAACACTTGTTCTCCTTTCCCTGATGTAGTATACTGAAAAAGAACAATTAGTTCATAAATACATATCCGTCGATATAAGAAAAAGGATGATAAATATAATGGAGTTAGACCATGAAAGATGCATTCTGGAGTCAGATCTTCTGTCTGCTCAGTGCAGGCGGAGCA